>JAJUJF010000149.1 GCA_029265455.1 Paracoccaceae bacterium | reverse complement strand
GATCGGGCGGCGGATAATCCGCGGTGCCGTCGAGATGCGGGCGTTCGGCCGGATGGGCATGGACCGGCACATCCCAGCGTTCCGCGAGTTCCTCGAGCGCGCCGACATGGTCGAAATGACCATGGGTCATCACGATGGCCGCCGGTCGTGCCCCTTCGCCGAACCGTTGCCACGCCGCCTTCTCGATCACGCAAGCACAGGGGCCGACACCTGCATCGACGAGCACCCAGCCTCGGTCGCCCGCATCCGCCGGACCGAGAAACACGACGTTGGCGAGGACGATCCGCCGCCAGGCGATGTCGGGGGCGGCGATCTCGACGGGGCCCTCCCCGGTGGCGGCGAGGACGGTTTCGGCATCGATCGGGACCTGCTGGGCCATGGCAATCTCCGGGCGGCATGTCCGACAACAGGACCGGCGCCCGGAGGGTTCCCGTCAGAGGAAGACGAGCCCGATCGAGATGATCACCCCCGAGATCAGGAGATGCATCAGGCAGAAGCCCATGATGTCCTTCGCCTGCAATCCCGCGATGCCGAGCAGCGGCAGCGCCCAGAACGGCTGCACCATGTTGGTCCGGGCATCGCCCCAGGCGATCGCCATCGCGGCGCGGGCGAAATCGGTGCCGAGCGCCTCGGCCGCGGGCAGGATCACCGGCGCCTGCACCGCCCACTGGCCGCCGCCCGAGGGAACGAAGAAGTTGACGATCCCCGCCGAGAGGAAGGTCCAGAACGGCAGCGTCACCTCGGAAGCGAAGCCGACGAGCCAGACCGAGATCGACTCTGCGAGGCCCGACTGGACCATGATCGCCATGATCCCCGAGTAGAAGGGAAACTGGATGACGATCCCCGCTCCGCCGCGCACCGCCTCCTGCAGCGCGATGAGGGTGCGGCGCGGCGAGCCGTGAAGGATGATCGCGAAGATCAGGAAGATGAAGATGACGGTGTTGAGCGTGAGCCCGCCGCCCTGCGCGAAATAGGTGACGATCCAGACGAGGCCCGCCGCGCCGATCAGCCATGACAGGATCGGGCTCGTCTCCAGCCAGTCCGCCGGACGCTCGCGGCCGCCGATGTCGAGATCGGGTTCGGCAAGTTTCGCACGGTCGACATAGATGCTCTCCTCCGGCGGCGGCATCATCGCCCGGTTGACGAGCGGCACGGCGATGAAGAGCGCGACGACGATCGCGACGTTGTAGAAGGCGAAGATCGTCTGCGAGGTCGGGATGATGCCGATCATCCCCTCGAAGGGATGGGCAGGTGTCGCGATCGACAGCGGCACCGAGCCGGCAAGTCCCCCGTGCCAGACGAGGAAGCCCGAATAGGCGGAGGCGACGAGCAGCCGGTAGTCGACCTCGGTCCGGCGCGCCACCTCCTTCGCGAAAAGCGCGCCCACGACGAGGCCGAACCCCCAGTTGATCCAGGAGGCGGTGAGCGAGACGAGGCTCACGACGACGATCGCCGCACCCGGCGAGGCGGCGAGCCGCGCAAGCGCCGAGAGCAGCGCCTTAACCGGCGGTGTCATCGCGAGCATGAACCCGGTGACGAGCACGAGCAGCATCTGCATCGAGAAGGAGAGGAGTTCCCAGAACCCGTCTCCCCACATCTGCGCCACCGCGACCGGGGAGTGCCCCTCCCCGAGGACCGCCGCGAGGAAGGCGATGACGGTGAGGACGAGAACGAAGATGTAGGCGTCGGGCAGATAGCGGTCGACGATCCGCACCATCGGCCGGGCGGCGGCTGCGAGCATGTTCTGTCCCTTTCCTGCTTCCTGGACAACGAAGATCGTGGCGGGCGCGGCATGGCGGGATGCGCCGCCCCGTCAGCCGGGCGCCGCCGTGGTTCCGGCCCGTGCGCCACTTGCGCGTTCGACCATCTGGCGGCAGCGCGGTGCCATGAATTCGGTGAAGAGCCGCACCTTGGGGTCGAGGAGCTTGCGGTGCGGATAGAGGCAGCCGAACCGGGAGGGAACGGGCGGCGTCTCGGGCAGGATCTCGACGAGGGCGCCGCTCGCGAGATGTTCGGCCACGTCGAACCGCGGCTTGTTGACGATGCCCCGCCCGTCGAGCGCCCAGGTCGTGAGCACGTCGCCGTCGTCGGCGTCATAGCGGCCGGAAACCTCGAGCTTGAGCGGACCCTCCGGCGTCTCGAGCGTCCAGAAATACTCCGGCGACCGCGGGAAGCGCAGCAGGAGGCAGTTGTGCCCGTCAAGCAGGTCCTGCGGCACCCGCGGCGTGCCTGCCTGCGCGAGATAGTCGGGCGACGCGCAGAGCACGCGGTCGCATTCGGCGATGGTCCGCAGCTTCAGCGTCGAATCCGGCAGGCGGCCGACGAAGAAGGCGACGTCGAGCTGGTCCTCGAGGATGTCCACCCGCCGGTCGGAGAGTCTCAGCCGCACCTCGACCTCCGGGTAGGCCTCGACGAAGAGCGGCACGAGGGGCGCGATGATCCGCCGCCCGACGCCGAGCGGCGCCATCACCCGGAGCGCCCCGCGCGGGCGGCCGGAGAAGCCCGCGACCGCGGCTTCCGCCTCCTCGAGCGAGTCGATGACGGCGCGGGCGCGCTCGTAGAAGACGCGGCCGACCTCGGTCGGGGTGAGTTTCCGGGTGGTGCGGTTGAGGAGCCGCACGCCGAGGCGTCGCTCGAGGTCGCGGATGCGGTTCGAGGCGACCGCCGGCGTCAGCCGCTGGTCACGTCCGCCGGCGGTGATCGAGCCGAGCTCGACCACCCGCACGAAGACCCGGATGCTTTCGAGATAGGGCAAGTCTCCCTCCCGCCGCGCCGGATGATTATATACGTGGCGTTGAAAGACTGAAACGACTGGCCTGCTATTCGCAAGCACGGCCTCGTGCCTAATCTCCATTGACGCGGGAAAACCCGCACAAGGGAGGACAAGCCATGCGCCAGGATGAGGGCACGCCCGTCCGCCGAGAGATCCGCTTCCTGCTCAATGACGGGGAGATCCGTCTCGACCGGGTTTCGCCATCGGACACGCTTCTCGACTTCCTGCGGCTCGACCGGAGGCTGCGGGGCACCAAGGAAGGCTGCGCCGAGGGCGATTGCGGCGCCTGCACCGTGCTCGTCGGCCGGCTGACCGATGCGGGGCTGGTCTACGAGCCGATCAATGCCTGCATCCGCTTCCTCGCCTCCCTCGACTCCTGCCACGTGATCACGGTCGAGCATCTCGCCGGCGAGAGCGGCAGGCTGCACCCGGTACAGCAGGCGATGGTCGAGAACCACGGCACCCAGTGCGGCTTCTGCACGCCCGGTTTCGTGATGGCGCTCTACGCGCTCTGGATGGGCAATCCCGATCCCACGGAGGAGGAGATCGAGACCGCGATCCAGGGCAACCTCTGCCGCTGCACCGGCTACGAGCCGATCGTCCGCGCCGCCCGCGCCGTCTCCGCGCATGGCAGCCCTTCGGCCGATTATCTCGCACGCGAACGCGACAACAACGCCGCGCGGCTGAAGGCACTTGCCGATGACGCGCGGGTCGTGGTGGAGAAGGACGGCGAACGCGCGATCCTGCCCGCCGATGTCGATGACCTCGCCCGCGTCCTCGAGGAGACGCCGGAGGCAACCATCGTCGCCGGCGCCACCGATGTCGGCCTCTGGGTCACGAAGTTCCTGCGCCCGATCACGCCGGCGGTCTTCACCGGTCATCTCGCGGAACTGCGCCGGATCCGGGTGGAGACGGATCGCGTCACCATCGGCGCCGGCGTCTCCTATTCCGACTTCGAACCGGCGCTGGCCGAGGCCTTTCCGCATCTGCGCGACTACTGGCTGCGGATCGGCGGCTGGCAGGTGCGCAATGCCGGTACCATCGGCGGCAACATCGCCAACGGTTCGCCCATCGGCGACACGCCGCCGGCGCTGATCGCCCTCGGGGCCAGCATCACGCTCCGCAAGGGCGAGACGCGGCGCGAGGTCCCGCTCGAGGAGTTCTTCATCGCCTATGGCAAGCAGGACCGCGCACCCGGCGAATTCGTCGAGGCGATCACCGTGCCGCGCACGAGGCCCGGAAGCCTCCACGCGGCCTACAAGATATCCAAACGCCGGGACGAGGACATCTCCTCGGTCGCTGCCGGTTTCAACCTCACCGTCGAGAACGGCACGATCACCGGCGCGCGCATCGCCTTCGGCGGCATGGCGGCGACCCCGAAACGCGCGAAGGCGGCGGAAGCAGCCCTGATCGGCCGCGCCTTCTGCGAGGCAAGTCTTGCCACCGCGGCCGAGGAACTGCCGCGCGACTTCACGCCGCTCTCCGACTGGCGGGCCTCGGCCGAGTACCGGATGCTGGTGGCGAAGAACCTGTTCCGCCGCTTCTACCACGATCATGCCGGCGCGATGCTGGCGGCGACGGCCTGAGGGAGGATCCCATGAAACAGGACGTGAAGATCAGCGGCGGCGTCCATGCCGACCGCATCCATGACTCGGCGATCAAGCATGTGACCGGCCGTGCCGACTATACCGACGACATCACCGAGCCGGCCGGCACGCTCCACGCCTATCTCGGCCTCGCGGAGATCGCGCACGGCGAGATCGAGGCCATGGATCTCGCGGAGGTTCGCGCCGCGCCCGGCGTCGTCGGCGTGCTCACCGCCGCCGACATCCCCGGCGTCAACGACATCAGCCCGACCGGCCGCCACGACGAGCCGCTCCTTGCCGAGTCGCGCGTCGAGTTCCACGGCCAGCCGCTCTTTGCCGTCGTGGCCGAGACCCGCGACGCCGCCCGCCGCGCGGCCAAGCTCGCGCGTGTCACCTACCGCCCCCTCCCCCACGCCATCGACGCGATCGAGGCGATCGAGGCGGGCTACCCGCATGTCACCGATCCGCTGAAACTCGAACGCGGCGAGGTCGAGCCGGCGCTTGCCTCCACGCCTCACCGGATCACCGGCCGGATGCGCGTCGGCGGCCAGGACCATCTCTACCTCGAGGGGCAGATCGCGCTCGCCATCCCCGGCGAGGACGAGGATGTCCTCGTCCACTGCTCGACCCAGCACCCGAGCGAGGCCCAGCACATGGTCGCCCATGTCCTCGGCGTCCCCTCGAACGCGGTCACCGTCGAGGTCCGGCGCATGGGCGGCGGGTTCGGCGGCAAGGAGAGCCAGATGAACCTCTTCGCCGCGACGGCTGCCCTTGCCGCGAAGAAGTTCGGCCGCGCCGTCAAGCTTCGTCCGGACCGCGACGACGACATGGTCGCGACCGGCAAGCGCCACGATTTCGTCATCGATTATGATGTGGCCTTCGACGACGAGGGGCGGATCGAGGCGGTGGACGGGACCTTCATCGCCCGCTGCGGCTGGTCGTCGGACCTCTCCGGCCCCGTCACCGACCGCGCTCTCTTCCACGCCGACAACGCCTATTTCTATCCCCATGTGCGGCTGCGGTCACGGCCGATGAAGACCAACACGGTGTCGAACACCGCCTTCCGGGGCTTCGGCGGTCCGCAGGGGGTCATCGCTGCCGAGCGGATGATCGAGGAGATCGCCTATCGCCTCGGCCGTGACCCGCTCGACATCCGCAAGGCGAATTTCTACGGCGGCAAGGGGCGGGACGTGACCCCCTACCACCAGACCGTCGAGGACAACATCATCGAGCGGATCGTCGAGGAACT
>JAJUJF010000162.1 GCA_029265455.1 Paracoccaceae bacterium | reverse complement strand
CATCTGAGACCGGGCCACGGCGCTCGCCCGCGATGGCTTCGCTGCCATCGGGCCGCAGGATCTCGCCCCTCAGATGAAGATCGCCCCCCGACAACTCGGCAAGGCCGGCGATCGGCGTCCGGCAGGACCCGTCAAGCGTGCGCAGGAATGCCCGTTCGGCGGCCAGGCGATGCCCGGTCTCGGCATCGTGGATCGGCTCGAGCAGCGCCCGCACCCGGGCATCCGCCTCGCGCTGCTCGATGCCGATCGCGCCCTGCGCGATCGCCGGCAGCATGTCGGCGGCATCGACGGGATGACGCGTGAGCTCGAGCATGCCGAGGCGTTTCAGCCCCGCCATCGCCAGGAAGGTCGCATCGGCGACGCCTTCCGTGAGCTTGCGCATCCTGGTCTGGACATTGCCGCGGAACTCGACCGTCCGCAGATCCGGGCGGCGGTGGATGAGCTGCGCCCGCCGGCGCAGGCTCGATGTCCCCACCACCGCGCCCTCCGGCAGCGTCAGCAGCGTGTCGTCGCCGAGCGAGACGAAGGCGTCGCGCACATCCTCCCGCGGCAGCAGCGTGGTGATGGCAAGGCCCGGCGGCTGCTCCGCCGGCATGTCCTTCATCGAATGGACGGCGATGTCGATCTCGTCCCTGAGCAGCGCCTCCTCGATCTCCTTGGTGAAGAGACCCTTGCCGCCGATCGCGGACAGGGAGCGGTCCTGCACCCGGTCGCCGGTCGTCGTGATGACCACGGTCGCGAAGGCCTCCTCCGGCAGCCCGTGCGCCGCCATCAGCCGCGCGCGCGTCTCGTGCGCCTGGGCGATGGCGAGGGGGCTGCCGCGGGTGCCGATGCGGAGCGGCCGGTCGGGAGAGGGGAGATGATCCATGGGGCGTCCTTTTCAACGGCGGATTTATAGCCCAAGGTCGCGCGACTACAACGGCAGCGGGCGGATCATGGCGGAGAAGGCAATCCTGAAGGCACTTGCGGGCGAGCGGGTCGATCCGCCGCCCGTCTGGCTGATGCGGCAGGCGGGGCGCTACCTGCCCGAATACCGTGCAACCCGGGAGAAGGCGGGGAGCTTCCTCGACCTTTGCTACAATCCCGAACTCGCGGCCGAGGTGACGCTCCAGCCGATCCGCCGCTACGCCTTCGACGCGGCGATCCTGTTCGCGGACATCCTGCTGGTGCCGCAGGCGCTCGGGGCCGACCTGCGCTTCGTCGAGGGCGAGGGGCCGCGCCTCTCGACGGTGACGAGCGCGGCGGAAGTGGCACGCCTCCGTCCCGTCGGCGAGATCGACGCAACGCTTGCGCCGGTCTACGAGACAGTGCGCATCCTGCGGCAGGAACTCCCGCCCGAGACGACGCTGATCGGCTTCGCCGGCGCGCCGTGGACGGTGGCGACCTACATGGTGGGCGGACGCGGCACGCCGGACCAGGCGCCCGCGCGCGAGATGATCTACCGCGACCCGGCGGGATTCGACGCGCTGATCGACCGGATCACCGAGGCGACGACCGCCTATCTCCTCGCGCAGATCGAGGCGGGGGCGGAAGTGGTCAAGCTCTTCGATTCCTGGGCCGGCGCCCTGCCCGGCCCGTGGTTCGAGCGTTACGCGATCGCGCCGGTCAGGCGGATCGTGGAGAGTCTCCGGGCGGCGGCGCCGGGCGTGCCGGTCATCGGCTTCCCCCGTGGCGCCGGCGGCAACTATGCCCGCTTCCTCGACGAGACCGGCGTCGAGGGACTCGCGCTCGACACCTCCGTCGATCCCTACTGGGGCGCGCGGCTCCAGGCGCGAACCTGCGTGCAGGGGAATCTGGATCCGCTGCTCATGGTCATCGGCGGCGAGGCGCTGACCCGCGAGGCGAAACGGATCGTCGACGGCTTCCGCGGCGGGCCCCATATCTTCAACCTCGGCCACGGCATCACGCCCCAGGCCGACCCCGATCATGTCCACCGCCTCCTCGAGGCAATCCGCGGCTGAGCCTTCCCGGCGGGACCATCGCCGGTGCATGGGCAGACACGATGGCCGGCACCCGCTCGGTCCCGCCGGAACACGGATCAGGTGGCGAGATTCTCCGCCGCCTCCACCTCGTCATCGGCAAGCCCGAGGCGCTGGCGCAGATAGTCGAGATAGGCCTTCTGCGTCGGCGCGCTGCCATCCACGGCTGCCCGCGACGCGAGATAGAACTGCTGCGCGGTATCGCGGTCCCTGACCTCGCGCAGCAGCTCGTCGAGCGGCTTCGGATCGGCGAGTTCGCGCTCCAGAAGCTGGCGGTCCTCCGAATCGGCCTCCTCCGCGTCGAGCTGGCTGATGATGCGCGCGCGCTCGTCGGCCGAGATTTCGCCATCGGCTTGGGCCGCCGCGATCATCGCCCGGATCAGCAGGAGCGCGCGGGCATCACTCACCTCCGCCTCCGCCTCGGGCTCGGGCTCGGGCTCGGGCTCGGGCCCTGCCCCGTTCATGCCGTCCTTCCAGCTCCCGGCAGTTGCCCCGCCGCTTGCCTGGCCGCCACCGCCGGTGAAACGGTCGATGACATCGCCGATCCGGGCGCCGAGCGACTGGCTTCCGCCGCCGCCCGCGGCACCGACGTCGTGGCTTGCGCGGGTGCCTGCCCCCTGGCTCGACTGGTGATTGCGGTAGGCGCGATAGGCCAGATAGCCGAGCGCCGCGAGGCCCGCCTTGCCCCGCAGCATCCCGCTGCCGAGCCCGACCGAGGTCGCGCGCCCGAAACCGCCACGCCCGCCCCGGCCGGAAAGCCGCGACGCGAGCAGCGCGCCGAGCATCCTTTGCAGATTCGCCATGTCCAACCCTCCTCCGTTGTCTCGCTTCGCTGCGAAAACCGGACAGCCGCAGGAGGGTTCCTCGGGAATCCGGACTCAGCCGCGCTTGGCCGAGCCCATCATCTTCGCGAACATCTCGCCGAACTGCTCCCATCCCTTGATCGAGGCGGGCATCCACATCTTCATCAGCTCTTCCGGGTCCATCGCCCGGATATTCGCCATCATCCGGTCCTGCAGCTCGCGCAGCAATTCCTCCTGCATGGGCTGCACGTCCGGAAGGCCGAGGAAGGTCCGCGCCTCCTCCGGCGTGCAGTCGACATTGACGGTGATCTTCATGGAGAACCTCCCCTTGCCCCACCGGCATCCTGACATGCAACTGCCGGCGCAGGGAGACGTTCCTGCTCCCGCGGCCGCAGCAGGCCCGGCCCCGGCCACGCCACGGGCGCGGCCCGGAATTAACCCTTGAGTAATCTTCCGTTCTGCATCAATTTCAATGACTTGATGGGGTTTTCACGCGTGGGCGCCTTCCGCCCACGGTCGCGGGGGACCGTACCGAGGATCGGCGGCCGCGCGGGCATCCTCTTCCCGCGGCGGACAATCCGTGGTCAAAGGTCGGACATGGAGGACCAGACATGAGCGGCAGCGGCATCGACCGCGTGGTGATCATCGGCACCGGTCAGGGCGGGCTCCAGCTTGCCGCGAGCCTGCGGCAGGAGGGTTTCGCCGGCGCGATCACCCTGATCGGGGACGAGCCCGGCCTGCCCTACCAGCGCCCGCCGCTCTCGAAGACCTACATGAAGGAAGGCAACCCGGACCGGCTCCTGCTGAAGCCGGCCACCTTCTACGAAAGCGCCGGCATCCGCGTGCTGGAATCGACCCGGGCAGTGGCGCTCGACCGGGCGGCGCGGCAGGTCCTGACCGCCGATGGCAGGCGCCACGATTACGACCATCTCGTCCTTGCCACGGGCGCCCGCAACAGCATGCCGCCCGTCACCGGCACGGACCAGGAGCATGTCGTCGGCCTCCGGACCCTCGCGGATGCCGAGGCGATCCGCCGCCGCCTGCCCGCCATCCGGCGCGCCGTGGTGATCGGCGGCGGCTTCATCGGCCTCGAATTCGCCTCCGTCGCCCGCGCGGCCGGAGTCGAGGTCACGGTGATCGAGGCGCAGGACCGGCTGATGGCCCGCGCGGTGTCGCCGCCGATCTCGGCGCGGTTTCTCGACGCCCACCGCGCCGCCGGAGCCGGGATCCTCCTCGAATCCCTCGCCGCCACGATCGGCCCCCCCGGAGCGGAGAGCGGCGTCACCCTCGCCACGGGCGAGCATGTCGGCGGCGATCTCGTGCTGATCGCGACCGGCGTCGTCCCCAATACCGAACTCGCGGCCGAGGCAGGTCTTGCGGTCGAGAACGGCATCGCCGTGGACGAGTCGCTGCGGACCGCCGATCCGGCCATCTCGGCGATCGGCGACTGCGCCTCGGTCCCCGGGCCGGACGGGAGCCGTATCCGTCTCGAATCGGTCCAGGCGGCGGTCGACCATGCCCGTCACGTCGCCCGCCAGCTGGTCACCGGCGAAACCCGGCCCTATGCCGCCGTCCCGTGGTTCTGGAGCGACCAGGGCGAACTCAAGCTGCAGATTGCCGGCCTGGCTTCCCGCGCCGACCGGCAGATCGTCCTTCCCGAGGAGGGGCCGGTGGAGACGGTGCTCGGCTTCCGCGGCGATCACCTCGTCTCCGTCGAAACCGTCAACGCGCCGGGCCCGCACATGGCGGCCCGCAAGCTCTTCGGACT
>JAJUJF010000065.1 GCA_029265455.1 Paracoccaceae bacterium | reverse complement strand
TGGTACTGAGAAGCCATGACTCCGGATCGCCCACTGATTTCCTTCGTCGTCGCGATGACCCCCGATCGCGTCATTGGCCGCGACAACCGCCTGCCATGGCACGTTCCGGCCGATCTTGCGCATTTCAAGCGCATGACCCTCGGCAAGCCAATCGTGATGGGCAGGCGCACCTACGAATCGATCGGACATCCGCTTCCGCAGCGCCGCAACATCGTCGTCACCCGCGACCGGGCGTTTGTGGCCGAGGGTTGTGTCGTGGCCCACGGTATCGACGACGCCCTTCGGGCGGCAGGCGATGTTCCGGAGATTGCCGTGATCGGCGGCGCGGACATCTTCCGCGCGCTCATGTCGCGGGTCGACATCCTGTATCTGACCTATATCCACGCCGCGATCGAGGGTGACACCTATTTTCCCCGGTTCGACCCCGGCGACTGGATCGAGCATCAGCGCGAGGAACGGGACATCGGTCCGGGAAACGCCTGTCCGCTCACCTTCCTCACCTGCTACCGACGACGCGCGGGAGAGACCCGGTCTTCCTGACGCGCCTGCGACGTCGACACTCCGGCAAGGCTCGGATGCCGGCGTCCGCGCAGGAGGCTGCAATTCCAGGGCCGGCCGGGGGCACCGGCGCTCCCGGCCGGCGATCACGCCGTCACGTGATCACGACGTCAGTAGACGTAGGCGCGCTCGCCATGCTCGACGAGGTCGAGACCCTCGCGCTCTGCCTCCGGCGGCACGCGCAGGCCGACGATCATGTCGACGAGCTTGTAGAGGATGAAGGAGACGATGCCGCACCAGATGATGGTCACGCCGACCGCCATCATCTGGGTGATGATCTGCGCCCCCATGCCCACCCCTTCTTCATAGCCGACGCCGCCGAGCCCGGAGGAGGCGAGGAAGCCGGTACCGATGGCGCCGACGATGCCGCCGATGCCGTGGATGCCGAAGACATCCAGGCTGTCGTCGTAGCGGAAATGCTCCTTCACCACCTGCACGAAGAAATAGCAGCAGGCCGCGGCAGCCGCCCCGAGGACGATGGCGCCGAGCGGGCCGACGAAACCAGCCGCCGGCGTGACCGCCACGAGGCCCGCGATCATGCCCGAGGCTGCGCCCAGCATCGACGCCTTGCCGCGCAGGACCGCCTCGATACCGGCCCAGCTCAGTATCGCGCCGGCCGTCGCCACCATGGTGTTGATCATCGCGAGCGCGGCCCCGCTGCCGGCGGAAAGCGCCGAACCGGCGTTGAAGCCGAACCATCCCACCCAGAGGATCGCACCGCCGACGAGGGTGAGCGTCATCGAGTGCGGCGGCATGACCTCCCGGCGGAAGCCGATGCGCGGCCCGACCATGAGTGCGCCGATCAGCGCCGCGAGGCCGGCGTTGATATGGACGACCGTGCCGCCGGCAAAGTCGAGCGCCCCCCAGCCGAAGAAGAGGCCGTTCTCGTCCCATGCCATGTGGGCGATCGGGAAATAGACGAAGGTGACCCACAGGATCACGAAGAGGATGACCGCCCGGAAGCGCATCCGCTCGGCAAAACCGCCGACGATGAGAGCGGGGGTGATGCAGGCGAAGGTCATCTGGAAGGAGACGAAGACAAGCTCGGGAATGGTGCCCAGTTCCGAGTCCGGCGTTACCCCGGCAAGGAAGACCTTGGCGAACCCGCCCCAGAAGGCGCTCTCCGACCCGCCGAAGGACAGCGAGTAGCCATAGAGCACGTAGAGGACCATCACCGTCGCAGTGATGATCGTGCACTGCATCAGCACCGAGAGCATGTTCTTTGTCCGCACCAGCCCGCCGTAGAAGAGGGCGAGGCCGGGCAGGATCATGAAGAGCACCAGAAGTGCCGAGGTCAGCATCCAGGCAGTGTCACCCGAATCGATGCCGGAAACGATGCCTGCCGCCGCTTCGGCGGCCGGAGCCTCGGTCGCCTCCTGGGCAATCGCCGGAGCGGCGGCTCCGGCCACGAGCAGGCAGGCAAGCCAGGGCAGCTTGTCGAACAGTCTCATCGAATGGGTTCCTTGCGCTGAGGTCCTGGAGTGTCGCTGGCCTTGCCAAGAGCCTCGCAATGGAACGTCGTGGCCCTCTTGCAGGTAAGGGCTCGAAGGTCCTGTTCGAGGCAGGGCGAAAATCCTGCCATCGCCGGTAGTCCTGGCTCTGGCAGTGCGCCGCAGTTGCGTTCTTCTCGGGCGCCGGGGCGCCTGGACCACGGGCTCGAGTTGAACTTCGGCGCAAGAATTCACTGCGTGCTTGGCGCGACCATTCGATTTCAGACTTGATCGGACATCGGACATCCGGAGTTCGGCCGGGTCCTGCCTGTCCGACGGTGATCAGGCAGTCATGATTTTTTTCTTCGCAGCGGTTCCGCGTCAAGAAATACTCTTGCGACCTCTCCCAAAGTACTAGTCACCCGGACGTCGCGCCGCGCGTTGCAGGGCGCATGTCAGGCGGCAGGATCCGTCACTGGCGCATGGCAATGCCGACAGGCCGTTGCCTCACAGCATGGTCGTCGCCATCCACCGCGCCAGGCTGCCGCCTGCGCGGAAAGCCGGCGGGCGCGCGTTCGCCCGGACAGCAGGAACTTGCTGTGGAGGTGGTGCCGGTGAAGGGACTCGAACCCCCGACCCCATCATTACGAATGACGTGCTCTACCAGCTGAGCTACACCGGCACGACGCGCTCATTAGCAATGGCGGCGCGTGGCGTCCAGCGGCAAAAGACCGGGCTCAGCGGCTCAGGAACGCGTTCACCGCCTCGGCGAAAGCCTGCGGCTGCTCGGCATGGAGCCAATGTCCGGCACCCGCGAGCGCGGCGATCTCGGCCTGCGGGAACAGCGCCCGGATCGCCTCCGCATGCGAGTCCTGCACATAGTCCGACGCGCCGCCGCGCAGGAACAGCACCGGCCCCTCGAACCGGCCCTCGACCTCGGGGAATCCCATGATCCGGGGCATCTCCGCGCCGAGCACGTCGAGATTGAGCTTCCAGGACGGCTCCCCCTCGCCAAGGACGAGCGACTGGAGGAGAAAGGCGCGCACCCCCGGTTCCGGCACCGAGGCGGCGAGGCGGCGATCGGCCTCGCTTCGCCGGGTCAGGCCGGAAAGATCGAGGCCCTGCATCGCCTCGACATAGCCGATCTGCGTGTGCTCATAGGCGACAGGCGCGATATCCGCCACGATCAGCCGCCGCACCGCATCGGGTTGCGCGAGCGCGAACACCATCGCCACCTTGCCTCCCATCGAATGGCCGAGGATGTCCGCCTTGCCGCCGAGATCCGCGACAACCTCGCCGAGATCGGCCGCCATTTCCTCGTAGCCGTGCGCCCTGTCCCAGGGACTGTCCCCGTGATTGCGGAGATCGACCGCCACCACCGGTCGCGCGGCGGCAAGCCGCTTCGCGATCGCCGTCCAGTTCCGGGCCGAGCCGAACAGCCCGTGCACGATCACGAGCGGCGTTCCCTCCGGCCCTTCGTACTCGATCCGGTTGAGCTTCATCACACCACCAGATTCATGATCACCGGATCATCGGTGATATCCTGATAGGTGAGCCCCGCCGCATCCATCCGCGCACAGAGCCCGGGAAAGTCCGGCTCCTTCAGTGCCTCGATGCCGATCAGCACCGAGCCGAAGTTCCGCGCCGACTTCTTGAGATACTCGAACCGGGTGATGTCGTCGCCCTCGCCGAGCAGTCCGAGGAAGTCGCGGAGCGCACCCGGCCGCTGCGGCAGGCGCAGGATGAAGTACTTCTTCCGCCCCTCCCAGCGCAGCGCCCGTTCCTTGACCTCGGGCAGCCGCTCGAAATCGAAATTCCCGCCGGAAATCACCGCCACCACCGTCTTGCCGGCGACATCGAGATCGCGCAGTGCATCGATCGCCAGCGCACCTGCCGGCTCCAGCACCACGCCTTCGACATTCAGCATCTCGACCATGGTGGCGCAGATCCGGTCCTCCGGCGCGATCACCACCTCGTCCGGGCGGCGATCCTTCAGCAGGGCGAAATTCAGATCTCCGGTTCGCCCGACCGCCGCCCCGTCGACGAAATTGTCCATCTTCGGCAGCGTCACCGGCCCGCCGGACTCGAGCGCCCGGTGCAACGACGGGGCGCCTGCCGGCTCGACGAGTCTCACCGAAGCGTCCGGCGCTCCCGCCGCGAGGACCGGCACCATTCCCCCCGCAAGTCCGCCGCCGCCGACCGGCACCACCACGATGTCGGGCAACACGCCCTCGGGAAGCTGGTCAAGGATCTCGACCGCGCAGGTCCCCTGTCCCTCGATCACGTCGGGATCATCGAAGGGCGACAGGAACCGCGCTCCCTCCTCCCGGCAGAACTCCTTCGCGGCGGCGAGGCATGTATCGAAATAGTCACCCACCAGCCGGATCTCGGCATTGCTGCCGCCGAACTGGCGGGTCTTGCCGATCTTCTGCTGCGGCGTCGTCACCGGCATGAAGATCACGCCTTCCACACCGAAATGCCGGCAGGCATAGGCCATGCCCTGGGCGTGGTTGCCGGCGGAAGCGCAGACGAAACGCCGCTCGCCCGCTGCCACCGCCTTGCGCATCGCGTTGAGCGCTCCGCGCAGCTTGAAGGAGCGAACCGGCGCGAGATCCTCGCGTTTCAGCCAGATATCGGCCTGATAGCGATCCGACAGGTAGACGTTGCGCTGGAGCGGCGTCGGCTCCATCAGGTCGCGCAGCGCCGACGCCGCTTCGGCCACACCCTCCAGAAACGCGCTCGTCATTTCGCCTCGCCTTCCGCTCCGGCGCAGCGGGCCGTCGCCTCGCATCGTGTCCGCCACGGAGCCCGTCCCGCTGCGGCACCGGGTCCTCGCCCGACAGCCCTCATGTTCGTCTCTACCGTCGGCGGGCGCCGGATGCAAAGCCGCAAGCGGTCCGGATCAGCCGCTTCCGGCGCGCCATCGGCATCGACCGGCCGGTGCCGGAACCCGCCCGGAACTCCTGCCCGCCGCCCCCGTTCGCTTGGGTAGGCCAGACAGAGAAGGACCATGACCGAACACGAGCAACGGGAGATCGCCTCCCTCATTCACCATCGTCTCGCCGAAGTCGATGCGGCCGAACATGCCGCGGAGCTCACGCGTGCACGGATCGAACGCAGTCCCGGCGACCATCCCGATCAGGCCGACGCCGCATTCCATCGGGAGGCGGCACGGGCCGCCTCCACCCGCCGTGCAGCCCGCGCCGCCCGCCTTCGATCCGCCCTTCACCGGATGGACAGGCCCGACTTCGGCCGCTGCTGCGTCTGCGGCGATGCGATCCCGGTCGGCCGCCTGCGGGCAGACCCCGGAGCGCGGCGCTGCCCGGCCTGCCTCGCGCCCGAAAGCTGAGACAGCCGGGAGTTCCGGCGCCCTTTCCTATCCAGGGCGCCGTCTCAGCCGCGCTTCTTTGCAGACCGCTTCGCCTTCGGCTTCTTCCTGGGCGTGGCGGCCTTTGCCAGCGCCGCCTGCTGGCGGCGCATCTCGGCCGTCCAGAAGCCGCGGGCAGCACCGGCGGCGCTGTTTGCCGAGCTGAGCCAGAGGCTCATCCAGGGATTCTTCATCGCCTCGAAACTCCGTTGGACAGGGGCATTCGACGTCAGAACTTTGCAAACGGCGCCACAGGCCACGGGTTCCACCGCCCGTGCGACCGGGAACCGCAGTGCCTCCGAGAGGTTCGCCCGAAAGCCCCTCCTGCCAGAGGATCCGCCATGACACCCGATTCCCGCCCCCTCGCCGTCGTCACCGGCGCCTCGACCGGCATCGGCTACGAACTCGCTCGCATCTGTGCGGTGAACGGCTTCGATCTCGTGATCGCCGCCGACGAACCCGCGATCAGCGAGGCCGCCAGCCGGCTCGCCACTCCCGGCATCGGGATCGAACCTGTAGAGACCGATCTCGCCACGGCAGATGGCGTGGACGCACTCGTCGCCGCCACCGCCGGCCGTCCGGTCGCCGCTCTCCTCGCCAATGCCGGCCGCGGCCTCGGTCATGCCTTCGTCGACCAGGACTGGAACGAAATCCGCCGTGTCATCGACACGAATGTCACCGGCACCACCTGCCTCGTCCACCGCATCGCGCCCGGGATGGTCCGGCAGGGCGAAGGGCGCATCCTCCTCACCGGCTCGATCGCCGGATTCATGCCCGGTGCCTATCAGGCCGTCTACAACGCCACCAAGTCCTATATCGACAGTTTCGCTCTCGCCCTCCGCGAGGAATTGCGCGAGAGCGGCGTCACCGTCACCTGTCTGATGCCGGGACCGACGGATACGGAATTCTTCGCCCGCGGCGGCCTCGAGGACACGAAACTCGCGCAGGCGGCCACGGCCGATCCGGAAGGCGTCGCGCGGCAGGGGTTCGACGCGATGATGAAGGGCTCGGGCGACGTCGTCACCGGCTGGTCGAACAAGCTGCAGGCGGCGCTTGCCGAAATCACGCCCGCGGGCCTCACCACGCGCCTTCATGGCAAGCTTGCGGAACCGGGTTCGGCCAAGGACTAGCCCCGCTTGCCGCGCGGACGAAATCCGCCTAAGCCCGCTCCCGGTCTCTCGTGAAGTGGAGCGCGCCCATGTCCGCCATCAAGAAGGTCGTCCTCGCCTATTCCGGGGGTCTCGACACCTCGATCATCCTGAAATGGCTCCAGACCGAGTACCGCGCCGAGGTCGTCACCTTCACCGCGGATCTCGGCCAGGGCGAGGAACTCGAACCCGCGCGCGCCAAGGCGGAGCTCCTCGGCGTCCGTCCCGAGAACATCTTCATCGAGGACCTGCGCGAGGAATTCGTCCGCGACTACGTCTTCCCGATGTTCCGCGCCAATACCGTCTACGAGGGGCAGTATCTCCTCGGCACCTCGATCGCCCGGCCGCTGATCTCGAAACGCCTTGTCGAGATCGCGCATGAGACCGGCGCCGATGCGGTAGCCCACGGCGCGACCGGCAAGGGCAACGACCAGGTCCGGTTCGAGCTTTCCGCCTATGCGCTCGATCCGTCGATCACGGTCATCGCGCCCTGGCGGGAATGGTCGCTCACCTCCCGGACGAAACTCATCGAATTCGCCGAGGCGAACCAGATCCCGATCGCCAGGGACAAGCGCGGCGAGGCCCCCTTCTCCGTGGACGCGAACCTTCTCCACACCTCGTCGGAGGGCAAGGTGCTCGAGGATCCGGCCGAGGAGGCGCCCGCCTACGTCTACCAGCGCACCGTCCATCCCGAGGACGCGCCTGATACCCCCGAATACATCGAGGTAGGTTTCGAGAAGGGCGATCCCGTCTCCGTCAACGGCGAATCGCTCTTGCCCGCCGCGCTCCTCACCCGTCTCAACGAGCTTGGCGGCAAGCACGGCATCGGCCGGCTCGACCTCGTCGAGAACCGTTTCGTCGGGATGAAGTCGCGCGGCATCTACGAGACGCCGGGCGGCACCATCCTCCTCGCCGCACATCGCGGCATCGAGCAGATCACCCTCGACCGCGGCGCCGCCCATCTCAAGGACGAGCTGATGCCGCGCTATGCCGAGCTCATCTACAACGGCTTCTGGTTCTCGCCCGAGCGCGAGATGCTGCAGGCGGCGATCGACCATTCCCAGGAACGCGTGAGCGGCACGGTCCGGCTCAAGCTCTACAAGGGTTCGGTCAACGTCGTCGGCCGGTCCTCGCCGCAATCCCTCTACTCGGAGGCCCATGTCACCTTCGAGGAGGACGCCGGCGCCTATGACCAGAAGGACGCGGCCGGTTTCATCAAGCTCAACGCCCTTCGCCTGCGGCTCCTCGCCGCGCGTGACCGGCGCTGAACGAAAAGGGGCCGCCCCGTTCCCGGGAGCGGCCCCTGCCGTGATGCGCGAGAGATCGAATGTCCCTCAGTCGCGCCCGTAGACCGCGGCGCGGGCGACCTCACGGATCTTCCACCGGTTGATGCCGATGTCCTTCAGGTCCCGATCGCTGAGGGTCTCGAGCTCCTTCACCGTCGCCCGGTACCACCAGTAGCGCCTCATCGCCTCGGCAATCCTCTCCGTAACCCGCCGGATCGCAGCCCCGGCCCCAGGCCGTTCCGCGTTACCGGTCTCGCTCCAGTGAGCCATGCAGTCTCCACTCCGGGGTGGCTCGCACCCCGGTCCTCCTTCTCCAGTGATTCATGATGCTGCACTGCGACGTATGCAGGGGGGACGGCGCCACAAGAGCCGCGCGCGCGGGGGCCGGCATGATGCCGGCGCATTGCTCGCCATGGATCCGATGGCCGCAGCCGCGACCGGTTGCCCGACCAGCGGCGGATATCGGCCCTGCCGGCGCCGGTTCAGATGCCGTGGATCAGCGCCGGCGCGTTGTTGATGATGATGATCCGGATCGCATAGATGCCGATCAGCACCACGAGCGGCGAGAGGTCGAGCCCTCCCATGTTCGGCAGGATCCGCCGGATCGGCGCATAGACCGGCTCCAGCAACCGCTCGAGCCCCGTCCAGATCTGCCAGACGAGCTGCTGATGCCGGTTGAGCACGTTGAAGTTGATGAGCCAGCTCATCACGACATGCGCGATCACGATGAACCAGACCACGTCGAGAATGAGGAGGATGATCTGTATGAGCGACTGCATCGCCTTCCTGCCCGGATTCCTGTTTCGCGGCTACACCTAAGCCCCTGCAATCTCCGCCGCAACCCGCCGTTCACCTCGGCCGAAGCTCGGACTAGGCAGCGCGCCGCGCGGATGCTACGGGAAGCGCCATGGCAAGGAAGCTCTTCGGCACCGACGGCGTGCGCGGCCGCGCCAACGCCGGCGCGATGACCCCCGACATGGCGCTGCGCCTCGGCCAGGCGGCCGGGCGGCAGTTCATCAATCACGGCCATCATGGCCATTCCCCGCGCGCGGTGATCGGCAAGGACACCCGCCGTTCCGGCTACATGCTGGAAACGGCGCTCATTGCCGGCTTCACCTCGGTCGGCATGGATGTATTCCTGCTCGGCCCGGTGCCGACGCCGGCCGTGGGCATGCTCACCCGATCGATGCGGGCCGACATCGGCGTGATGATCTCCGCCTCGCACAACCCCCACCACGACAACGGCATCAAGTTCTTCGGTCCCGACGGGTTCAAGCTCTCCGACGCGACCGAGGAGGAGATCGAGCGCCGCCTCGACCGCGAGCCGGAACTGGCCGAGCCCGACCGCATCGGCCGTGCCACCCGGATCGAGGACGGCCGCGGCCGCTACATGGAATTCGCCAAGACCACCTTCCCCCGCGGCCAGCGGCTCGACGGGCTGAAGATCGTCGTGGACTGCGCGAACGGTGCCGCCTACCGCACCGCGCCCGAGGTGCTGTGGGAACTCGGTGCGGAGGTCGTCCCCGTCGGGGTCGAGCCGAACGGTTTCAACATCAACGGCGATTGCGGCTCGACCCGGCCGCAGCGCGCCGCCGCCCGCGTCCTGGAGACGGGCGCCGATCTCGGCATCAGCCTCGACGGCGACGCCGACCGGGTGATGATCATCGACGTACGCGGCCTGATCGCCGATGGCGACCAGGTGATGGCGCTGATCGCCGGCCGCTGGGCGGCGGAGGACCGCCTCGCCAAGGGCACGCTCGTCGCCACCGTGATGTCCAATCTCGGGCTCGAGCGTCATCTCGCGAGCAAGGGCCTCTCCCTCCTGCGCACCGCCGTCGGCGACCGTTACGTGGTCGAGGCAATGCGCGAGGGCGGCTACAATCTCGGCGGCGAGCAGTCCGGCCATATCGTGATGACCGATTACGTCACCACCGGTGACGGGCTGATCGCGGCGCTCCAGTTCCTCGCCGCGATGGTCGAGACCGGCCAGCCGGCGAGCGCACTGGCCCAGGTATTCACTCCGGTGCCTCAGATCCTCGAGAATGTCCGCTTCCGCCAGGGTGCGCGCCCGCTCGAGGAGGAGAGCGTCCAGGCAAGCATCCGCGAGGCCGAGGCGCGGCTCGACGGCCGCGGCCGCCTCGTCATCCGCAAGTCCGGGACCGAGCCCCTCGTCCGCATCATGGGCGAATGCGACGACCCGGAGCTGCTCCGCGCCGTCGTCGGCGACATCCGGGCCGAGGTCGCGCGCTTCGTCTGACCTTCCGCTGCCGTTCCCGTGGCTCCTGTCCCGATCGCCATTGGAACGGCATGACGGCCTGTGCTTTGATCGGGATGTTCGATCCGGTTCCGTGATCGCACGAGGGGAAGACCATGAACGCACCACTGCGCGAGCCGAGTTTTCGCGAATCCGTCGACATCATGTTCAACCACGCGGTGCGGCTGATGGATCTCTCCCCCGGCCTCGAGGAGAAGATCCGGGTCTGCAACTCGACCTATGTGGTGCGTTTCGGCGTGCGGCTCAGGGGCGCGATCCACACCTTCACCGGCTTCCGCGCGGTCCATTCCGAACATCATGAGCCGGTGAAGGGCGGCATCCGCTACTCCCTCGCCGTCAACCAGGACGAGGTCGAGGCCCTGGCGGCGCTGATGACCTACAACTGCGCCCTCGTCGACGTGCCCTTCGGCGGGGCCAAGGGCGGGCTCTGCATCGAGCCCCGTGACTGGAACGAGCACGAACTCGAACAGATCACCCGCCGCTTCACCTTCGAACTCGCCAAGCGGGACCTGATCAGCCCGTCCCAGAACGGTCCCGCCCCCGACATGGGCACGAGCGAGCGCGAGATGGCGTGGATGGTCGACCAGTACCGGCGGATGAACACCACCGACATCAACGCGTCGGCCTGCGTCACCGGCAAGCCGCTGCACGCGGGCGGCATCGCCGGCCGCACCGAGGCGACGGGCCGCGGCGTGCAGTACGCCCTGCGCGAATTCTTCCGCCATCCCGAGGACGTGGCCCGCACCGGGCTGAAGGGCGGGCTCGAGGGCAAGCGGATCATCGTCCAGGGCCTCGGCAACGTCGGCTACCACCTCGCCAAGTTCCTCTCCGAAGAGGACGGCTGCCGGATCGTCGCGGTGATCGAGCGCGACGGCGCCGTGGTCAACGAGGACGGTCTCGCCATCGACTTCCTGCGCACCCATCTCAACGCCTGCGGCGGCGTCCGCGGCTTCCCCGGCGGCACCTTCCACGAGGATGGCGCCGACTGGCTCGAGGCCGAATGCGACATCCTGATCCCGGCGGCGCTCGAATCGGCGATCAACCTCGACAACGCCGAGCGCATCCGCGCGCCCCTCATCGTCGAGGCCGCCAACGGCCCCATCACGTCCGGGGCCGACGAGATCCTGCGCAAGCGCGGCAAGGTGATCCTCCCCGACCTCTTCGTCAACGCCGGCGGCGTGACGGTGAGCTATTTCGAATGGGTGAAGAATCTCAGCCACATTCGCTTCGGCCGGATGGAACGCCGCCAGCAGGAGGCGCAGAACGCCCTGCTCATCGCCGAGCTCGAGCGGGTGGCACAGAGCGCGGGACTCACGGCCGGGTTCTCGGACGTCTTCAAGAAGGAATACGTGCGCGGCGCGGGCGAGATCGACCTCGTGCGCTCCGGTCTCGATGACACGATGCGCACCGCCTACCAGGAGATGCGCGAGATCTGGCACGGGCGCAAGGATGTCGAGGACCTGCGCACCGCCGCCTATCTCGTCTCGATCGGCCGCGTCGCCACGAGCTACCGCTCCAAGGGGCTCTGATCCGCCCCGCCATCGCGCTCCGCCTGCGGAAGCGGCGCATGATCTCCTGCGCCGTCTTCCCCTCCCCGCGCCGGCTGATCCTCGTCGACAGGCAATCTGCCTGCAGGGCTTGCGGGCCCTACCCGCCCTTGCGGATCAGATATTCCTGCTCCCGTCCTCCGAGTTCCCGCTGCCCGACAAGGTCATGTCCCTGCTCGGCGCAGAAATGCGGCACATCGATCAGCGCCGCCGGATCATCGGCGAGCATCCGCAGCACCTGCCCCGGCCCGAGCGCCGCGAGACGCTTGCGTGCCTTCAGCACCGGCAGCGGACAGAGGAGCCCGCGCGCATCGAGTTCGGCATCCCAAGTCATCCCGCTCCTCTACGGCCCGTCCGCCCGGCTTGTCCATGCCCCGCCACGCCGCCGCCCCCCGTTCCACCCCGTCCACGCCAATGTTATGCCGCCCGGGATGACGCGGAGCCGACGACACGTTAGGTACATCTGCGCAACAACCGGGATCCATGGGGATGTTGGGGATCGACCTCTGGGACGCTACGCTGCTGCCGGCGCTCGCCGTGGCGACACTCGCCGGCGTGCTTTCGTTTCTCTCGCCCTGTGTCCTGCCGATCGTGCCGCCCTATCTTGCCTACATGGCGGGCGCCTCGCTCGACGAGGTCGGTGAACGGCGCGGCGCGGATGCCCGTGTCGCCCGCACCGCGCTCTTCTTCGTGCTCGGGCTCTCGACGGTCTTCCTGTTCCTCGGCCTCGCGGCTTCGGCCTTCGGGAGTCTCCTCCTCGCCTACCAGCGCGAGATGGCAGTCGTCGCCGGCATCGTCATCATCGCCTTCGGCCTGCATTTCCTCGGAATCCTGCGCCTGCCGATCCTCCAGCGCGAGGCCCGGCTCGAGGCGAGGGCCGAAACCGGCACCGCGCTCGGGGCCTATGTCCTCGGCCTTGCCTTCGCTTTCGGCTGGACTCCCTGCATCGGCCCGGTGCTCGGCAGCATCCTCGCACTCGCCGCCCAGGACGGGTCGGTCGGCCGGGGCATGATGCTGATGGGCTTCTACGCGATCGGGCTCGGCGTGCCCTTCCTGCTCGCCGGCGTGTTCCTGCGCCGCGCCATGGGCGTGATGGCGCGGATGAGGCGCCACATGCCGGTGATCGAGCGGGCGATGGGGGTCCTCCTCGTCGGCGTCGGGGTGATGCTGCTCACCGGCTGGTTCACCCAGTTCTCGTTCTGGCTGCTCGAGACCTTCCCCGCCCTCGCCCTGATCGGCTGACACCGCTACATCGTCGTGGCCGCCAGGCAGGCCATGACCGTGATCCGCAGGTCCTCGCCGCTGCCGGCAAGGCGCAGGTCGCAACTGGCGCTGCTGTGAAAGCTCAGCGAGCGGGGCGTGTCACCGCCTTCTGCGCCCTCGGGAAGGGCTATCCCGCCCGATTCATGGAAACGCACGCTCGCCACCGCCTCGCCATTCGGCAGCAGGGCGATATGCTCGATCTCGCTGGTCAGGATGAAATCCTCGATCGCACCTGCTCCATGCGGCCCCGCGAGCATCATGCCGCCGATCGCCATCACGTTGTCCCGCGTCGCGACGAGGTCATAGCGCAGCGACGGCGCGCCGACACCCGCCACCGTTCCGCTCACGGTGATCCGGGCTTCCTCCGCCACGTTCTGCTCGATCCAGTTACGGATCCCCTCCCAGTCGCCGCTTTCCATGATGCGCTGCGCATCTTCCGTCATTGTCTCGATGAAGTTCTGCACATCCGCCTCGGACAGTGTCGCTTCCTGAGCGAAGGCTCCGGTGGCAGTCCCGGCAACCGCGGCGACCGCAGCGGCAAGAACGATGGTTCGCATGGTCCTTCTCCCCTGATCCGGACAGGCCGCCTCCAGGCAGCCCGGTGCCTGCCCAACGGATGCCGCCCGAGCGCCGTTCCATCCACGCGGGGATGGCATCGGTGGAGGACGCACACGGCAGGCGCGGAGTTCCGGATGATCCGGTCCGGGGGCCGTTAACCCTGGGGTAACTTCCTTTTGTTTATGAAATTCAACAGGTTGATGGGGTTTTCACGCGTGGGCATCATCGGCCCACGGTCCCGCCACCGTTCCCCTGGCTCACTCCCGCGGCGCGGCGGCGCGGCGCAGCCGGTCGTTGATCGCCACCCCGATCCCCTGCTCCGGGATCGGCGCCACCGCGATCCGGGAAAGCCCCGCTGCCGCCGCCATCGCATCGAGCGCCCGCAGATGCGCGAAAAGATTGGCCGCCGCCTCGGCGAGATCGCCCGCGGGCGAGAGGTTGAGCGACGGTTGCAGACTCTCCACCGGCCCGAACCCGAGCCAGGCCTCCTCCCGCGTCGGCCCCGCCGCATCGAGCCGCAGCGTCGCCGCCGGCGCATAATGGGAGGCAAGCTGCCCGGGCGCCTCGATCGCGCCTGCCCCTGCAGGCACCGGCATCCGCCCGAGGATTTCGGCAATCGCCTCGGCCGGGACTCCGCCCGGTCTCAGCAGTCGCGGTCCCCCCTCGCCGAACCCCAGGATCGTCGACTCGACCCCCACCGGACAGGCGCCGCCCTCGAACACCGCCGCGATCCGTCCGCCGAGACCTTCCATCACATGCTCGCGCGTGGTCGGGCTCACCCGCCCCGAAGGATTGGCCGAAGGCGCCGCCACCGCCCCACCGAATTCGGCAAGCAGGGCATGGGCGAGCGGATGGGCCGGCACCCGCAGCGCGACGGTCGGAAGCCCCGCCGTCACCAGCGACGACAGCCGCGCCCCCTCCCGGACCGGCAGCACCAGCGTCAGCGGCCCCGGCCAGAACGCCGCCGCCAGACGCCGTGCCTCTTCGTCGAAGACCGCAAGCCTTTCCGCTGCCTCGGCATCCGCCACATGAGCGATCAGAGGGTTGAACCTCGGCCGCCCCTTCGCCGCGTAGATCTTTGCCACCGCCCGGTCGTCACCCGCATCCGCGCCCAGCCCGTAGACGGTCTCGGTCGGAAAGGCGACGAGTTCGCCCCGCCGCAAGAGGCCCGCCCCCGCGCGGAGGCCGCGCGGGCTGTCGGACAGGATCACCGTGTTGAGCGTCTCTACCACCAGGGCGATACTCCCGAGTCACCCGCCCGGATTAGCCGCTGGAGGCGTTCCCGTCACGCCCATTGGCCGCCGCTGCTATTCCGCGGGTTCATCCGGCAGCGACCGACCCTCTGCCGGCAATTCGCTGTCGGGTTTCAGGGCATCCGGCGCCGGTTCGGAAGGCTGGCGCGTGAAGCCCTTGAGCCCCGCGACTGCGGAACGGTCGCGCATGATCTCGACGTCGCTCCGGGCATAGACGGTGAGCAGCTCCGCAAGCGAACGCAGGGCATGCATGTGAATCCGCTCGTAGCCATGGCTCGCATCGACCCCGAAGGTCGCAAGTGCCGTGCGGACGTCCGCCCCGGCCTCGATCGCCGAGGCGCTGTCGGAGCGGTAGTAGCGGAAGATGTCCTTCTGGTAGCGGATGTCGTTCGCCCGGCAGAGATCGACGAGCTTCTGCGTGAGGTGGAAGTCGAACGGCCCGGTCATGTCGGCCATGGAGATCGTCACGCCGAATTCGGAGGAGTTCTGGCCCGGCGCCGAGGTGCCGTTATCCACCGCCACCATCGAGGCGATATCCGGCAGCAGGATCGAGGCCGCGCCGTGGCCGACCTCTTCCGCAATGGTGAAGAGCCAGAACATGTCGACCGGCAGCTGCGGCCCGTCCACGAGCGCCTTCAGCGCCGCCAGCATCACCGCCACCCCGGCCTTGTTGTCGAGATGCCGGGAAATGATGAAGCCGTTGTCGAGGAACTCCGGCTGCGGATCGATCGCGACGATGTCGCCGATCTCGATCCCGAGTTTCACCAGGTTTTCTATCGTGTTGGCATAGGCATCGACCCGGAGCTCGACATGATCCCAGCCGATCGGCATCGCATCGACCTCGTCGCCATAGGTATGGCCCGACGCCTTCAGCGGCAGGATCGTGCCGCGGTATACGCCCTTTTCCGAGAAGATCGTCGTCCGGGCCCCTTCCGCAAACCGTGCCGACCAGTGGCCGATCGGCACGAGGGCAAGGCGGCCGTTCGGTTTCAGTGCCTTCACCTGTGCGCCGAGGGTATCGAGATGCGAGACGATCGCGCGGGCCCCGGCCGGGCTCGCGCCCCTGAGATGCCCGCGCACCGCCCCGCGCCGGGTGAGATCATAGCCCACCCCGAGCGCCTCGAGTTCGCCGCAGACATGGCGTACGATGGTATCGGTGTAACCGGTCGGACTCGCGATCGCGAGCAGCGCCTTGAGCTGATGGGCCAGGTAGTCGATGTCGATGAGACCTTGCATCGGCACGTCTAGTGGCCCCCGCGCCGCTGCGCCTCGCGCGCCGGGGCAGGCACCGAGAGCGGAAAGAGCAGATCGATGAACCGCTCGGCCGTCGGCTGCGGCTCGTGATTGGCCAGTCCCGGCCGCTCGTTTGCCTCGATGAACACGTAATCGGGTTCCCGCGGGCTCTTCACGACGAAATCGATGCCCGTGACCGGGATTTCGATCGCCCGCGCCGCGCGGATCGCGGCCTCCACCAGTTCCGGATGCGTCTCGGCCGTGACATCGTGAATGGTGCCGCCGGTATGGAGATTCGCCGTCTTGCGCACCAGGATCTCCCTGCCCTGCTCCGGCACGTCGTCCATGCCGAGCCCCGCCTCGGCCACGCAGCGCTCGGTCTCGGCGTCGAGCGGAATCCGGCTCTCCCCACCCGTAGCCGCGGCACGGCGCCGGCTCTGCGCCTCAATCAATGTCCGCACCGTCGAGCGGCCGTCTCCGACAATCCGTGCCGGCCGTCGCAGCGCTGCCGCGACGACGCGGTAGTCGATCACGATCAGCCGCAGGTCCTCGCCTTCGAAATATTCCTCGAGGAAAACCTCGTTGCTGACGGTGCGGGCCTGCTCGATCGCCTTCTCCACCGCCTCGAGGTTCCTGAGCCCGACGGCAATCCCCTTGCCCTGTTCGCCGCGCGCGGGCTTGACGACGACCGCGCCGCAGCGCTCGAGGAAGGCCGCCACCCTTTCCCGGTCCCGCGCCTCCTCCTGATCCGGCACACGTACCCCCGCTGCCTCGACGATGCGCCGCGTCACCCGCTTGTCGTCGCAGATCGACATGGCGACGGCGGACGTGAACTCGCTGAGCGACTCCCGGCAGCGGACCGAACGTCCGCCATAGACGAGACGGAAGAAGCCGCCCTCGGCATCGACGACCTCGACATTGATGCCGCGCCGCCGGGCCTCGTCGACGATGATCTTCGCATAGGGATTGAGCCCCTCATCGGTCTCCCCGACAAACAGGCGCTCGTTGATCGGGTTCTTGTGCTTCACCGTGAATACGGGCACGCGCCTGAAGCCGAGCTTCTCGTAAAGCGCGATCGCGCTCTCGTTGTCGTGCAGTACCGAAAGATCCATGAAATCGGCGCCACGCGCCTTGAAATGCTCCGCGAGCCGGCGGACGAGTGACTCCCCCACCCCGGCATGCGGCGCCTGCGGCGCGACCGCGAGGCACCAGAGCGACGAGCCCCGTTCGGGATCATTGAAGGCGCGGATATGATCGACGCCCATCACCGAGCCGAGGATCTCGCCGGTCTC
>JAJUJF010000120.1 GCA_029265455.1 Paracoccaceae bacterium | reverse complement strand
TCGCGCGTGTCGGCGCGATCGCGAATGTCGGGATGCAGGACGAGGCACCGCATCCGGGTCATCAACTCACTGATCTTCCGCCTCGTAGAGGGTGATCGGCTGGGATGGCATCACCGTCGAGATCGCATGCTTGTAGACAAGCTGGGACTGGCCGTCACGGCGGAGGAGGACGCAGAAATTGTCGAACCAGGTGATCACGCCCTGCAGTTTCACGCCGTTCATCAGGAAAATGGTGACCGGCACCTTTCCCTTGCGGATGTGATTGAGAAAGGTGTCCTGCAGGTTCTGCTTGTCCGATGCCATTTTCAAGCCTTTTAGCTGAAGTATTTTTCGACGATGCCATGGCATCGTCCCTGTTCTCGTTGAACCCAGATTATGGTGCGCCCCCCTTCCCTTTTCCAGTGCGCGACCACGATTTCCCGGCACAAGCCGGATGCTGCCTCATTTACGCCAATAGGCCGGATTGAAAAGGGCAATGATCACGAGGGCTTCCATCCGGCCGATGATCATCGCCGCGCCGAGGATCACCTGCGCCGCCGGGCCCAGTTCCCGGTAGGTGGTTCCGTCGTCCAGGATGGCGATCGCGGGGCCGGTGGTGGTGAGGCCTGCGACCGCCAGGACAAGGCCGCGTTCGAAGGCAATGCCGGTCGCGGCAAGCGCGATCGTGACCACCGCGATCGAGATCAGGAAGAGCATGAGGAAGACGAAGGCGATGCGGGTGCCAGCGGATGTGAAGGTGCCGGCGGCGCCACTGCGCCGTCCCGGGTTGGAGGGATGGACGAGACGTCCGAGCTCGCTCATGCCGTGCCGGTAGAGGGTATGCAGGCGCAGGAGCTTGACGCCACCGGCGGTGGTGGCGATTCCTCCGCCCATGATTGCCGCGCCGAGCAGGATGGTCCCCGGCGCCGAGAGGCCTGACCAGGTCTCCATCGTCATCCAGTGCCGGCTCTCGAACCCGGTGGTGGTGAGATGCGAGAGAACAGTGAAGAGGCTGCCCCAGAGCGCCTGGCCGGCGGTGAGGAGATCGGTTGCGCGCTCCGCCTCGACCGCGCCGAGAAAGGCACGCAGCGAGAGCACGGCGGTGACGGCGAGGACGGCGATCAGCATGAGCTGGATCTCCGGGTCGCCAAACGACAGCTGCCGCCAGTGCCACAGCCGGAATGACAGCATGTGGTGGGTGACGGCAGGCAGAAGGAAGACCGCCATCATCGCCTCGCCGGGGATGCCGCCCGGACCATTGGCGAGGCCGCCGACCGGCGAGATGCCGCTCGTCGAGACGGTGGCCATCGCATGGCAGAAAGCGACGATCGGCTCGTCACCGGCGATCATCAGGAGCACCGCGAGCGTGAAGGTGAAGACGGCGTAGACAGGCGCGATGGTGCGGATGGAGCGCCGGATCCGCTCCCGCGCAAGGTCGAGCGAGGGGCTGCGCCTGCCCTCGGCATCGGCGCGATCGCGGTGGACGATCTCGAAGCCCCCGAGATTGAGGGGCGCAAGCACCGCGAAGGCGGCGACGAGGATCATCAGCCCCCCTCCCCAGCCGACGAGCGCCCGCCAGAGATGGATCGACGGCGCCACCAGCCAGTACCGGTCGAAGACGGTTGCACCCGTGGTGGTGAGGCTCGAGAGCATCTCGAACCAGGCATCGTGAAAAGGGATCGATGTCAGCGCCCGGACCGGCAGGGCGAGCGCCAGCGGCAGCAGGAGATAGCTGAGAAGCAGGGTGAGGAGCTGGTAGCGCTCCGCCCGGTATGGCCGATAGTTCGCGAGCCCGATGCCGAGGATGATCGCGACAACCGCGAGGAGACCACCGTGGTACAGGAAGGTCCGCGCCACGCGCCAGTCCTCGAGCTGGGCGGCGTGTGCTGCCGGCACGAGCATCAGGCCCGCCGCCGCCAGCAGGATCGCCGGGAAGGCCGGCAGCTTGCCGCTGACGATAATCGGGCTTCCGGTGCCGCGCGGCGAGGGCAGGCCCAGGCGCGGCATCAGAAGAAATCGAGCCCGACCTGGAAGAGACGCTCGACCTCCGCAACCGCCTCGCGCTTGGCGAAGATGGTGAGGATGTCGCCTTCCTCGATCTTCGTGGCGCCCATCGGTCGAATGATGCGGTCGCCCTTGCGCATCAGCCCGAAGATCGCATCGTTCGGCATCTCGGCATCGCGCACGAACTGGCCGGCGATCGGCGAGGTGTGGAGGACCTGGGCCTCGATCACCTCGGCCTCGCCGTCGGCGATGGAATAGACGGAGCGAATGCGACCGTGGCGGATGTAGCGCAGGATGGAGGAGACCGTGGTCGAGCGCGGATTGACCCAGGCATCGACCCCGATCTCCTCCGCGAGATCGTCGAGGGTGGGGTCGTTGATGAGGGCGACGGTGAGGCGTGCACCCTCCGATTTCGCGCGGAGACAGGAAAGGATGTTGGTCTTGTCGTCCTCCGTGATGGCGATCACCGCATCCATGGAGGCGACATTGGCCTCGGCGAGGATCTCGAGGTCGAGCCCGTCGCCATGAAGGACCACCGTGCGGCGGAGTGCATCGGCGGCGGCCTCGGCGCGCTGGCGGTCCCTCTCGATGATCTTGACATGCGGTCTCGGGGCTTCGGCCTCGAGCTTGCGGGCGAGCTCGAGGCCGATGTTGCCGGCACCGATGATCAGCAGCCGGTCGACCGTGATATTGCGCTTGCCGAAGACCTCGAGCGCACGGGGGACGTCCTCGCTCGCGGTGAAGACATAGACCTGGTCCTCGGCGAAGAGCTGGTCCTCGGGCGCGGGAACGAAGAAGCGCGTGCCGCGGCGCACGCCGCCGATCACGGCCCGGAGCGTCGGGAAGAGATCGGAGAGCTGGCGCAGCGGCGTGTCGAGCACCGGCGACTCCGCATCGAGCGCGATGCCGAGGAGCTGGACCCTCTCGTCGAGGAAGCCTTCGATGTCGAAGGCTGCAGGCGCGCGCAGGCGCTGGAGGATGGCTTCGGCGACCGAGATCTCGGGTGAGATCACCACGTCGATCGGCAGGTTCTCGGTCGAGTAGAGATCGGAATACATGGCATCGAGATAGGCACGCGCCCGCAGGCGGGCGATCTTGCGCGGGACCGAGAAGATCGTGTGCGCGACCTGGCAGACGACCATGTTGACCTCGTCGGACTGGGTCGCGGCGATCACCATGTCGGCGTCGCGCGCGCCGGCCTGTTCGAGGACATCCGGATGGGAGGCGAAGCCGGTGACGCCGCCGACGTCATAGGCCTCGGTGATCCGGCGGACCAGAGCGGGGTCGCTGTCGACGATGGTGATGCGGTTGGTACCGTGTTCGGCGGCGAGATGACGGGCGATCTGGCCGCCCACGAGCCCGCCGCCGCAGATGATGATCTTCATCGATGGCCCGGGAAGTCGAAGATGCCGAAGCGGCGCCGGAATTGCGGTGCATGATCACTCCGGCAACCCGCCATCGCAGATCTGCATGGCGCCACCCGCGCGCAATCGCTCATCCCGATGGGCTGCGCACCGGCACGAAGTCGTGGCCGGTCTTGCGGCCGGTTGTGCCCGCGCGCGGCACCGGGATCAGGCATGTTCCTCGACCTCCTCGGAGCGTCCGTTGCGGGAGGTGATGACGTTCAGCGACTTGAGCTTGCGGTGAAGCGCCGAACGCTCCATGCCGACGAAATTCGCGGTCCGCGAGATATTGCCGCCGAACCGGCTGATCTGGGCGAGGAGATATTCGCGCTCGAACATCTCGCGCGCCTCCCGGAGCGCAAGCCCGGCGAAGGCGCCGCCGATGAAACTCGCGGCCGGTGCCGAGGAGCCGTTCGGCGTCTCGCTCATGACTTCCTCGGCCTGGATCGGCCCCCCCTCGCTTCCGAGGATCAGCGCGCGTTCGAGCGTGTTCCTGAGTTGGCGGACATTCCCGGGCCAGGCCATGGTCTGGAGCTGGGCCTCGGCCTCGGGCGAGAGCTGCCGCAGCGGCAGGCCCTGGGTCTCGTTCAGCTCCTGGAGAAAATGGCGGGCGAGAAGCGGGATGTCCTCGCGCCGCGCCTCCAGGCCGGGCACCTCGATCGGCACCACGGCGAGCCGGTGGTAGAGTTCCGTGCGGAAGCGACCTTCGGAGACCTCGCGCGCGAGGTCGCGGGTGGTGGCCGAGATCACCCGGACATCGACCCGCACGGTATGGGTGCCGCCGACGCGCTGGAACGCCTGATCGACGAGAACGCGCAGGATCTTGGCCTGGGTGCCGGGCGGCATGTCGGCAACCTCGTCGAAGAAGAGGATGCCGTTATGGGCGCGTTCGAACAGGCCGGGTTCGATCCCTTCCGCCGTCTCGCGTCCGAACAGGGTCTCCTCCATCTGGTCGGGGGCGATCGAGGCGGAGTTGACGACGACGAAGGGCGCGGAGGCGCGCGGGGAATGACGGTGGATGTAGCGCGCCGCCACTTCCTTGCCCGAGCCCGCCGGACCCTTCAGCATCACCCGGCCGTTCGAGCGGGTGACCTTGTCGAGCTGGTTCTTGAGCGCCCGGAAGGCCGGGCTCTCGCCGAGCATGGCGAAATTCGTCGTCTCGTGCATGCGGAGCCGCGCGTTCTCGCGCCGCAGGCGGGAGGTCTCGAGCGCGCGGGTGATGACGACCATCAGCTGGTCGATGTTGAAGGGCTTCTCGATGAAGTCGTAGGCGCCCTGCTTGATGGCAGCAACCGCGATCTCGATGTTCCCGTGGCCGGAGATGATGACGATCGGGATCTCCGGGTTGTCGCGGCGGACCTTCTTGAGGATCTCGATCCCGTCAAAGCGGCTCTCCTTGAGCCAGATGTCGAGGATGATGAGATCGGGCGCGGCTTCGTCGATCGCCGCGAAGGTGGAATCACTGTCCCAGGCGAGCCGGGTGCCGTGTCCCTCGTCCCCGAGGATGTCGGCGATGAGCTCGCGGATGTCGGGTTCATCGTCCACGACGAGAATGTCGGTCATCAGATACTCTCCCTCAATCCGGTGGTTTTCGTGCCTGTATCACGGCCCTTTGCGGGCTCTCCCTGTTGGCCGGTGTCGTCCGGCTCGACGCTCCCGGGCTCGCCCCGGCGGGCGGGTGCGGCCTGCGGAAGGGTTATGCGCGCCCAGGCGCCGCGGTGGCTCGATCCCTCGAAGGGTTCCGCCGGACGCAGGTCAAGCGTGCCATCATGCTCCTCGACGATCTTCTTGACGATCGGCAGGCCAAGGCCGGTGCCCCCCTGGCGGTGGGTGACATAGGGTTCGTAGAGCCGCATCGCCTCCTCCGGCAGGCCACGGCCGTTGTCGACGATGTCGATGGTGATGGTGGTGGCGTCATGGGCAACACGGACACGGATCTCTCCGGGATCGTCGGGCGCCTCCGGGTTGGCGATCCGCTCCTCGATCGCTTCGGCGGCGTTCTTCAGGAGATTGCCGACCGCCTGGCCGATCATCGTGCCGTCGAGTTGGGCGAGGACGGCGGGCTCGGGCAGGTCGAGGCGGAAGCGGATGTCGGGCCGGGCGCTCTCCTGGAGGAGCACGGTTTCCGAGATCAGCTTGCAGAGGTCGAGCGGCCGGCGATCGGGTGCGGGCATCCGCGCGAATTTCGAGAACTCGTCGACGATGCGCCGGAGGTCGTTGGTCTGGCGCACGATGACATTCGCGTATTGCTCGAGCGCCTCGCGCTGGTCGCCGACGAGCGGCCCGAATTTGCGGCGCAGGCGCTCGGCCGAAAGCTGGATCGGCGTGAGCGGGTTCTTGACCTCGTGGGCGATGCGGCGGGCGACATCACCCCAGGCGGCCATGCGCTGGGCAACGACGAGGTCCGAGACATCGTCGAAGGTGATGACGGTGCCCTCGAGCGTTCCGTCTGCCCGTTGACGGGTCCCGACCCGCACGAGGAGATCGGCGTAGCGGCCGTCACGGCGGATACGGATCTGGCTCTGGGCGATACCGACGCGGCGATGCTCGAGTTCATGGACGAGCGGGGCAAGGTCCGGCGCCACCTCCTCGAGCTTCCGGCCATGCGGCATCGCCCCCTCGAGCCCGAGGAGCGCGGTGGCGGCGGCGTTGATGAGCTCGATCCGGCCGGTCGAGTCGAGGCCGATGACGCCGGCCGTCACCCCGGTCAGCACCGAGTCGAAGAGACGGCGGCGGCGTTCGGTCTCCTCGTTGGTGGCGATGAGCTGGTCGCGCTGGGTCTTCACCCGGGCAGTCATGTCGTTGAAGGCTCGGCCGAGGAGGGAAATCTCGTCCTGGCCGTCCTCGGTACGGACATGGGCGTCGAGATCGCCCTGCCCTACCCTTTCGGCGGCAAAGGCCAGACGGCCGATCGGCTTCGCGAGGCGCTCGGCGAACTGCAGGCCGAGCCAGACGGTGCCGAGGATCACCACGAGCGCGAAGCCGAGATAGATCAGCGCGAATTCGAAGACGAGCCGGCCCCGGTCGGCTTCGAGCTGGTGGTAGAGCTGGACGGTCTCCGTGGTCTCGTCGAGGAGGGCGAGGATCTCGCCATCGACCTCGCGCGAGACGTAGAGGAAGCGGTCGGCAAAGGCGTCGAGGCGATGGAGGGCGCGGAATTCGTTGTTGGGCCAGTCCTGGATGACGACGACCTCGCCCTGACGGGCGCGTTCGATCTCCTCGGGACCGGGCGGGATGAAGTCGAAGAGATAACTGCGCTCGCCCCTGGCCCGCAGGTTGGCATCACCATCGATGATGTAGGCCTTGGACAGGGCCCGCTGCATCTGGAGCTGGCCGAGGGTCAGGAACTCGCGCAGCTGGCCGCCTGACAGCAGCGGGTAGCGCTCCTTCTGCTCGTTGAGGAAGGCGCCGAGGAGACTTGCGTCATTCTGGAGCGTGACGCGGTGTTCCTGCTCGTAGGCCTGGGCCGCGGCGAGCGAGTTGGTGACGACATCGCGCACCCGGTCGGAAAACCACGACTCGAGGCCGAAGTTGAGGGTGAGGGTGGCGAAGATCGCGACGAGCACGGTCGGGATCAGGGCGATGCCGGAGAAGGCGCGGGTGAGCCGCATGTGGATGGTCGCGCCGGCCGTGCGCCGGCGACGGGCGGCGAGGATGGCGACGACGCCGCGTGCGACGAAGGTGGCGACGACGATCGCGTAGACAAATCCCGCGAGCAGGATGATCGAGAGCGCCCGGCGGTTGCCGAGATACTCCATGTCCCCGAGCGCCGCGAAGGTGAGGAGGACGAGGATCGGTCCGAGCGCCACCATTGCCCAGAAGCCGGCGCGGCGCACACCGCGCCTGCGGCTCCAGCGCTCGAGGAGGAGGCTGGCGGTGGAAAGGACGGTACGGCGCATGCGGCGCTCTCGTTGATGCTCGACTGTGGCAGTCTTACATCATTTTCTTGCCGCGTGTCACTTGAATGTCCAGATCCCGGATCTTCTTGCGCAGCGTGTTGCGATTGATGCCGAGGAGTTCGGCGGTGCGGATCTGGTTGCCGCGGGTCGCCGCGAGCGAAAGCGTGATCAGCGGCAGCTCCATTTCCCGGAGGATGCGGTCGTAGAGACCGGACGGCGGCAGGGAATCGCCATGGAGATCGAAATACCGGCGCAGATGCGCCTCGATCGCCTGAGACAGCCGCTGGGACTGCGGTTCGCCCGCGGCCCCGGCAGAGGACGGGCGGGCCTCGATCTCGCGGGTCACGACTGCGGCGGAGATGGTGTCGTCCGTGGCAAGAACGCTCAACCTGCGCACGAAATTCGCGAGTTCACGGACATTGCCGCTCCAGGGCTGTCGCTTCAGGACCGCGATCGCCTCGCGGGAGAGGCTCTTGCGCGGCAGACCCTCGGCTTCCGCCATGCGCAGGAAGTGGCGGGCGAGATCGGGGATGTCGTCCGGCCGCTCGCGCAGGGGCGGAAGCCGGATCGGCACGACGTTGAGCCGGTAGAAGAGATCCGCACGGAACTGGCCCGCGGCAATGAGCTGGCCGAGATCGCCGTGGGTAGCGGCGATGATGCGCACGTCGGCGGTCTCGACCTCGTTCGCGCCGACGCGGCTGTACTTCCCCTCCTGCAGCACGCGCAGGAGCCGGGTCTGGGCGTCGCGCGGCATGTCGCCGACCTCGTCGAGGAACAGCGTGCCGCCCCTTGCCTGCTCGAACCTCCCGGGCGAGGTGCAGCCCCGAGCCGTGCCGAAGAGTTCGGCCTCGATCGATTCGTGCGGGATCGCCGCCATGTTGATCGCGACGAAGGGCCCGTCCCTTCGCAGGCCGAAGTCGTG
>JAJUJF010000114.1 GCA_029265455.1 Paracoccaceae bacterium | reverse complement strand
TCGCCCGCCCCGGTCACGTCCACGACCTCGGTGCCCACCGCCTCGGCATGGACACGCGCGCCGCCCGCGAGCACATGGACGCCCTTCGGCCCCACCGTGCAGGCAGTCACCGGCACTTCCGCCTCGGCGAGCGTCATCGCGGTTTCGAGGCTCTCGGTCTCGTAGAGCGACTTCAGTTCGTGTTCGTTGGCGACGAGGAGATCGGTGCCCTCGCGCACCATCATCCGGAAGGCGTCGCGGTGACGGTCGACGCAGAAGGGATCGGAAAGGGTGACGGCGACCTTGCCCCCTGCCCGCTTGGCTGTGCTGATCGCCTTGGCGAAGGCCGCGTGGCTGTCCGGCCCGTCGAACCGGTAGCCCTCGAGAAAGATCCATTCCGCGCGCGCGATCTGGGTCGCGTCGATATCGTCGGGGCCGAGGAATTCGGAGATGCCGAGATAGGTGCTCATCGACCGCTCGCCGTCGGGAGAGACGAGGACGAGGCAGCGGCCGGTTTCGGCCTCGTGGTCGGCGGGTGCCATCGGCGTCGTGTATTCCGCCCCCTGCGCGCGCAGGTCATGCGCGAAGATCGCGCCGAGCTGGTCATCGCGGACCTTGCCGACATAGGCGGTGCGGGCGCCGAGCGCGGCGAGGCCCGCGATGGTGTTTGCAGCCGATCCTCCCGAGACCTCGCGCCCCGGACCCATGGCGCTGTAGAGTTCGCGCGCGCGGGCAGTATCGATCAGGGTCATGACCCCGCGCTCCACCCCCATCTCCGCGAGGAAGGAATCCTCCACGCGGGCGATGACGTCGACGATGGCATTGCCGATCCCGACCACGTCATAGGTCCTGGTCATGCAGTCTTGTCCTCCCATGGACAGAGGTCGCTGATGAGGCAGGCGCCGCAGGCAGGCTTGCGCGCCTTGCAGGTATAGCGGCCGTGCAGGATCAGCCAGTGGTGGGCGTGAAGCTGGTAGGGTGCGGGGACCTGGTCCTCGATCGCGCGTTCCACGGCGGCGACGTCCTTGCCGGGCGCGACGCGGGTGCGGTTGGCGACGCGGAAGATGTGCGTATCGACCGCCTGCGCCGGGTGGCGCCACCACATGTTGAGGACCACATTCGCGGTCTTGCGCCCCACCCCCGGCAGGCTCATCAGCGCCGCGCGGCTCGAAGGGACCTCGCCGCCAAACCGGTCGACGAGCATCTGCGAGAGGCGAATCACGTGTTTCGCCTTGTTCCGGTAGAGGCCGATGGTGCGGATATGTTCGATCAGCCCCTCCTCGCCGAGGGCGAGCATCTTCCCGGGCGTGTCGGCGATCCGGAATAGCGCCTCGGTCGCACGGTTCACGCCCTTGTCGGTTGCCTGAGCCGAGAGGGCAACGGCAACGAGGAGCGTGAAGGCGTTGGTATGTACCAGTTCGCCTTTCGGCTCCGGCTCCGCCGCGTGGAAGCGCCGGAAGATCTCCGTGATGGTTGCGTAGTCGAGGGGTTCGGCCATGGCGGGCAGGGATAGGCAGACGCCGGGACGAGAGCAAGGCCCGCATGCGGCACCGGCATGGCCAACCTGAACAAAACGGGCACGTGGAAAGGATTGGTTAAGCTTTCGGCCGGTATCAAGGTCGGGTGCCATTCGATCCGGAGGCTGTCCGATGCGCCACACTCATCCCTCCCTCCTTCGCGACTCGACCCCGGCAATCCCCGGCTTCCGGTTTGGCACGCCGCGGCCCGAGGCGCGGATCCGCTTCGCGGTGTTGCAGGCCCTCGCCCAGGGGCGGATGGGCTTCCACTTCCAGCCGGTGGTACGCGCCGAGGCACCGGAATTCACCGCCTTCCACGAGATGCTGGTGCGGATGACGCTGCCCTCGGGCGAGACGGTGAATGCCGGAACCTTCATGCCGGCGGTCGAACGCGGGCCGCTCGGCCGCGAGATCGACCGGCTGGCCCTGGCGCAGGCAGTCGAACTGCTGGCGCAGGATCCGACGCTCAGGCTCTCGATCAACATCTCGCCGCTGACGATGGGCGATGACGGCTGGCTCGCGATCTTCCGCCGCGCAACGGCCGGTTCGCGGAACGCGCTGAGGCGGCTGATCCTCGAGGTGACGGAAACCGAAGCGATCCGCGACGTCGGCCAGACGCGGGACTTCATGGACCATGTCCGCGCGGCAGGTGTCGCCTTCGCGCTCGACGATTTCGGCGCGGGCGCGACCGGGTTCCGGCATTTCCGCGATCTGCGGTTCGATATCGTCAAGATCGACGGCGGTTTCGTCGAGGGCGTCGCGGGAACGAGGGACGCACAGGTGCTCGTCGAATGCCTGATGGCGGTGGCGCGGCATTTCGACATGATGACGGTGGCCGAGCGGGTCGAGCGGCCGGAGGACGCGGCCTGGCTCGCAGGGCTCGGGATCAACTGCCTGCAGGGCTATCTCTACGGCCGCCCGGTTGCCGATATCAGACATCCGGCGCTCGCGACGAGACGCGCCGCCGCCTGCTGAGCGCCGTCCCGCGGAAGGCGCCGCTCAGCCCTCGCGGACGAGCTTGGCGAGTCGCGCCTGCATGTCGGCAAGCTGGCTCTTCAGCTCGTCGAGCTCCATCTCCTGTTTCGGGTCCCTTGCCCCCTCCCTGGCGGTTCGGGCCCCGGTCGCCTCGCCCTGCCCGGTCTGCGCACCGGCAGCGAAGGGCGTGAACATCCGCATCGCCTGCTCGAAGAGCTCCATGTTGGCGCGGGTCAGCGCCTCGAAGTTCTGGAAGGCCGGGTTGGCACCGAAAGTCTGGCGGAGCTGCTCCCGCATCTTTTCCTGATTGCGGGCGAAGGTATCCATGGACGCCTCGAGATAGGCCGGCACGAATCCCTGCAGCGCGTCGCCGTAGAGGCGGATGAGCTGGCGCAGGAAGTTCGCGGGCAGCATGTTCTGCCCCTTCGACTCCTCCTCGAAGATGATCTGGGCAAGCACCGAGCGGGTGATATCCTCGCCGGACTTCGCATCGCGGACCACGAAGTCGAGACCCTCGCGCACCATCTGGCTGAGATGATCGAGCGTCACGTAGGAGGATTTCGCCGTGTTGTAGAGCCGGCGGTTCGCGTACTTCTTGATGACGATCGGCTCCGCCGCTTTTTCGTCCTTTTCAGCCACGCGCGGGTCTCCTACTCCTGAGTGATCTCGTGGCGCGCAATGCGCGGAAGTCGTGTGTGCAACTGCTTCTTCGCAAATGCAAACCCGAGGAAAGTTGTGGGCGATCCCGGCCCCGGGGTCAAGCGAAGGGAGAGGATGGATGGCGGCTCGCAGGCCTCGGCGCCCGACCGGATCCGGATCCGCGGAGTCCCGGCCGCCCCCGGAGGCGGAGCAGATCGGTGAGCGCGAGTCCGAATCGCCGGAGATGGAGCGGGCACGCCGCTATCTCGATCTCTGGGAGCGCAACCTGACGCATCTTGCGGTTCATGGTCCGGCCCCGGACGGAGGGCCCCGGCAGTGACGGCGAGCGCCGGAGACCCGCTGCCGCAATCGGACGCGGCAGCCCACCGCATCGGGGAGCCGAGCCCCCTGATCTTCCACATGTTCGCGGCACTCATCGGCTACCAGCAGGCACTGCTGGCGGCGCCCAAGGCACATGACGACCGCTTTCCCTGGGCGCCGCACCTGCGCGACGCGGCGCGGGCCCTCGACGGCGAGCCCGACCGGCTCGCGGTGGCCCGCGAGATCGGCGCCCGGCTCTCGACGATGGTGGCGGGGCTCGAACGCTGGCAGACGCATCCCTACCGCCGCAGCCTCGCCGATCCGCCGGTGCTGTGGTCGCGGGGTTCGACCCGGCTCCTCGACTACGGGCAGGTGCGCGGAGCCGCGCCGGAGGGGCGGCCGCTTCTCGTGGTGCCGAGTCTGATCAACCGCGCCTATGTCCTCGACCTCATGCCCGAGCGCACGCTCCTGCGCTGGCTCGCGGCCCGTGGCTTCCGTCCGCTCCTGCTCGACTGGGGCGAGCCCGGCGTGGCGGAGTGCGGGTTCGGAATCGCCGAATACGGAAGCGAGCGGCTGCTCCCGGCCATGCGGGCCCTGCGGGAGGGGGCGGGAGGTCCCGTTCCCGTGCTCGGCTACTGCATGGGCGGCACGCTCGCGGCAGGCCTCGCGGCGCGGTTGCCCGAGGATGTCGCCGCCCTCGTCACCATCGGCGCGCCGTGGAATTTCGATGCGCACACCGGCCTCTCGGGCGGGTTGCGCGCCATGCTGCGCGCGGAGGGCCCGGAGCGGGTGGAAGCCTTGCTCGAGGCACTCGGCGACGCCTTCGGCGCGGTGCCGGTGCTGCTTCTCCAGACCCTCTTCGCCCTCGTCAACCCGATGCAGATGACGATCAAGTTCCAGCGCTTCGCCCGACTCCCCGCGGAAAGCCGGGCAGCGCGGCATTTTGTCGCGCTCGAGGACTGGGTTGCCGACGGGGTGCCGATGGCGACGCGCGCCGCGATCGACCTTCTCGTCGACTGGCAGATCCGGAACCGCATCATCAGCGGCGGCTGGAGCTTCCTCGGCGGAACCGTGCGGGCCGACGCCATCCGCGCGCCGACACTCGCCTTCTGCGGCCAGACCGATTCCATCGCGCCGCTGCCGATCTCCCGCGCGCTGCCCGAAGCAGTGCCCGGGGCGCGGATGATTGCGCCGCCGACCGGACATGTCGGAATGGTGGCCGGCAGCGCCGCGCCGGCGCAGGTCTGGCGCCCGCTTGCCGACTTTCTCGATGCCCATCGCGGTTGAGCCGCCCGCGCGATTGGTGCAACCTCCTAACCGGGACGGTCGGACAGAGGCGAATCGGGCCGGGGTGACGAACCTGCCCGAGCCTCCGGCGGCCGCGCGAGAGGAGGACCGAATGACCAACATCGTCATCGCTTCGGCGGCCCGGACTGCGGTCGGCAGTTTCAACGGCGCTTTTGCCAACACGCCCGCGCATGAACTCGGTGCTGCGGCGATCCGCGCCGCCCTCGAACGCGCGGGTGTCGAGGCAGCCGAGATTTCCGAGACAATCATGGGCCAGGTGCTGACGGCCGGTCAGGGCCAGAACCCGGCTCGCCAGGCGCATATTGCCGCCGGTCTCCCGGAAGGCTCTGCGGCCTGGGGCATCAACCAGGTCTGCGGATCGGGCCTGCGCGCCGTCGCCCTCGCCGCCCAGCACATCCAGCTCGGCGATGCCGGGATCGTGGTCGCCGGCGGTCAGGAGAGCATGTCCCTCTCCCAGCATGCGGCTCACATGCGGGCCGGGCAGAAGATGGGCGACATCAAGTTCATCGACACGATGATCAAGGATGGCCTCTGGGATGCGTTCAACGGCTATCACATGGGCACCACCGCCGAGAACGTCGCGCAGAAATGGCAGATCAGCCGGGACGAACAGGACGAGTTCGCGCTCCGCTCTCAGAACAAGGCAGAAGCCGCCCAGAAGGAAGGCCGGTTCGACGACGAGGTGATCCCCTTCACCGTCAAGACCCGCAAGGGTGACGTCATCGTCGACAAGGACGAATACATCCGCCACGGGGCAACGCTCGAGGGGATGCAGAAGCTCAAGCCCGCCTTCTCCAAGGACGGCACGGTGACAGCCGGCAATGCGAGCGGCATCAATGACGGTGCCGCCGTCGCGGTGCTGATGACGGCCGAGGAGGCCGAGCGCCGCGGCATCGAGCCGCTCGCCCGCATCGTCTCCTACGCCACTGCCGGCGTCGATCCGAAGATCATGGGCACCGGACCGATTCCCGCCTCGCGCCGCGCGCTCGAGAGGGCGGGGTGGAAGGTCTCCGACCTCGATCTCGTCGAGGCGAACGAGGCCTTCGCCGCGCAGGCGATCGCGGTCAACCGCGACATGGGCTGGGATCCGGAGATCGTGAACGTCAACGGCGGCGCCATCGCCATCGGCCACCCCATCGGCGCCTCGGGGGCCCGCGTTCTCAACACGCTCCTTTTCGAGATGAAGCGGCGGGGGGCGAAGAAGGGGCTCGCCACCCTCTGCATCGGCGGCGGCATGGGCGTCGCCATGTGCGTCGAGCGTTAAGCAAGACAGGGCGGGAGCGATCCCGCCCTTTTCATTTTCACGGAGGAATTCATGGGACGTGTAGCACTGGTCACCGGCGGCTCGCGCGGCATCGGCGCGGCGATTTCCGTGGCGTTGAAGGAAGCTGGCCATACCGTCGCCGCCACCTATGGCGGCAACGACGAGGCCGCGCGGAAATTCACCGATGAGACCGGGATCAAGACCTACAAATGGTCCGTCGCCGACTATGACGCCTGCGCGGAAGGCATCCGCCAGGTCGAGGCCGACCTCGGCCCGGTCGATATCCTCGTCAACAACGCCGGAATCACCCGTGACGCGCCCTTCCACAAGATGACTCCGCAGCAGTGGAAGGAGGTCATCGACACCAACCTCACCGGCGTCTTCAACATGACCCACAACCTGTGGCCGGGCATGCGCGAGCGCAAATACGGGCGGATCATTACCATCTCCTCGGTGAACGGGCAGAAGGGCCAGTTCGCCCAGGCGAACTACTCGGCGTCGAAGGCGGGCGACATCGGCTTCTCGCGCGCGCTCGCCCAGGAAGGCGCCCGCAACAACATCACCGTGAACGTGGTCGCGCCCGGCTATATCGCCACCGACATGGTGATGGCGGTGCCGGAGAAGGTGCGCGAGCAGATCATCGCCCAGATCCCTGTCGGACGTCTCGGCCAACCGGAGGAGATCGCGCGCTGTGTCGTCTTCCTTGCCTCCGATGACGCGGGCTTCATCACCGGCTCGACCATCTCCGCCAACGGCGGCCAGTTCTTCTCCTGATCCGGCCGCGCGAACGCAAGGACATCGGGCCGCCTCCAGGCGGCCCGATTGCCTTTCCTGCAACGCCGTTGCCACGGGCAACATGCGCCGGAGCCGCCCCGGTCATCTGATCAGTGCACCCCCCGCACCGCCCGCAGCCGCGCCGATCGGTCCCGCGATAACCGCGCCCCCTAGCGCGCCCGTGCCGGCCCGCGTCGCGGTGTTCGGCCCGCAGGCCGCAAGCACGGACATTCCGACGAGCACGGCGGCAATCATCCTGAACTGCATGGTTGCGTCTCCTCCAGACAGGGCGGCCGGGACCACGGGTCGTCGTCCCGTGATTTCGAGCGGATAACTCCGCTCGGACCGGTCAGGTTCGAAGGGGCACCTCCTGTAGGCCCCGCATCAGAGCACGAGGTCGATGTTCCAGAAGCGCCGGATCTGATCCTCGCACTCGGCCCGCGCTTCCGGCGTGTCGCCCGCGATCCGTTCGACGCGGAAGCCGAACCGCTCGAAGCCGCTCTCGTCAACATGGCTGAGGACGACGATCTCGACATCCTTCTCGAGCGCGAAGGCTGCAAGGCGGAGCGCGCGGTCGACGAGATCGGGCAGCGGCTCGGTCACCCGTACCCCCACCGCCACCGCGTCCGGACGCACCATCGGCGCCGCCGGCATCAGCACGCTGTCGGTCGGCAGGAAGAAGTCCCGCCCCGGCGCCTCCTCCCGACCCTCCGTCACCAGCGGATCGAGCGCCTCAGGCCCGGCGGCAACGATGCGGTTGATGATCGCGCTCCAGCGGTCGTTGGTCATGCGATCACCTCCTCGATCAGCCGCGCCGCATCGGCATTGCCCGGCGCGGGCAGTTCCGCCGCCGCGAGACGCGCCCTCACCACCTCCGCCTCGCCGCCAGCGAGGTAGCGCTCGACCAGCCGGTCGAGCAGGACGAGTTCGCTCGGCTCGACGTGAGCAGCGAGGCCACGCTCCGCCGCCGCCTGCGCCCGCGCCCGCTGGTCATCCATGAAATGCCCCATCTGGGGAATGAAGATCGTCGGCAGCCTGTTGTAGAGCACCTCGAGGAAGGTGTTGTAGCCCGCCGCCGCAACGAGAAGATCCGCCGCCCCCGCCAGCAATCCGGCGTGGTAGGTCTTGACGATCCGCGTGTTCGACCAGCCGAACCAGCCCGGCTGGAGCACGGAGGCCGGCCAGACCACGACGAGGTGGAGCACATCGGGACGTCGCTCCATCATCCCGGCCAGCGTCTGGATCTGGGCACTGCGATCGGCGGCAACACCCGCGCCGAGGAGCGAGACCACCAGTCGCTCGAACGGCCGGTCGAAATGTTCGGCAAGCCGTGCCCGCATCGACGCTCGTGCCTCGGACCCGGCATGCCGTGGCGGCACGATCGGGCCGACCGCATGCAGATGCCCGCCGCGGCTGTAGTTGCGTTCGAGCTCGGGAAAGGCCTCGCCGGGGACGATCACCCGCGTGAAGGCCTTCTCCCGGTCGAGGGCCACCGTGTTGTCCTGCGCCGCCTGCCAGAGGCCGCGGCGGATCCAGACGCCCGGCACGCCGGTTTCGAGCACGGTGCGGTAGACGGAGTCGAAGACATATCCCCCGTCGAAGACGAGCGCGCCCGCGTCTTTCGCGAGCGCCCGGAGCCGCAGGTAGTTGACGAGGTCGTTCTGGTAGGTCCGGGCATGAGCCGGACTGCGGCTGACGAGCGGCATGACATCGAAGCCCCGCGACTTCACGAGGCCCATGCATCCCGGGAAGGCGGCAAAGACCGGCTCCGCCCGCTCCCGGTCGAGCTCGCGCGCGATCTGGCTGCACCGCTGGGCATGACCGAGGCCGATCCCGTTCGTCGGCATGAAGACCACCGGGCGGGCCATTTCCATATCAGGACGCTTCTGCGGTGCCGGCCGCGGTGGCGCTGCCTGCACCGGTACCGCCCCGAGCCGCTCGAGGAGCGGCGCGGGCGAGAGGCGGGCAGCTGCGGAGCTCCCTCCACGTTGCGCGGCGATGACGCCGAGATTGGGGAGGATCCGGTCCTCGAGAAACGCCCCGAGCGAGGCGATGTCGGGCGGCGCCGGAATCCAGCTCTCGCACTCGGCCGCCAGCCGGTGTCCGGCGGTACCGTCGAGCAGGGCCGCGCCCGAGACCAGCAGATGGGCAAACAGGCTCTGGCCGCGGTA
>JAJUJF010000193.1 GCA_029265455.1 Paracoccaceae bacterium | reverse complement strand
TTGACCACCATTCCGCAGGACAATCTCAGAAAGGTGCCCGAGGCCGCGCGGGCCGTCGAGGCTTCGGGGTATACCGGCATCATCTCGATGGAGAACAGGCACGACCCGTTCCTGCCGCTCGCGGTCGCCGCGACGGTTACGGAGCGGGTCGAGCTGTGCACCGCGGTGGCGATCGCCTTCTCGCGGAGCCCGATGGTGGTCGCGAACATCGGCTGGGACCTCAACGAGGCGTCGGGCGGCCGCTTCGTGCTCGGGCTCGGCAGCCAGGTGAAGGCACACAACGAGCGTCGCTTCAGCGTGCCGTGGAGCCCGCCGGCGCCGCGGCTGCGCGAGTATGTCGAGGCGCTTCGTGCCATCTGGCGCTGCTGGGCGGAGGGCGAAAAGCTCGCCTTCGAGGGGCGCCATTACCGCTTCACCCTGATGACGCCGAACTTCGTGCCCGAGAGCACTGGCCAGCGCCTCCCGCCGATCACCCTCGCCGCGGTCGGTCCGGCAATGCTGAGGGTCGCTGGCGAGGTGGCGGACGGCGTCCGGCTGCACCCCTTCTGCACCCGCAAGTACATGGAGACGGTGGTCCTGCCCGAGCTGCAGGCGGGATGGAAGCGGAGTGGGCGCCGGCGCGAGAGCTTCGAGATCACCGGCGGCGGCTTCATCGCCACCGGGCCCGACGAGGCCGCGGTCGCCAAGGTGCGGGAGTGGGTCCGCTACCGCGTCGCCTTCTACGGCTCGACGCCGGCCTACTTTCCGGTGCTCGAAGCGCATGGGCTCCAGGATCTCGGGCAGGAGCTGAACCGGATGTCCCGAGAGGGCCGGTGGGACGAGATGGCGGCGCGCATCCCCGACGACGTCCTCGACCTGTTCGCCGCCGTCGGGACGCACGAGGAGATCGCGGCCCGGATCGAGGAGCGCTTCGGCGGGCTGAGCGATTCGATCTATGCCAGCATGAGCTCCGAAATGCCGTCGGACCTGCCACCGGACGTGGTCGCCGAGATCGAGCGGGTCCCGGTGACCTTCACCGGCTACCGGACCGGGTGAGGCACGACCGGGTCACCGCCACAGCGCACGCGGATTGTTGAGCGCCTTCGGGCCGAGCGCGAGGCAATAGGCCTTCGCCTGACGGAGGATCGAGCAGGCGCCTTGCGCCTGCTCGCGCTTCAGGCCGACCAGGAGGACTGAGAAGCCCCGGGCCCGGCCGCTGTGGCGCTGCAAGACCACCGCCTTCGCACCTTTCGCCGCCGCTCCCAGCCGCGCCCGGCTGCGCTCCGCCGCCGCTTCCGCCTGGTCGCGTGCGTTGAACGAGCCGAGCAGGATCCCCCAGCCGGGAAGACTCTCGTCGGCGGTGGCCACCTGAGGAGACGCCGGCACGGCTTCTTCCTTGGGGCCGCACTCGGCCTGCGGGATCACCGTCGGCGGCCCACGCGGCTTCTCCGGCGCGCTGGCCACATAGTCGTCGAGCGACTTCGGGGCGCCGTCTTGTTTCGCGGCGGTCCGGAATCCCGTGTCCATCAGGCGGCGGATGCGGGCGGCCCTGTCGGGTCCGTTACCGGCACCCAGGAGGACGCCGATGATCGTGCGGCCGTCGCGCGTGGCGCTGGCGACGAGATTGTATCCGGAGGCACAGGTGAATCCCGTCTTCAGGCCGAAGGCGCCGGCGTAGTTCGTGAGGAAGCCGTTGATCGACGGCAGGCGCCGGCTTCCGATCGTCAGCGAACGATCATCGAAATAACCCAGATAATCGGGCATTTCCCGGATGAGGTGGCGGGCGAGCACCGCCATGTCGCGCGCCGTGGTCACCTGTTCCCGGTGGGGGAGGCCGGTGGCGTTCCGAAACACGGTCGCGACCATGCCGAGCTCGCGCGCGCGGGCGGTCATGCGGGCAGCGAACTCCTCCTCGTTCGCGGCGAGCGCCTCGGCGAGAACGACGGCGGCGTCGTTCGCGGAGCGCAGGATCGTCGCACTGATCGCGGTATCCAGAGACAGGGTCTCCCCTGCCTTGAGGCCGATCGACGTCGGCGGCTGGGCGGCCGCGGTCTTAGAGACCGTCAGCACGGTCGAGAGCTCGAGATCGCCGGCGCGCAGAGCCTCGAACGCCAGCAGCACGGTCATCAGCTTGGTGAGGGAGGCGGGATACCAGAGAACATCGGCATCGTCGGCCTGCAGGACGTGCCCGCTGTCGGCCGCCACGACCATGCTGGCCGCGTGGGCGCGCTCCGCCTGTCCCCAGGCGAGACAGAGCGCGGACAGCGCCATGACGAGTATCCGGAACATCGCCCCCCTCCTGCCGACCCGCGTCTGGTCCGCGGTACGTGCCGAAGCTGGCAGAGCCGGAACGATAGCTCAACCGAACATAAGGACGAGAGCCACGCCCCCGAGGATGACGAGAGCGAGCGGCCACCAGTCCAGCTTGATCCTGTCCTCGCCCTGCCGCATGAGAAGCTGGCCTTCCGCGATCCTTTCCGCAGCCCGCTCGACGACATCCAGCAGGGCCGGGATTCGCTCGAGGGTCTCGGCCGCGTCGCGCGCGCCCTGGGCGAGACGCGCTTCGACGCCCCGGTTCTCGCGCACCCATTGTTCGATCAGCGGGCGCGCCAGCGTCCACATGTTGACCGACGGGTCGAGCCGGCGGCCGACACCCTCGGCCATCACCAGCGTCTTCTGCAGCAGCAGCAACTGCGGCTGCGTCTCCATCTGGAAATCCTCGGTCACCTTGAAGAGCTGCGCGAGCAGGCGGCC
>JAJUJF010000132.1 GCA_029265455.1 Paracoccaceae bacterium | reverse complement strand
GCTCGCGGCGACGGTCGTGGACCGGCAGAACCATCACCTGTTCCAGCCCCTGCTCTACCAGGTCGCCACCGCCGCCCTCTCCGCCCCCGACATCGCCTCTCCGATCCGGTCGATCCTGCGGCCCTATCCGTCGGTCACCGTCCTCCTTGGCGAGGTCGAGGAGATCGACACCGGGGCACGGCGCGTGCGCTGCGCGCATGGCAAGGTGCTCGATTACGACATTCTCGTCCTCGCGCCCGGCACGCGCACCGGCTATTTCGGCAACGAGGACTGGGCGCCCTTTGCGCCGGGGCTGAAGTCGCTCGAGGATGCGCGCGCGATCCGCTCGCGCCTGCTCCTCGCCTTCGAGCGGGCGGAACGCGAGCCCGATGCCGAGTTGCGGCGGCGGCTGCTCACCCTCGCGGTGATCGGCGGCGGCCCGACCGGGGTCGAGATGGCGGGGTCGATCGCCGAACTCACCCGCCACACCCTCGCCCGCGATTTCCGCAACATCTCGCCCGAGGAAACGCTCATCCTTCTCATCGAGGCGGCGCCGCGCATCCTCGGTGGCTTCGACGAGGAACTTGGCGGCTACGCGCTCGAGCGGCTGAAGCGGCTCGGGGTCACGGTCATGCTCGGGCAGAAGGTCGAGGAGATCGACGCAAGGGGCCTCACCGTCGACGGCCGGCACATTCCGGCGGGGCTCGTGATCTTCGCGGCCGGCGTCACCTCGTCGCGGCTCGGGGAGCAGCTCGGCGTCGAGACCGATTCCGCGGGCCGCGTGCCGGTGCTGCCGACGCTCGAGGTCGAGGGCCTTCCCGGGGTCTTCGTGCTCGGCGACGCCGCCGCCTTCCGCGACGCCGACGGCGAACCGCTGCCGGGGCTTGCCCAGGTCGCGAAACAGCAGGGCATCCATCTCGGCCGCGCCCTCGTCGAGCACATCCGGGAGGGCACGCCGCTTCCGCCCTTCACCTACAGGAGCCGCGGCAATACCGCGATCATCGGCCGCCATGCCGCGGTCTACGAGACCCCGAAGCGGCGCAAGGTGACGGGATGGCCGGCCTGGGCGCTCTGGGCGCTCGTCCATGTCCACCTGCTCGTCGGGTTCCAGAACCGGCTCCTCGTCACGACGCAGTGGCTCTGGCGCTATCTCACCTACGAGCGCGGCGCGCGCGTCGTGACCGGCGACGAGACCGGGATCGCGCCACCGCGACCGGCATCCGATCCCGCAGTTGCCGAGGAGCAGCGGATCGCGTAAGCCGGCGGCATCCTGCCGGGGAGCCAGCCCATGATCGGACGCCTCAACCATGTCGCCATCGCCGTGCCCGACCTTGAGGCCGCGGCGGCGCAGTATCGCGACATGCTCGGGGCGAAGGTCCGGCCGCCGCAGGACGAACCCGATCACGGCGTGACGGTGGTCTTCGTCGAACTGCCGAACACCAAGATCGAGCTTCTGCATCCCCTAGGGGAGGCATCGCCCATCCGCGCCTTCCTCGACAAGAACCCGGCGGGCGGCATCCATCACGTCTGTTACGAGGTCGGGGACATCCGCGCGGCGCGCGATCATCTCCGCGCGAAGGGGGCGCGCATCCTCGGTGACGGCGAGCCGAAGATCGGCGCGCACGGCAAGCCCGTGCTCTTCCTTCACCCGAAGGATTTCACCGGAACCCTCGTGGAGCTCGAAGAAGCATGAACATCATGTCCAGCATCGTCGTCTTCCTGGTGCTCTGGTTCCTCTGCCTGCTCGTGGCGCTGCCGATCGGGCTGAAGACACAGGCGGATGTCGGCGAGGTGGTGCCCGGCACGCCGTCCTCGGCCCCGGCGGAAGCAATGCTCGGACGCAAGATCGTCATCGTGACGGTCATCTCCGTGCTCCTCTGGGCCCTCATCTACTGGATCGTCGCGCACAGCGGGCTTTCCATCCGCGACATCGACGTCTGGGGCCGGATGTAGGAAGGCCGCTACGGACGCGCCGCGCCCTTCGTTCCGGCGAGGGCGTGGAACTGGTGGGTGAAGACCGCGACGCCGAGGACCGGCACGAGAAGGTTCACCACCGGGATCGTGAGCGGCACCGCCATCACCGCGCCACAGAACCAGATGCGGGCCGCATGCCTGCGCCGCATCGTCGCCGCGCCCTCGGGGCCGAGGCGGCGGAGCGCGACGAGCCCGAAATACTCGCGGCCGAGGAGATAGCCGTTCATCCCCCAGAAGATGAAGGGTGCAAGCGGCGGCAGAGCGAGATAGGCGGCGAAGGCGAGGATGTTGGCGGCGGCGACGATGCCGAGGAAACGTGCTCCGTCGCGGATCTGCACCATGAGCGGCAGGTCGGGAACCGGCGGCAGGTGGGGATAGTGCCGCGCCTCCACCGCCGCGGCGATGTCGTCGAGAAAGAAGCCGACGACAAGGGCGGCCACTGGCACCATCAGGAAGATCGATAGCACGAGCATCGTCGCCACCGCTGCCCAGCCGGCGACATCGTCGAGGAACCCGACCTCGCCGATCCAGGGCAGCATCACCGTCTCCGGCATCATCCAGCCGACGAGCGTGACGAGGAGCCAGCCGAGCGCGACCAGCCCCGCAACCGTCAGGCCGACGCCCTTGGCGAGGACCTTCTGGAAGCGCGGATCGCCGAGCTGGCCGATCGCGCGCGCGATGTGGACGAGGATCACGCGCGCCAGTCCACGATGCGCGCGAGATCGGGGCGGGGCCGGTCGGGCGGGACCGCCGCGACAGTGCCGACATGGACGAAGCCGGCGATCCATTCCTCGGGCGCGAGGCCGAGTTCGGCATCGAGGAGCGGCCGGTCGTAGGCGGGCCAGCCGGTCATCCAGGCCGCACCCCAGCCGCCCGCAAGTGCCGCGTTGAGCAGGCTGAGACAGGCGGCGCCGGCCGAGAGCGTCTGTTCGATCGCGGGGATCCGGTCGGTCGGGCGGGGACAGGCGACCACCGCGATGGTGAGCGGGGCCTGTTCGAAGGGGAGCGCCCCCTTCGCCCCGTCCTTCCCGGCGGCTTCGGCGCGGGCGTGGATCGCCTGCGCGAAGGCCCGGCTCGCTTCCTCGCCGAGGACGATGAAACGCCAGGGCTCGAGCTTGCCGTGGTCGGGTACCCGGGCGGCTGCGGTGAGCATGGTCTCGATCGCGGTGCGGTCGGGAGCCGGTCCGGTCAGGAACTTCGGCGGCCGCGACCGGCGCGAGAGAAGGAAATCCAGCACATGTTGTCCGTCGCCGGTCATGATCCGCCCTCCCGTTTCTGGAACCGCATGGAGATGCCGTGCCGGTCGGCGGGCGTCAAGGCGAGGGCCGGCGCGCGGGGAGTTCCGCCATCACCGTGCACCGTTCCGCGGGGGTCATCCGGCCCCAGGCGGCGATCTCGTCGATGCTGCGATGGCAGCCGACGCAGAGGCGGGTGGCGGGATCGATCCTGCAGATGCGGTTGCATGGGCTTTCGACCGGCGTGGCCGTGTCTGCGCTCCCGGTCATCGTGCAGCCAGATAGGCGAGGCGGTCGAGGAAGCCCTGGAGGATGATCCCGGCCGCGACCTGGTCGATCACCTCGGCGCGCTTCCGGCGCGAGGCATCGGCGACAAGGAGGGCGCGCTCGGCCTCGACGGTGGAGAGCCGCTCGTCCCAGAGGGCGACGGGAAGCGGGAGGACGCCGGTGAGATTGCGGGCGAAGGCGCGGGCCGACTGTGCCCGGGGCCCTTCGCTGCCGTCCATGTTGCGAGGCAGGCCGAGAACGATCCCGCCGATCCCGCGCTCGGTCGCGAGAGCCGCGAGCGTGGCGGCATCGGCGGTGAACTTGGTGCGCCGGATCACCCTGAGTGGCGAGGCGATGCGGCGGGTCGCGTCGGAAACGGCGACGCCGATCGTCTTCGTGCCGAGATCAAGCCCCATCAGCGCGGCGCCGGGGGCAAGCGTGGCGGCGAATTCGGCCGGATTCTCGTGAACCGCGCTCACTGGACGAGCCGTGCAGAACGTGCGGCCTCGGTCAGGACGGCCATGGCGGCCTCGTCGGTTCCGAACCTGTCCCGAGCCTCCTCCCAGACCGATGCCGCCTCGCCGATCCGGCCGAGGACACCGAGCGAGCGGATGAGCCGGGCCCAGTCCTCGGGCGGGCCGCCCTCCGTCGCCAACCGCTCGCCAAGACCCGCCACCATCCCCTCGATCTGCGCGAGATCCACCCCGCCCTCGCCCTCCATTCCGACCGCCGGGCCGGGGCGGGCGGAATCGGCGGGCTCCGCCGGCGCGATCCCGGCGAGTTCCGCCACCGCGTCGATGTCGGCCTCGATCGCCGCCACCCAGGGCGCATCCGGCGGGCTTTCGGCGAGGATCCGGCTCCAGACCGCGTGGGCCTCCGCCGGCCAGCCGCCCTGCACGAACATCCGGCCGAGGAAATAGCGCGCGGCATGATGGCCCGGATCGAGGTCCAGCGCCGCGTCGATCGCCGCCTCCGCCTCGGGCGAGACGTAGCCGTTCGTGGCGCGGATCAGAAGCTCGGCATGGGTGGCGTGGTCATCGGCCCGGGCCTCGTCGCCCGCGAGTTCGATGACGCGCGCCTGCGCCCGGGCGGCCTCGCCGAAACGGCCGATCCCGGCCATCGCGCGCACCAGGAGCTTGTGGCCCTCGAGATCGTCGGGACGGGTCTCCAGCGCCTCGGCAAGGAGTTCGGCAAGTTCGACCGCCTCAGGATCAGCCTCGGGCGCGGGCGCATCCTCGCGCAGCTGCGCCTCCACCTCGGCCTGACCGGGGCGGGCGGCCCAGGCCTCGGCCTGCCGCGCCTCGCGGAGCGCGAGCGGCTGGTCGGGATAACCGCCAGCCCCCTGCCAGCCATAGAGCCAGATCGTGCCGGCAATCGCCGCAAGCGCGAGCGCACCGCCGCCGAGGAGGGTGGCCCGCCGTGGGGCGCGGGCGCTTTCGGCCTCGCGCTTCTCGGCATCGGCCGCGGCGAGGAGCTTGCGGCCGATCTCGGTGCGCAGCGTCTCCGCCTCGGACTCGCTGACGACGCCCCGGGCGACGTCGCGGTCCACTTCCCGGAGCTGGTCGCGATAGACCTGCATGTCGTAGCTCGCGCGGCGGCCGGCGGTATCACTGTCGCGCAGGAGCGGCAGGAAGACCACCACAAGCGCCCCCACGACCAGCAATCCCGCGATCATCCAGAAGACCATGCCGGCCCGCCCTCCGCCTCTTGTGTCGGGCGCGGAACCTAACGGGTCGCGGCCCGAGCGGCAACGCACGAGAAGCGGAGCGACCCCGCCCACGGTCGCCCACGCGTGAAAACCCAATCAAGTAATTGATTTTGCAAGACAAGAAAAACCTACCCAGGTGTTAACGACACCCTGGGGGCACGCCTAGCCGGTGACGAGGAAGATGTGCAGGGCGACCGGCCCGTGGGCGCCGACCTGCAGGACCTGCCCGATGTCGGCGGTGCGCGAGGGGCCGGTGACGATGTTGACCGTCCGCGGATCGAGCCCGCGCGCGCGCCATGCCTTCCAGAGGTCCTCGAAGCCGCCGACGAGATCGCGCTCGTCGAGAAGCACGAAATGCGTCTCGCCGAGGAAGGCGAGCGTCACCGGGTTCGCGGCTCCGGAGGCGAGGACGAGGCTGCCGGTCTCGGCCATGCCGAATTCCGCGCGCGAGAGCGTCGCCGGCTCCTCGATCCGTCCGGGTCCGACGGAATGCGAGATCGTCCCCCAGTCGAGCCGGGCAAAGGCCGGGTCGGTGCCGGTCCGGATCACGGGGGGAAGGTTGCGGCTCCGCAGTTCGCGCGCGAGGGCGCGGGGCAGTTCGCTCGCGGAGGAGATGCGGCGAACGGTTGCCGCGGCGGCCTCTGCCTTGGCGATGAACTGCCGGAGCCGGGCCGGGCCCACGGCGGATGCCTGTAGCGGGACCGGGCGTGAACGTGCGGCGTCCGCCCATGCGGACAAGTCCTCTTCGCCGGCAGTCCCACTTCCGGTCGCCTGGCGGATGCGGCCGAGGATCCGTTCGCGCGAGTTCATGGCCGCCGCCCCTGCCGGGCCCGCCACTGCTGCATGAAGGTCGGTTCCGCCGGCACCGGCAGGTCGCGGGTTCCGGTCCAGCCCCCGGCCAGCGGCAGGCGGCTGACGGCCCCCTGCCCCGCGCGCCGCAATACAAGCGAGGCCATCCGTGTCGCAAGCCGGTAGAAGCGCGGCCGCTGCGCCACCCAGGCCCAGAAGGCGATGCCCCGGCGTTCCGTCCATGGCCGGAGCTTGCGCTCGAACTCGCGCTCGCGCCAGTGGCGCATCATCCGGGGCAGCGGGATGCGCATCGGGCAGACTTCCTCGCAACGACCGCAGAAGGTGGAGGCGTTCGCGAGTTCTCCGCCTTCCTCCACCCCGAACAGGGCGGGCGTCAGCACCGCGCCCATCGGCCCCGGATAGACCGACGCATAGGCATGGCCGCCCACCGCCTGATAGACCGGGCAGTGGTTCATGCAGGCGGCGCAGCGGATGCAGCGAAGCATGTCCTGGACCTCGGTGCCGAGCATGTTGCTGCGGCCGTTGTCGAGGAGGATGACGTGATATTCCTCCGGCCCGTCCGGGTCGTCCGCGCGGCGCGGCCCGCGCGAGAAGGTGGTGTAGACCGTCATCTCCTGCCCGGTCGCCGAACGGCCGAGGAGGCGGAGCACGGTGGCGGCATCCTCGAGCGTCGGGACGATCTTCTCGATCGAGGCAAGGACGACATGGATGCGAGGGAGCGACTGGGCGAGGTCGCCGTTGCCCTCGTTGGTGACGATGACGGACTGGCCGGTCTCGGCGATCAGGAGGTTGGCGCCGGTGAGGCCGATCTCGGCGTCGAAATAGCGGGAGCGCAGCTCGCCCCGGGCCTCGCGCAGCAGCGCGGCGAGGTCGGTGAGATCGCGTTCGGGCGGCAGATGGGCATGGCGGGCACGGAAGATCGCCTCGATCTCCGGGACGGTGACATGGACGGCCGGGGCGATGAGATGCGAGGGCGGCTCGTCCCGGAGCTGGAGGATGTACTCGCCCAGGTCGGTCTCGACCGGGGTGATGCCCTGCGCGGCGAGATGGTCGTTGATCCCGCATTCCTCCGAGACCATCGACTTGCCCTTCAGCACGGTGCGGGCGTCGGCCTGACGGCAGATCCCGAGCAGGATCCGGCGGGCGTCCTCGGCCGTCTCCGCCCAGTGCACCTTGCCGCCCGCGGCGGTGACCTGCGCCTCGTAGGCTTCGAGATACCGG
>JAJUJF010000203.1 GCA_029265455.1 Paracoccaceae bacterium | reverse complement strand
TCCGCCCGCTGCCGCTGGTCGAGCGCAAGGCGGAACTCGAGCGCCTTCTCGAGGGGGCGCCGGAGCCGCTGCGCTACAGTGCGCATTTCGAGGAGGAGGGCGAGGTCATGCTGCGGCACACCTGCCGGCTCAGCCTCGAGGGTCTCATCTCCAAGCGCCGGACCGACCCCTACCGCTCCGGCCGCACCGCGAGCTGGATCAAGTCGAAATGTCTCAACCGGCAGGAATTCGTGATCCTCGGCTACACGCCCTCGACGGTCTCGGACTCCGCGATCGGCGGCCTGCTCCTCGGCGTCCGCGAGAACGACGATTTCGTGCCGGTCGGCAAGGTCGGCACCGGCTTCAGCCGCAAGGTTGCGGAGGATCTCTTCCGCCGCCTCGAGCCGCTTGGCCGCAAGACCGCGCCCACCAGGGTGAAGCTTGATGCCGCACTGAAGCGGAACACCCGTTTCGTCGAGCCCGAGCTCGTCGCCGAGGTCGAGTTCGTCAGCTGGACCCGCGACGGACTGATCCGCCATGCGAGCTTCCGGGCACTGCGGGAAGACAAGCAGCCGGAGGAGATCCGGCGCGAAGGCGGGGCGGCAGAGGGCGGGCCGGTCGACCGACCGAAGGCGGTGGAGGCACTCACCCATCCCGACCGCCTCTACTGGCCCGAGGCGGGCATCACCAAGGCGGGCCTTGCCGACTACCATCTGGCGGTCTGGCGGTTCATGGCGCCCCACCTCGTCAACCGGCCGCTCGCGCTCAAACGCTGCCCGAACGGATATGAAGGCCAGTGTTTCTTCCAGAAACATGCCTGGCGCGGGCAGAGCCGGGAAATCCTGCGCAAGACCGATCCTCTGGACGAGAGCAAGGACCCGACCCTCATCGCGATCGACAGCCTCGCCGGGCTGATCGGCCTCGTCCAGGGCGGTGCGCTCGAGATCCATACCTGGCAGTCGAGCCTCGACGATCTCGAGCGGCCGGACCAGATCGTGATGGATCTCGACCCGGGCGAGGGGGTGGCGATCGAGGAGGTGATCGCGGCGGCCCGCGAGGTCCGTGACCGGTTCGAGGCATTCGGCCTCGCGAGTTTCGTCAAGACGACGGGCGGCAAGGGGTACCATGTCGTCGCCCCTCTCGAGCCCTCGGCGGGCTGGGACGAGGTCAAGGGTTTCGCCAAGGCGATCGCCGAGGCGATGGCTGGCGACAGCCCGGACCGCTATGTCGCCACCATCTCCAAGGCCAAGCGCCGCGGCCGCATCCTCGTCGACTATCTCCGGAATGGTCGGGGTTCCACGGCGATCGCCCCCTATGGCAGCCGGGCACGGCAGGGGGCGACGGTGTCGATGCCGATCGAATGGGAGGAGCTCGGGCCGGAAACCGGGCCCGACTTCCATACGGTGGAGAATGTGCCGGCCTGGCTTGCCCGGCGGGAGAATGATCCCTGGGCCGGGTTCCGCAAGGCCGCCCGGCCCCTGCCCACCGCGAAACGGAGCCGGAAGAAGCGGAAGACCGGGTAGGCCGATCATCCTCCGGTCCCGGGCAAGACGGACGCTGCTCAGGCGGCGGAGGACCGTGGGCAAGAGGCGCCCACGCGTGAAAACCGGATCAACGTGTTGATTTCAAAGAGAAACCAAAGGTTTCCCATGTGTTAACAACGGCGTGGGGATCCGTCCCCCGGCAGCCGGAGATCGGGGCGTGGCGGCGGCGAGACCGGGCGCGCGGGACATCCCGTCATCCCTTGCAGAGTTCCGCCACGACTTCCGGCACTCCGGCCGCGATGCGGCCGCGCCAGAAACGGAGATCCTCCTCGCCCCCGCTGCCGCGCGCCGGCAGGAAGCCTTCGAAGGGCGTCCAGTCCCCGCCATCGACCGAGACCCGGATCGTCGCGCCCGCCGCCTGCAGGAGCGGGATGCCGCCGGCGACATCCCAGACATTCGGCGATTCGAGACGCAGGCCGGCGAGGAGCCCGGCCGCGGCGAAGGCGCATTCCACCGCCGCCGAGCCGCTGCGCCGGGGATCGCCGGGGAGGTCGGCCGCATCGAGCCCGGCGCCGAGGCCGACGAGGCGGCGGCGCACCTGCGGGTTCGGGCGCGGCTCGAAGCTTTCGGATTCGAAGGAGAGTCGTCCGCCTGCCCGCGCATGGTAGACGCCGGCACGGAGCGCATGCGAGGTCGAGCACCAGACCGCGCCGACCACGGGCTTTCCGCGATAAAGCACGCCGATCGAGGCGGCAAACAGCGGATCGCCGTTGACGCAATTCGTCGTCCCGTCGCTCGGATCGACGGCCCAGACCACGTCATGGTCGCGGGCGGGCCGCTCCTCGCTCTCCT
>JAJUJF010000108.1 GCA_029265455.1 Paracoccaceae bacterium | reverse complement strand
CCTCATGCCTTCTCGAGGCGGATGGCATATGTCCCGCCTGCTGACGGATGGAGTTGAATCCCGGTAGCTTCCGGCGCCCCGGGAGCGCGGACGCCGGAGCCGGAACTCTCGCCAGAAGCATTTCCGGCCGGCTGCAACAGCCGTGGGCGACCACGAATTACCCAACTCCGCTCCCCTCGTTCATGAACTGGTTGAAGCGCCCCGCAGGTGCACAACGTGCCGGGCATTGCGCTCCCGGCGCGGATCGGGCTGCATGTTCCGGTCGTGCCCCCGTGGGCAGATGATCCGTCCTGCTGATTGACAGGAGCACCCGGAATGGCGCGATCGACTGGAGAACGAGCCGGAAGGACGGATGTGCCTTCACCGCGCAGCCGGCCGCTGACAGCCGCAGCCGTGGTCGCGGTGCTACTGGGCATCCTGACGATCCTGTCCGGCGGCATGGTACTGTTCGGTGGCGCTACCGTGCGGGCTGCCGCCGGAGATGCCGTCCCCTTCGTCCTCTGGTTCAATTTCCTGTCGGGCTTCGTCTACGTCATCGCCGGCATCGGAATGTTCATGAGGCGCCGGTGGGCACTCATGCTCGCTACAGGTCTGGCAATCGCCATCGCAACGGTGTTCGCGCTCCTCGGGCTGCACATCTACCAGGACGGGTCGTTCGAGATGCGTACGGTCGCTGCGATGAGCCTCCGCCTGCTCGTCTGGCTCGCGATCGCAGCTGTGGCGACTCAGCACCTGGCTCCGAAGGGAAGTCGGAAGGGTTAGGCTGCAATCTCGCTGCTGCCGCGAACCAGCCTGACCCGCCGTCCCGAGCCCTTCGGCATGCCGGCATCATTAGTTAGCGTTGACTAATTTAGATTACATTAATATATGATGGCTCGTCGCAACCGACCGCCGGTGTCAGGAGACGAGGCTAACACATCATGGGACCTGTCACACAAACCGACTTCACCCCCTGGATGTCGCTCGGCGGCGGCGTCCTGATCGGGATCAGTGCCGTGATGGTCATGGCGCTCTTCGGTCGCATCGCCGGAATCTCGGGAATTGCCAGGGGAGTTCTCGGCATGGTCGTGCCGATGGAGGGCACTTCGGACGATGCGGGATGGCGTATCGCATTCGTCCTCGGCCTCTTCGTCGCGCCGGTCGCCATGGCGCTCATCGGTTCACCGGTCGAGCAGACCGTGTCCGACAACCTGGTCGGCATGGCGCTCGCGGGGCTTCTTGTTGGCGTCGGCACCGCGATCGGATCTGGCTGCACTTCCGGGCATGGCGTCTGCGGGCTTGCACGGCTGTCACGGCGCTCGGCCGTCGCCGTCATGACCTTCATGATTGCCGCTGCCGCCACCGTTCATGTCCTGCGCCACATGCTGGGAGTGGTCTGATGCGCAGTCTCTCCGGTTTTCTTGCCGGCCTCGTCTTCGGACTCGGCCTCCTGATCTCCGGCATGACGAATCCGGCCAAGGTCCTGAACTTCCTTGATCTCGCGGGTGCCTGGGACCCGAGCCTCGCCTTCGTGATGCTGGGCGCGACGGCGGTCACCTTCGTCGGCTATCGCCTGGCCTGGCGCCAACCGAAGCCAATGCTGGAGCCGAAGTTCGACCTCCCTGCCAGCAACGAGATCGACCGGTCGCTCGTCGCGGGTGCCACGATCTTCGGCATCGGCTGGGGGATCGGCGGCTATTGTCCGGGTCCGGCGCTGACGGCCCTGCCCCTCCTCGCGCCGGGCACGCTCGCCTTCGTCCCCGCCATGCTCTTCGGCCTCTGGCTGGGCAGCCGCGCCAGGGCCCTCGACATCCTCTCCCCGAAAGGAACCACCTCATGAGCAAGTCTGGCGAACCCGTTGTCCGCTTCTCCCCGTCTACCGGTCCGGGGAATCCCGACGTCTGGGGCATCTACGAACCCGATACCGGCTCGATCCAGTACATCTGCGCCGACCCCGCGACGAGGAAGGCGGCGCTGATCGACGTCGTCTGGAACTTCGACCCGAAACATTACCGCACAAGCACCGAGAGCATGGAGCAGGTCCTCGAGCTCACGCGCGAGAACGGGCTCACCATCGAATGGGTTCTCGACACCCATCCGCATGCCGACCACTTCATGGCGTCCGCGCTGCTCAGGGAGCGCACCGGCGCACCGGCGGCGATCGGCGACAAGGTCCGCGACATCGCGAAGCTCTGGGAGGAGATCTACCACCTTCCGGGCGCGTTCGACCCCGAGCGCGACTTCGACCGGCTGCTTGCCGAAGGCGAGACCTTCCGGATCGGCAGCCTCGAGACACGCGTGATGCTCTCGCCCGGGCATACGCTCGGCTCGATCACCTTCATCTGTGGCGATGCGGCCTTCGTGCATGACACGCTGATGTATCCCGACGCGGGAACATCGCGGACGGACTTTCCCGGCGGGAATGCGGGCATGCTCTGGGATTCCATCCAGGCGATCCTCGCGCTGCCACCGGAGACCCGGCTCTTCGTCGGCCACGATTACGGCACCAGGGACCGGGACGAGCCGATGTGGGAGGCGACGGTGGCCGAGCACAGGGCGACGAACATCCATGTCAGGGATGGCACGCAGCGCGAGGAATGGATCGAGCGGCGTACCAGGCGCGACCGGAGCCTCGCGCTGCCCGACCGCATCCTTGCGGCACTGCAGGTCAACCTCCGCGGCGGCAGGCTGCCTGAGGCGGAAGCAGACGGACGCCACTACCTGAAGCTGCCGGTAAACCGGTTCTGACCAGCGCGACCACGCGGAGAGCATCCGCGTCCTCCCGGTCCTTCACGACCGACCTTCGCCTGCCAGGTTCCGCCTGCCCTGGAGCCCCGGTGGCGAGTTCGGGTTCGGCATGACGGCGCCTGGCCTGCCTCCAGATGGTGGACGCCCTCCCCGGATGCGCCATCCGTAGTTGCCCTGCCGATCTCCCGCCGGACCCTCGTCTACCGGACCTCGGTGTCGATCGGGTAGGCGGTGGAGTACTTGATGCGCTCCATCGCGAAATGGGACGTGACGTTCTTGATCGGCACCGCGTCGGTCAACTGGCGATAGAGGGCGTCAAAGGCGGACATGTCGGGGACGCTGACGCGCAGGAGATAATCCGTGTCCCCTGCCATCCGGTAGACCTCGAGGATGGCAGGAATCTTTGCGACCGCCTCCGCAAATGCCTGGCGCCATGCACTGCCATGATCCGGCGCCTCCACGCCGACGAACACGGTCAGGCCGAAGCCGATGCGCTCGGGATCGACCAGCGCCACACGGCCGGTGATGATACCGGCAGCCTCGAGTTTCTGGATTCGTTTCCAGCATGGCGTCTGTGACAGCCCGACTCGATCGGCGATCTGCGCGACCGAAAGCGTCGCATCCCGCATCAGTTCCGCGAGAATCTTGCGGTCGATGAGGTCGAGTTTGTCCATCGGGAATCCCCTCGGGCACCTGCCCGGCGGGCGATTATGCGGCAAGACGGCCGAATGTCGAGAATATCCATGGATTTTCGGCAGTCCACATGGACCCGAGGGTACGGACCTGCTAAATCTCGACCTGATCCTGTCCTTTTTTGCCGGCCGGTACCCGATGATCTCGCAGAAAACGAAATACGCGCTGAAGGCGCTGATGACGCTGGCGGATGTCTGGGCCGAGAAGCCGGGAACCTCGCTCACCATCGAGGAGATTGCCCGCCGGTCGGGAACGCCGAAACGCTTCCTCGAACATATCCTGCTCGAGTTGCGCAATGCGGGCTATATCGGCAGCCGACGCGGACGCGCCGGCGGCTACATGCTGATCAAGGAGCCCAGGTCAATCTCGCTCAGCGAACTGTTGCGCCGGGTGGATGGGCCGATCGCACCGCTCCCCTGCCTGTCGCGTCACGCCTATCAGCGATGCGAGGACTGCATCGACGAAGCGTCCTGCCGGCTGCGTGAGGTCTTCGGCCACGTCTTCTGGTCATATCTCCTGCTCATCGAATCACTCACTCTCGAGGACCTCCTGGTGCGTCAGGGCGATGTCGAACAGGTCCTTCCCGCGTCGGCCACCGCAGGAGAATGAATCTTCTGTATCACGACCAATTTTGACGTGATTATTTCCTTGTGAAATACGAGCATGTCTGTCGTCATTGCGAGGTTTCCGAGCCCCAGGCTCTGCAGACCGGAGATGACGTGATGCCGACCATGCCTGATCTCTCTCATCCGGCGGGCCCCCTGGAGGGGAACCATCCGCAATGGCTCAAGCGGGAGCGGGTCCGCGGTGCCGGGGCCGCATGGCTTCTCGTGCTGGCACTCGGGCTCCCGGGCGGCGCGGCAGCGCAGGTCTCGCTTCTGAACGTCTCGTATGACCCGACGCGCGAGCTCTACCGGGACATCAACGCTGCCTTCAACGCGCACTGGCAGGAACAGGGCCATCCCCCCGTGGAGATCCAGACCTCGCACGGCGGTTCGGGCAGCCAGGCGCGCACGGTGATCGACGGGCTGAGCGCGCAGGTGGTGACCCTCGCGCTCGCGGCCGATATCGACGCCATTGCCGAGCACACGGGCAAGATCCCCGAGGACTGGCAGGCCTCCCTGCCCCACAACTCGTCGCCCTATACATCGACGATCGTGTTCCTGGTACGCGAGGGCAACCCCAAGGGGATCGAGGACTGGGACGACCTCGTGCGCGATGATGTCCAGGTCGTCACCCCGAACCCGAAGACGAGTGGCGGCGCACGCTGGAACTACCTCGCGGCCTGGGCCTGGGCCGACCGCGAGTTCGACGGTGACGAGGCGAAGATCCGGCAGTTCGTCGGCGATCTCTTCCGCCGGGTGCCGGTTCTCGACACCGGGGCACGGGGCGCGACGACGACCTTTGCCCAGCGCGGCATCGGCGATGTGCTGCTCGCCTGGGAGAACGAGGCCTTCCTCGCCCTAGAGGAGATCGGCGAGGACCGGTTCGACATCATCGTCCCGTCCGTCTCGATGCTTGCCGAGCCCCCGGTGGCGCTGGTTCCGGGCAACATCACCTCGGACGCGCAGCGCGAGGTGGCGGAAGCCTATCTCGACTTCCTCTATTCCCCCGAGGCACAGGCACTCGCCTTCAAGCACCATTACCGTGCCTGGGATGCCAGCGCCGCCGACCCGGCCGATGTCGCCCGTTTCCCGGAACTCGAACTCGTCAGCATCGACGAGTTCGGCGGCTGGGGCACCGCGCAGCCGGAGCATTTCGGAGACGGCGGGATCTTCGACCAGATCTACGGAGGCACGAATTGACCCCGCGCCTCGCATTCCGGGAGCCTTCCCCCCTTCCGGGATTCGGCCTCTCCTTCGGGGTGATGATGACGATGCTCTCGATCGTCGTCATCATCCCGATCGGGGCGCTGCTTCTGCGCGGCGTCGAGATCGGCACAACCGAGGTCTGGCGCACCCTGAACAACGAGCGGGTGTGGCACGCGCTCGAGCTTTCCTTCACCACCGCGCTCTGGGCGGCGCTCTTCAACCTCGTCTTCGGCCTCGCCCTGGCCTGGGTGCTGGCGCGCTACCGCTTTCCGGGCCGGAAGATCGTCGATGCGGTCGTCGACCTGCCCTTCGCGCTGCCCACCGCCGTGGCAGGCATCGCGCTGACGACGATCTACGCGCCCAATGGTGCCTTCGGCCAGCTCCTCGCGCCGCTCGGTATCCAGGTGGCCTATACCCGCCTCGGCATCTGGGTCGCCCTCGTCTTCGTCGGCCTTCCCTTCGTGGTCCGTACGGTGCAGCCGGTGATCGAGGAGATCGAGCACGAGGTGGAGGAAGTCTCTGCCACCCTCGGTGCCTACCGGGGCCGGACCTTTCGCCGGGTCATCCTGCCGATGCTGACGCCGGCGCTCCTCACCGGCTTCGCACTCGCGCTTGCCCGGTCGGTCGGCGAGTACGGCTCGGTCATCTTCATCGCCGGCAACCTGCCGAACATGACGGAGATCGCGCCGCTGCTCATCGTCATCCGGCTCGAGGAGTACAACCATGACGGCGCCGTCGCGATCGCGATCGCGATGCTCGCGATCTCCTTTGCCATGCTGCTTGCCATCAACCTCATCCAGGTCTGGAGCCGCAGGAGGTTCGGACATGCTTGATACCACCCTTCGCCCGAAACCGTCCCCGGCCCGGGGCAAGCGCTCCGCGCTCTGGGCCCTCCTGGGACTTGTCCCGTCACGGGAGGCAGATGGCGATGTCCGGCACGCGGCCGGGGACCCTTCCCCGCTTCCGGCGGACGCCTATCCGGTCCATCCGTCGCGTGCTGCCGCCCATGCCGCCTACCGGACGGTCGAGGGCGGCGGGCCGAAGGCGCTCGATGCGGCACTTGCCGTGGTCGAGGCCGAGGCACGCGCCCTCCGGCTTGCGGTGCTCCGCCAGGAAGAGGCGCTCAAGCTCCTGCGCCTCTACGCCTCGGACGAGTGGGCGCGTTCGGTTGCGAAAAGCGTGCTCGAGGCGCCGGCCGCGCCGCTCGCTCCCAGCCTCCCCGTGACGCTCTATGACCGCGAGCTTGCTGAAAGCACCGCGTCCGGATGGAGGGAGGAGCGATGAGACGCATCCGGACAATCACGCCTCTGGCCCTCGCCCTCCCCTCGGCAGTCGGCTCCGGCAGTGCAGTCCTCCTGGCCGGACTCAACCCGGCGCTCGCTGCAATTGCCTACACGGGCGCAGGAATCGGAACCTTCATCCTCGCCAGCGCCCTGTCCGGGGCAGGAGGAGAGCAGGATCATGGCTGACGCCCTCGTTCTCCCCGCTCCGCCGGCGGCACCCGCCTCGGCCTCGCCCGTCAGCGAACCGGCTTGGATGCGGTGCACCCTGATCGCGGTCGTGCTGGCAATGCTCGTGATCTTCCTGTTCGCGCCTCTCGTTGCGGTCTTCACGGAGGCGCTGCGCGAGGGCTGGCGCGCTGCGGCGGCCACGCTTGCCAGCCCCGACGCGGTTTCCGCGATCCGCCTCACCCTCATCACTGCCGCGATCGCGGTTCCCCTCAACGCCGTCTTCGGCATTGCCTCAGCCTGGGCGATCGCCAAGTTCGATTTCCGGGGCAAGGCCTTCCTGATCACCCTGATCGACCTGCCGTTCTCGGTCTCGCCCGTGGTGGCCGGCCTCTGCTTCGTCCTGCTGTTCGGGTCGCAGGGTCTGGTCGGATCCTGGCTGATCGCGCACGGCGTCAGCATCGTCTTCGCGATGCCGGGCATCATCCTCGCCACGATGTTCGTGACCTTCCCCTTTGTCGCGCGCGAACTCGTTCCGGTAATGATCGAGCAGGGCCGGGCCGAGGAGGAGGCGGCGCTCACCCTCGGCGCCTCGGGCTGGCGGATCTTCCGCACCGTGACCCTGCCCAACATCCGCTGGGCACTGCTCTACGGCGTGCTGCTCTGCAACGCGCGGGCCATGGGCGAATTCGGGGCGGTCGCGGTGGTCTCCGGCAAGATCCGCGGCGAGACCACCACCATGCCGCTGATGATCGAGATGCTCTACAACGAGTATCTCACGGTCGCGGCCTTCACGATGGCGGCGCTGCTCGCGGCGCTCGGCCTCGTCACCCTTACCCTCAAATCCTTCATGGAGTGGCGCTATGCTGACCTTCTCGCCGCGAGCCATCGTCGCTGACGCCCGGCCGGCGCCAGTCGGAATCGAGATCGAGGAAATCGCCAAGAGCTTCGGTGCGACCACGGCCCTGCAGCCGGTATCCCTGTCGATCCCCTCGGGCGCCCTCGTCGCCCTGCTCGGTCCCTCGGGCTCGGGCAAGACGACGCTCCTGCGGATCCTCGGCGGGCTTGAATACCCGACGTCGGGCCGGGTGCGTTTCGACGGCGTCGACGCGACCGGCCTCTCTGTCCAGGAACGGCGCGCCGGCTTCGTCTTCCAGCATTACGCGCTGTTCCGGCACATGACGGTGTTCGAGAACATCGCCTACGGATTGCGTGCCCGGCCCCGCCGCACCAGGCCGCCGGAGGCGGAGATCGCCCGCCGGGTGGCGAAGCTCCTCCAGCTGATCCAGCTCCCCGAGATCGGGTCACGCTACCCCGCCCAGCTCTCCGGCGGCCAGCGCCAGCGAGTGGCTCTCGCCCGGGCTCTGGCGATCGAGCCGCGCATGCTGCTTCTCGACGAACCCTTCGGCGCCCTCGATGCCCGCGTCCGCCGGGAACTGCGCGGAGGCCTGCGCGAGATCCATGACCAGACCGGGCTCACGACCATCTTCGTCACCCATGACCAGGAGGAGGCGATGGAACTCGCGGATCTCGTCGTCGTCATGTCCATGGGCCGCATCGAGCAGATCGGGACCCCCGCCGACATTCGCGCCCGACCGGCCACCCCGTTCGTCCGTGACTTCGTCATGACCTGAGCCGAGGGACATCCGGGTGGCCCGCCGGATGAAGGGCCGCCCGGAGGCGGACGATGACCGCCCGTCCGGGCCGCGGACGTGACGAGGCCACCTGAGGCCGGAACCGACCTGACCCTCGCACAATCGGCCCGAGGCACTTCAGGATGTGCGAGCGCGTGCCACCGTCATCTTGTCTGCACAGACCCGGCGCTGGCATGATCGCGTCATGACCCAGGTCACGGATGACGCACAGGCTCCCCCCAGGCTTCGGATACGGATCGTGTTCGGCGAGGATGCGATGCTGGGACCAGGCAAGATCGATCTTCTGGAACGGATCCGCGACACCGGGTCGATTGCAGCGGCAGGACGAACGATGGCCATGAGCTACAAGCGGGCCTGGTCACTTGTCGAGGAGATGAACGCTGCCTTCCGCGACCCCCTGGTCGAATCCACACGTGGTGGCGCCAGGGGCGGAGGTGCGCGACTGACCGAGGCAGGCGGGACGGTCCTCGCGAACTACCGCGAACTCGAGGAAATCATGGCCGAGGCAGGGCGCTCCCGCCTCGGCGTCATCAGGTCGATGCTTCGCGATATTCCCGAAGGAAAATAACGATTGTTCACCGTGGCGTTGCTTGCGATAGGTTCCCCTGCCCCGATCCGGCCCAGGGAGACTTTCTGATGTCAGCGCCTTCCCCGTTTCAACAGGCAGGAGCGGCGATCCTCGTTCTCGCCGCTGCTGCCTTCGCGCCGGCAGCTGTTGCTGCCGGGCAGATCACCGTCTTCGCAGCGGCGAGCATGGCGGATGCGCTGGCCGAGATCGAGAATGGGTTCGAAACGGCAGCGGATCACGATCTGACCATATCGCTCGCGGGATCCTCGGTGCTCGCGCGCCAGATTCAGGAAGGAGCACCGGCCGATGTCTTCATCTCGGCGAGCCCCGAGTGGATGGACGCGATCGAGGCGGAAGGGCTGATCGAACCGGAGACGCGTTTCGACCTTCTCGGCAACGCCCTCGTCCTGATCGCCCATGGCCACGGCGCCGAACAGGTGGCGATCGGCTCCGATCTCGACCTTCCGGGTCTCCTCGGCGATGGGCGGCTCGCAATGGCCCTGGTCGATGCCGTGCCCGCCGGCATCTACGGCAGGGCCGCTCTCGCAAGCCTCGGACTTTGGGAGGATGTGGAGGCGCAGGTCGCGCAGACCGACAACGTCCGCGCCGCGCTGGCCCTGGTGGCCACGGGCGTAGCGCCCTACGGCATCGTCTATGCGACAGACGCTGCGGCCGAAGACAGCGTCACCATCGTCGGCAGCTT
>JAJUJF010000025.1 GCA_029265455.1 Paracoccaceae bacterium | reverse complement strand
GTTGCGCCACCTCCGCCGGGCAGGGCGTCCTTTCCCTGTTTCCTGCCAAGGGGAAGTCATCATCCCCGGAGTACGCTGACGGCGTCGGCATGAACTGCTTTCCTTCCCCCGCCGCCAACGTGCCTCTCATGAGCTCCGGGAAGTCGGGGCGCCGGCAAGGAAGAACCGTATCATCTCTGCCGATGCATTCGGACCTCGCGGATCGCTGTAGGAGCCGTTCGGGTTGCCCCCGAGCCAGGCGTGCTGTGCGCCGTCCACGATCCAGGTCTCGAACACGGTCGCGCCATCCGCCTTCGTCGCAACCGTGCGCATGTAGCCCCGGCTTTCACCCGAAGCCGGTTGCCGGAACCGCTCCACCCGCATCGAGGCGTTGCGGCGGCCCGCGATGATCCGCTCGGCATTCGCGGGATGAACCGTCGTGTCGGCGCTGCCATGGAAAACGATGAAGCGCGGCGTCTCACCGGAGGCAGGGGTCATCCGGCCTGTTGGCGGCTGGACCGCGGCCTGGCCCTGCATGGCGCTGAAGGCGGACATCACGTCGTTGGCGCATCCGTAGGCAAGGCCGGAATGGATGCCGGCCGCGGAATACAGATCGGGATAGGTCTCGGCCATGATTGCTGCCATCGCCCCGCCCGCGGAGAGTCCGGCGATGAACACCCGTTCGCGCCGGATCGCGAAGTCGTCGCGAAGGCTTTCGGTCAACCCCGCGATGATCGCGGGCTCGCCCGCACCCCGCATCTGGTCGTCTGGCCGGAACCAGTTCCAGCAGCACATCGGGTTGTCGGTGCCCGTCTGCGCCGGATAGGCGACAAGCAGGCGATGCTCCTCGGCATGCGCGTTCATGCCGGTTCCGACCGCGAAATCCTCCGGATCCTGTGTGCAGCCATGCAGCATCACCACGAGCCCCTGCAGCCCCTCACTGGCAGAAGCCGGCACGTATAGCCTGTATCGCCGGGCGCCCGCTGCGCAGGCATAGGTCAGATCTCGGAACTCGGCGCCCTCGGGCATGGACAGGTCGGCCACACGCCCCCGCCGGGCCGGAACCGGCCGCCTGCCCTCGAGGCCCAGGCTCTTTCGGCCCTGCGACAGGGTGCGAAGTGCTCCGCCGAGCGACTTCCGGAGCCGTGGGAAGCGGATTGCCTCGCCCTGCTGCCCTCCGGTGGTGGCCTCAGGGACATCTCCCGCCAGTTCAGCGACAACGCTGCTCTCGATGCAGTCCTTTTCCGCGTTGCCCGGCTCGCGAGGTGGTTTCACGTCGTCGGCCCGGTTCGGGGAAGTGCCGGGATGTGACAGGCCTCCGGCCGAGAGGGCTGCCTTGATGATGTCGGTTGCCCCTGCCGGATCGCCTGCGCGCAAGGAGCCGGTTGCGCGGAGGATCTCCGCGACGAAATCGTTCTTCATGAAATTCCTTTCCTGCCGCTCCTGCGGCCTAGCTGGTTCTTGATGCCAGAGCGGCCTTGACCTCCGGGTTCGCCTGAAGGGCGCCAAGCACCGTCAGGGAGCCGATGGTCGCAAGGGCAAGCTCGGGAGTGACGTCGGCGGCGATCCGGACGAGGCCGACGACCTTGATGTGCAGCTTCTCACCGGACGCCCGGACCGCCTCAAGCTCGGCCGCACGGAACTCCCGCAGGCCGAGCTCGAGCATGTGCCGGTCGATCGAGCGCGAGACCTCCGATCCATGCGTGGCGAGCTGGTTGCGGATTGCCGTCCTGATGAAGTCGGTCCGGTTGGAGTAGAATCCCTCCTGCACCAGGAGATCGATGCGACCGAGATCGACATAGCCGAGATTGATCGTGATCTTCTCGGTCTCGGGCACCCGCTCCCGTATCTGCCGCACATTATCGACCATCAGCTATCTCCATCCATGTGGATGGTATATGGATGGCTGGTTCTGCTGGTCAAGAGAAAATCGGGCATGCCCCGAGGCGCGTGGCGCCAGCGAGTGATATTGCCAGCCTCAGATTGCCCGCCGATGGGCAGCCACGAAAGCACGGACCATCGGCTGGATGCGGCCGCACCACTGCGGGCCGCTGAACAGGGCGCAATGTCCCGCGCCTTTCACGAACTCGGCGCGCCGCAGCGAATCCGGGAGACCTGTGACGAGTTCGTGAGCGGCCTGCGTCTGGCCGAGGCCGGTGCTTTCATCCTTCTCGCCTTCGATGGTCATCAGGCCGATATCGGTAATGGCCGCAGGCGTGACCCGCTGGCCGCGGTAGTCATAGACGCCGCGGGCCAGCAGATGTTCCTGGAACACCCGGGAAATGGTCTGGAGGTAGAACTCGGCCGGCAGATCCATCACGGCGAGGTAATCGTCGTAATATCTGCGGTGGGTGAGGACGCGGTCCTCGTCGCCCTCCGCGAGGTGGCGGAAATGGTCGACATACGCTTCCACATGCCGTCGCGGGTTCATCAACAGGAGGCTGTAGAGCTGCAGAAAACCCGGATAGACCTCCCGCATCGCACCACGGTTCGGCCATGGCACCCGGACGATGGTGTTCTGCCTGAACCACTCGAGTGACTTGCTGGCGGCGAACTCGTTCGACGGTGTCGGATTGCGCCTGGCATCGATGGGCGAGCCTATCAGCACCAGCGATGCTGGACGCGCCGGGTCGCGGGCTTCCGCCATCATGCTCGCCGCCACCAGCGCAGGGACACCGGGCTGGCATACCGCGAGGACCGAGACGCGCTCGCCCCCGGTTTCGGCGATGAACCTGAAGATGTCGATCAGCATCTGGGTATAGTCGTCGAGGTCGAAACGACCGGCCGCCAGCGGTACCTCGCAGGCGTCGATCCAGTCGGTGATGAAGACGTCGTGCTCCGGCAGCATCGCCTCGACCGTGTTGCGCAGCCGTGACGCGAAATGGCCCGACAAGGGGGCCACGATCAGGACCTTCGGCTGCGCTTCGAGTTGCGCGCCCGGGACCGCCTCGCGGCGGAAACGCAGGAGATTGCAGAAGGGATGTGACCAGACCGTCTCGATATGGACGGGGGTCGAGATGATGTCGCCGGTCCGGGTGACGACCGCGGTGCTGGTGATGCCGAACTCCGGCTTGCCATAATGGCGCGTGGTGGTCTCGACCATCTCGAGTGCGGCGAAGGCCGCGCGCGTGCCCCAGCCGGAACCATCATCCAGTCCCGGCACCAACGGTGCGGAGAGCATGCCCTGGCCCATTCTCGCCATCAGGTGGATCGGCTTCATGAACACCCGGGACGCCTGCCGGGCGGCATAGAGATGTTCCAGTGGATTGAGGACGGCCATGGGGAGGCGCCTCCTTGATCGGGTCGTCACGCGCGCGGCCGTGAGCGGCCGTGGTGATCGCAATGCCCTCGTCCGTGGGATGCGGATAGGACATGCGGCGGGGTGCTGCCCCAGCATATGGTGCAGCCGGCCCTGATCGTCACCATACTGCACGGCAGGAGGGGGTGTCCGGGCAATCCGCGAGTGGCAGCCGGTTGCTGCGGAACTTCCCGAACCCTCAGGGACGAGATGTTTCAGAGCATGCACCGGGTGCGCGAAACACCCGGCCTTTCCCTCGGTTCGAGCAGGAACGCGCCTGTGACCGGCATCATGGCTGCCCGCGACATCACGTGGCCGCTGTCACATCCCGGTTTGCAGTCATCGGGGCCACCTGCTGCGGTTCGTGTCCGCACGCGGCGGCGCCACGCGTTCGTGGCCACGATCGCACGCGGGCCTGAAACGACATAAAAATGCCATAAAACTGTATTAGCCACGTCATTCGTCGTGCCTATCAGGAGCCCCGTGCGCAGGGGTAGTGGCGCATGCCGACCTTATGTCGTTGCGGTGGGAGCTAGATACATGAAGTCGACGTTATACGTCAGCGCCGTGGCCTTCGGATTAGCGGGGGTATTCGCGGCATCCGCGGCAGAGGCGCGCGACACGATCCAGATCGCTGGTTCCTCGACCGTCCTGCCCTTCGCGAGCATCGTCGCGGAGGAGTTCGGCAATTTCTTTCCCGAGTTCAACACGCCGGTCGTCGGCTCCGGCGGCTCCGGCGGCGGCCTGCGCCAGTTCTGCGAGGGCGTCGGCGAGAACACGATCGACATCGCGAATTCGAGCCGCCAGATCCGCGAAGCCGAGATCGAGGTCTGCAACCGGAACGGCGTCAGCGACATCCGCGAGGTGATGTTCGGCTATGACGGGATTGTCTTCGCCACCCGCACCGACCGCGGCAGCTTCGAGCTGACGCCGGAAGATGTATATCGCGCGATCGGCGCCCATGGCGAGGATGGCCCGAACACCGCCACCAACTGGAACGAGATCAGCGAGAACCATCCCGACCAGCGGATCATGATGGCGATTCCCGCCTCGAACCACGGCACCCGCGAGGTGTTCGAGGAGGCGGTGGTTCTCCCGGGCTGTCAGGCCGTTCATGGCGAGGACGCCGAGGACGAGATGTGCCTCGAGCTGCGCCAGGACGTGATCATCGAGATTGTTGGCGACTATACCGAGACCCTCGCCCGCCTGAACGCCGATAACGACGCCATGGGCGTCTTCGGCCTCAGCTTCTTCGACCAGAACCGCGACACGCTGCAGGTGGCAACGGTGAACGGCGTCGAGCCGACACTCGAAACGATCGCGCAGGGAGAATACCCGGTCTCCCGCCCGCTCTACTTCTACGTGAAGGGCGAGCATATCGGCGTCATCCCCGGTATCGAGGAATACGTCGAGTTCTTCATGTCCGAAGGAGTCAATGGCCCCGGTGGAGTGCTCGAGGCTGCCGGCCTGATTCCTGCCCCGCGCGAGGAGATCGAAGCCAATCTCGAGGAGTTCAGGAGCGGCGGCGCCGCGAACTGAGCCCTGTTCTCATCAGCCGCGCGCCACCACCGGTCAGGTAGTGGCGCGCATCCTCTGGCCACGGACATCCGATGAGCTCCTTCATTCTCGCCACAATCCTCCTCATCGTGATGGCGCTCGCCTATCAGATGGGCCTGTCGAGAAGCCGGCAGGTCGCTGCCGCGTCCGGCGGGCGCATGCACAGCAGGCCGCAGTATCATGGCGCGCTCGTGGCACTCTGGACGGTCGTGCCGCTTCTTCTCGTGCTGGTGCTGTGGCTGCTGCTCGGGGACATGGTCACCCGCTGGCTGGTGGTCGCGACCTTGCCGCCCGACCTGGTTGAACGGGGTGGCGCACCGCTCTCCGAGGCGATGCAGCGCATCGAGGCGATCGCTTCCGGCGTCGGCGTGATCGGCGAGGTCGAGCCCTACGAGCGGGCCGCCGCCGAGCGGCTGCAGCAGGTCAGGCTGTATCTGCGCGCGGCGGCGATCATCCTCGCCACGGTTCTTGCAGCAGGAGGACTCATCCATGCGCGCCGCCGGATCACCACCCGGACCCGGGCCCGGAACGAGGTCGAACTCGTCATCCGCGGGCTGCTGATCTTCTGCTCGATAGTTGCCATCCTGACGACGATCGGCATCGTCGTCTCGCTCGTCTTCGAGACGATCCGTTTCTTCAGCTTCGTGCATCCGCTCGACTTCTTTTTCGGCACGGTGTGGAATCCGCGTTATGCCGTGACGGGCGATGCGGCCACCGGATCCTACGGGATGTTGCCGCTGCTCTGGGGTACGGTGATGATTGCGGGGATCGCGATGCTGGTCGCGATCCCGATCGGCCTGATGACGGCGATCTATCTCTCCCAATACGCGCCGGCCCGCGTCCGTTCGGTCGTCAAGCCGGTCGTCGAGGTCCTCGCCGGCATCCCGACGATCGTCTATGGATTCTTCGCGCTGGTCACCGTGGGGCCGTTCCTGTCGAGCACGGCGAGGATGCTCGGGTTCTCGATAAACACCACCTCGGCGCTGACGGCGGGCCTGGTCATGGGGGTCATGATCATTCCCTTCATCTCGTCGCTGTCGGACGACATCATCCGGCAGGTACCGGCGGCGATGCGCGATGGTTCCTATGGCCTCGGCGCAACCAAATCGGAAACGATCCGCAAGGTGATCCTGCCGGCGGCGCTCCCGGGTATCGTGGGCGCGATCCTGCTCGCGGTGAGCCGCGCGATCGGGGAGACGATGATCGTGCTCCTCGCGGCCGGCAACAGCCCGGTCCTGCGCTTCGATCCCACGGAGCCCACATCCACCATCACCGTCACGATCGTCGCCCAGATGTTCGGGGACAGCGACTTCGCCGCCCCCCAGTCGCTCGTCGCGTTCGCGCTCGGGCTGACGCTCTTCGTCATCACCCTGTGCCTCAACATCGTCGCGCTCTACATCGTCCGGCGCTACCGGGAGCAGTACGAATAGCCATGGCCGAAATCGACAAGTCCGGGCAGTCCGCAATGATCGATCAGGCCGATGAACGGCGCCACATCATCAGGCAGGGTCTCGGCCGCCGGCGGCGGAACGAAGCGATCTTCCGCAGCCTCGGGCTCGCGGCGGCGCTGTCGGCCTTCGGCTTCGTGGTGGTGCTCTTCGGGAACATCGTGGCTTCGGGCCTGCCCGCCTTCTGGCAGGTCAACATCGAGACCGAGGTGACCTTCGATCCGGAAGTGGTCAATATCGAGGAGCGCCCCGTCCTGCAGCCCGGACAGTCGGTCGCGGAATATCGCCGGGAGGACCTCGCCTGGCAGCGCCGGGTCTCCCTCGCAAACTGGAACGCCCTGATCGAGGCGGCGATCCGCCAGCACGCGCCCGATTCGGACGTCGATACCCGCTCCATCCTCTCGATCGTCGATCCGAACGCGCGCTTCGTCCTGCGCGACATGGTGATCGAGAATCCGGGAATCGTCGGCGAGACGGTGCCGATCCGCCTGCTCGGCTCCGCCAATGCGGATAACTGGATCAAGGGCACGATCGACCGCAGCCTTCCCGATCACCGCCAGCAGCTCTCGCCCGAGGCGCGCGCACTCGCCGATGCGCTCCACGAGGAAGGCGTGATGAGGATGCGATTTGCCTCGCATCTTTTCACGAATGTCGATTCCCGCGTTGCGCCTGCTTCGGCCGGCCTTGCCGGCGCCTTCATGGGCTCGCTTTACATGATGCTGATCGTGATCGTGCTCGCGGTGCCGATCGGGGTGGCGAGTGCGATCTATCTCGAGGAGTTCGCGCCGCAGAACCGGCTGACCGATCTCATCGAGGTGAACATCAACAACCTCGCGGCCGTGCCCTCGATCGTTTTCGGCCTGCTCGGCGCTGCCGTCTTCATAAACGTCTTCGGACTGCCGCTTTCGGCGCCTCTCGCCGGCGGCCTCGTGCTCACGCTGATGACGCTGCCGACGATCATCATCGCCACCCGCTCGTCGCTTCGCGCCGTGCCGCCATCCCTCCGGCAGGCAGCCCTGGGCCTCGGTGCATCACATACACAGATGGTCTTTCACCACGTCCTTCCGGTCACCTATCCGGGCATCCTGACGGCCTCGATCCTCGGTGTCGCGCAGGCGCTTGGCGAAACCGCCCCGCTGCTGCTGATCGGCATGAACGCCTTCGTCGCGAACATCCCGACGAGTCCCCTCGACCAGTCCACGGCCTTGCCCGTCCAGATCTTCCTGTGGCAGGGGAACGAGAACCGAAACTTCTTCGAGCCGCGGACATTCGCAACCATCATCGTGCTGCTCGGGCTCATGCTGTCGCTGAACGCGCTGGCCATCTATCTCCGCAGCCGTTTCGAGAAGAGGAAGTGACCATGTCCCGACGCGCTCTCGCCGGCCCGCCGCAGAACACCAACAGATTCGCCATGCACGACGTCCTGAGCCGGACGAAGCCGATCTCCGCCGACACCCGCATCCGGATCACCGCGCGCGACGTGAACGTCTTCTACGGCGCCACGCAGGCGATCCGCACCATCTCGATGGACATCCCCGACTGCGCCGTGACGGCCTTCATCGGCCCCTCGGGATGCGGCAAGTCGACCTTCCTGCGCTGTTTCAACCGGATGAACGACACGATCGAGGGCGCCCGTGTCGAGGGCCGCATCGAGATCGATGGCGAGGACATCTACACGCCGGATCTCGACGTGGTCGAGCTGCGGGCCCGGATCGGCATGGTGTTCCAGAAGCCCAATCCCTTTCCGAAGTCGATCTTCGACAACGTCGCTTACGGACCGCGCATCCACGGTCTCGTGCGAACGAGGGGAGAGACCGAGGAAGTCGTCGAGCGGAGCCTGCAGCGCGCCGGACTCTGGAAGGAGGTCAAGGACCGGCTGCACGAGCCTGGCACGGGCCTGTCGGGCGGTCAGCAGCAGCGGTTGTGCATCGCCCGGGCGATCGCCGTCGGTCCGGAAGTCATCCTGATGGACGAGCCGTGCTCGGCCCTCGATCCGATCGCTACGGCGGTGATCGAGGAACTCATCGACGAGCTCCGGACCAACTACACGATCGTTCTCGTCACCCATTCGATGCAGCAGGCGGCCCGTGTCAGCCAGAAGACCGCCTTCTTCCACCTCGGGAAGCTGATCGAATACGGCGACACGGAGCAGGTCTTCACGCGGCCGGCCGAGCGGCAGACCGAGGATTACATTTCCGGAAAGATCGGGTGAGGATCCTCCTCCGCCACAGGAGGATGCACACTACCGCCCGCAGGGAGGCCGCGAGCAGCAGGGAGCCTCGGGAGCGGTTCATTCGCGGGGTCCAGCGTGCCTGACATCCTGCGCTGATGCGCCGCCCGACGCATGGCGGACGGTGCTCCTCGGAACGGACGGGATGCAGACCTGGCGGATGCAAACCTCCTGCTCAGGCGCCTGTCCCTTGCACGCTGTCGAACCTTGCGCCCGCCCTCAGGAGGTCATCCGCAGGCGACGGGCAGCGGCGGCCGCGGCCGGATTCAGATCTCCGCGACCGGATTCGACGATCTGGAGGAGCTGCGCGCGCATGCCCGGTTCCCAGTAATCGTTGAGATGACTGGCGATGCACTCGACGCGGTCCCCGCGCGGCTGGCTCTCGAAGAAGGTGGCGATCTGGTTGACCATGTAGACAAGCTTGTCAGGCGACATTGCTGCATCCCCGATTGCTGATGCGGCCCGGATGGGAGAAAATCTCGAACCCGCCCCCCCGGGCAAGTCCGACGAGTGTCATGCCGGCCCCCTCGGCGAGGCGCACCGCGTGGGCGGTGGGGGCCGAGACGGCGATGATCACCGGTGCGCCGGCACAGGCGGCTTTCTGCACCATCTCGACCGAGATCCGGCTCGTGAGCACGATCGCCCCTGCCGATGCATCGATGCTGCCGAGTCTCAGCGCGCCGATCAGCTTGTCGAGGGCGTTGTGCCGGCCGACGTCTTCACGCGCTGCAACAATGCCGTCGCCGGGCCGATGGAAGGCGGCGGCATGCACGGCACGCGTGCGGTCGTGCAGCGGCTGCCACTGCGCGAGTGCGCCGACCGCCGCATCCACCTCGGCCGGTGTCAGATTCGGCCCTTCCCCCCTGACCGGTGCAATCGGGCGGATCGCCTCCTCGAGGCTGTCGATGCCGCAAAGGCCGCATCCGACCGGGCCCGCCATGTAACGGCGACGCCGTGTCAGGGCTTCGGACCGCTCGCTGCTCAGCCACATGCGGATCTCGATCCCGTTCTCCTGCGGCACGACTTCCAGGCCTTCGATCTCATCCGGATGGCGGACAATGCGTTCGGTCATGCTGAAGCCGACCGCGAAATCCGTCAGATCCGCGGGCGAGGCCATCATCACCGCCTGGGTGCTGCCGTTGTAGACCATCGCGACCGCAGTCTCCTCGGGCAGGGCGCGGGAGATCTCGCGCGCCCCGCCGCCCCGCAGGGCAAGACCGGGCAGGCTGCAGGAGGCGGGATGCATGCCTATTCTGCCGCCGGCAGAATGCGCCGGGAGAGTTCGGCCTGCGCCGCATACTCCTCCTGCCAGTCCGTCGGCCCGTTCGAGAGCGATACCTGCACCGCCGTCACCTTGTATTCCGGGCAGTTGGTCGCCCAGTCGCTGTAGTCGGTGGTGATGACGTTGGCCTGCGTGTCCGGGTGATGGAAGGTGGTGTAGACGACCCCCGGCGCCACCCGGTCCGTGACCTTTGCCCGCAGCGAGGTCTCGCCGGCGCGCGAGGCCACCTTGACCCAGTCGCCGTCCTTCACGCCACGGATTTCCGCATCATGGGGATGGATCTCCAGCAGGTCCTCGTCGTGCCAGATCACGTTGTCGGTGCGCCGGGTCTGCGCGCCGACGTTGTACTGGGACAGGATCCGCCCCGTCGTCAGCAGCAGCGGGAAGCGCGGCCCGGTCCGCTCGTCTGTCGCAACGTATTCGGTGACGATGAACCTGCCCTTGCCGCGGACGAAACCATCGACATGCATCGTCGGCGTGCCGAGCGGGGTCTTCTCGTTGCAAGGCCACTGCACCGAGCCGACCTCCTCGAGCAGCTCGTAGGTGACGCCGGCGAAACTCGGCGTTGTCGCCGCGATCTCGGCCATGATCTGCGCCGGGTGGGTGTAGGTCCAGTTGGCGCCCATGGCATTGGCAAGAAGCTGAGTGACTTCCCAGTCTGCGTAGCCGTTCCGCGGCTCCATCACCTTGCGCACGCGGTTGATGCGTCGCTCGGCATTGGTGAAGGTGCCGTCCTTCTCGAGGAAGGTCGAGCCCGGCAGGAAGACATGGGCGTAGTTGGCCGTCTCGTTCAGGAAGATGTCGTGAACGATCACGCAGTCCATCGCTGCGAGGCCGGCGGCGACATGTCTGGTGTCGGGATCCGACTGCAGGATGTCCTCGCCCTGGCAGTAGAGACCGCGGAAGGTGCCGGCGATGGCGGCGTCGAGCATGTTGTTGATGCGCAGGCCCGGCTCGCCATCGAGCGAAACACCCCAGAGGTCCTCGTAGATCGCCCGGGCATCGGCATTCCCGACATGGCGGTAGCCCGGCAGTTCGTGCGGGAACGAGCCCATGTCGCAGGAACCCTGCACGTTGTTCTGCCCGCGCAGCGGGTTCACGCCCACACCTTCACGACCGATGTTGCCGGTCAGCATCGCGAGGTTGGCGATGCCCATGACCGTCGTCGATCCCTGTGAATGCTCGGTGACGCCGAGGCCGTAATAGATCGCGCCGTTGCCGCCCGTGGCGTAGAGCCGCGCCGCACTCCGCAGCTCCTCGGGATCGACGCCGGTCAGGGATGCCGTCGCCTCCGGGCTGTGACGCGGGGCGGCGATGAACTCGGCATAGTCCTGGAACTCGTCCCAGTCACAGCGCTCGCGGATGAAGGCCTCGTTGTAGAGGCCCTCGGTGACGATGACATGGGCAAGCGCAGATACCACGGCGACGTTGGTGCCGGGCCGGAGCGGCAGGTGATGGGTGGCGCGGACATGGGGCGACTTCACCAGGTCGATCCGGCGCGGATCGATGACGATGAGCTTTGCCCCCTCGCGGATCCGCTTCTTCATCCGGGAGCCGAAGACGGGATGCGCGTCGGTCGGGTTGGCGCCGATCACGACGATGACGTCGGAATGATCGATGCTGTCAAAGTCCTGGGTGCCGGCCGAGGTGCCGAAGGCCTGGCCGAGGCCGTAGCCGGTCGGCGAGTGGCAGACCCGGGCGCATGTATCGGTGTTGTTGTTGCCGAAGACCGCTCGGGCAAGCTTCTGCACGAGGTAGGTCTCCTCGTTGGTGCAGCGGCTCGAGGTGATGACGCCGATCGACTTGCGCCCGTAGGTTTCCTGCAGGGAACGCAGCCGGGTCGCGGCAAAGGTCAGCGCCTCCTCCCAGCTCACTTCCTGCCAGGGCTGGTCGATCGAGTCGCGGATCATCGGCTTGAGGATGCGATCCTTGTGGCTGGCATAGCCGTAGGCGAAGCGGCCCTTGACGCAGGAATGCCCGTGGTTGGCCTTGCCGTGCCGGTAGGGCGTCATCCGCACCAGCTGGTCGCCGTTCAGCTCGGCCTTGAACGAGCAGCCGACACCGCAATAGGCGCAGGTGGTGATGACCGAGCGCGTCGGTGTGCCGAGTTCCGCGATCGACTTCTCCTGCAGCGTCGCGGTCGGACAGGCCTGCACGCAGGCACCGCAGCTCACACAGTCCGACGTGAGGAAGTTGTCGCCGGCAATCCCCGCCGAGACCCGGCTGTCGAAGCCGCGACCCTCGATGGTCAGGGCGAAGGTGCCCTGCACCTCCTCGCACGCCCGCACGCAGCGCGAGCAGACGATGCATTTCTGCGGATCGTAGCTGAAGTAGGGATTGCTGTCGTCCCGCGGGATGTAGAGCGGGTTGCCCGCATCGCCTCCGGCTCCGCGTGCACGGAGATCGCCTGCTGCCAGGGTGCCGTTGCCCGGATCGTAGTGGTTCCGGCCCGGCTCGTACCGCACGTTGCGGAGGCCGACCATGCCGGCCATGTCCTGCAGTTCGCAGTCGCCGTTGGCGGCGCAGGTCAGGCAGTCGAGGGGATGGTCGGAGATGTAGAGTTCCATCACCCCCTTGCGGATGCGGCGGGTCTTCTCTCCCTGGGTATGCACGACCATGCCCTCGGCGACGGGCGTGGTGCAGGAGGCGGGGGTGCCGCGGCGGCCTTCGATCTCGACGACGCAGAGCCGGCAGGAGCCGAAGGCCTCCATGCTGTCGGTCGCGCAGAGCTTCGGGATCTGGATGTCGGCAAGTGCCGCGGCCCGCATGATGCTGGTGCCTTCCGGCACCGTGACTTCAAAACCGTCGATGGTGAGCGTGACCATGGTCTCGCTACGGGACGGCGGCGTTCCGAGATCGCGGTCGTCGCCCCAGGGTATCACGAAATCCTTCACTCCGCGGCCTCCTTGTGGCTGGTGGTGAAATCCTCGGGGAAGTGCTGGAGCGCGGACATCACCGGATAGGGTGCAAAACCGCCCAGCGCGCAGAGCGAGCCTTCCTTCATGGTCTCGCAAAGATCGGTCAGGATCTCGATTGCCGCGGCGTCACCGCGGCCGATCCGGTCGATCGTCTCGATCCCCCTCACCGAGCCGATCCGGCAGGGGGTGCATTTCCCGCAGCTCTCGACGGCGCAGAATTCCATCGCGAACCGCGCCATCCTGAGCATGTCGACGGTGTCGTCGAAGACGACGATCCCGGCGTGACCGATCAGCCCGCCCTGACCGTCGAATTCCTCGTAGCCGAAAGGCGTGTCGAACTTCTCCACGGGGAAGTAGGCGCCGAGCGGTCCGCCGACCTGCACGGCGCGCACCGGCCGTCCCGATGCGGTGCCGCCACCGATCTCCTCGACAAGCTTGCCGAGCGTCATGCCGAAGGCGGTCTCGAACAGGCCACCGTATCTGACATTGCCCGCGATCTGGATCGGGATGGTGCCGCGCGACCGTCCGAGCCCGAAATCGCGGTAGTGGCTGGCGCCCTTCTCGAAGATCACCGGCACGGTCGCGAGCGAGATGACGTTGTTGACCACGGTCGGCCGGCCGAACAGGCCTTCGAGCGCCGGCAGGGGCGGCTTGGCCCGGACCACGCCGCGCTTGCCCTCGAGCGAATTCAGAAGGCTTGTCTCCTCGCCACAGATATAGGCTCCTGCGCCGACCCGGACCTCCATGTCGAAGGCCCGCCCCGAGCCGAGGACAGAGCCTCCGAGCACGCCGGCCTCGCGCGCGACGAGGATCGCCGCCTGCATCACCTCGATGGCGTCCGGATATTCCGACCTCAGGTAGACGTAGCCCTTCGTCGCACCGACACCGAGGCCGGCGATCGCCATCCCCTCGATGAGGGAAAAGGGGTCACCCTCCATGATCATCCGGTCGGCGAAGGTGCCGCTGTCGCCCTCGTCGGCGTTGCAGACGATGTATTTCTGCTCCGCCCTTGCGCCCAGCACGGTGTTCCACTTGATGCCGGTGGGGAAGCCGGCACCCCCGCGACCGCGAAGGCCGCTTTCGGTGACCTCGGCCACGATGCCGGCCGCATCCATCGTCAGTGCCCGGCGCAGCCCGGCAAGTCCGCCGTGGGCTTCGTATTCCTCAAGCGACAGGGGATCGATCAGGCCGCAGCGGGCGAAGGTGAGCCGGGTCTGTTTCGCGAAGAACGGTATCTCCTCGACCGGCCCGAGCGCCAGCGGATGCGAGCCGAAATCCGCGTCGAAAAGCCCGGCCACATCCGCTTCCCGCACCGGGCCGAAAGCGGTCCTTCCCGCCGCGGTCTCCACTTCGACCAGCGGCTCGAGCCAGATCATGCCGCGGGTGCCGTTGCGGACGATCTCGACCGGGATATCCCGCCGCCGCGCCTCGACGGCGACGGCCTCCGCCACCGCATCGGCGCCAAGCGCGCGTGCTGCCGCGTCACGAGGGACGAAGATCCTCATGCCCCCACCTCCTTGAGAAGGTCCTGCATTCGTGCCGCATCGACCCGGCCGTGCAGCCGGTCGTCGATCATCGCTGCCGGCGCACAGGCGCAGAGCCCGAGGCAGTAGACCGGTTCGACGGTGACGGACCCGTTCGGCGTGGTTCCGTGCCAGTCGAGCCCGAGCCGGTCGAGAGCTGCCGCGGAGACGGCGTCTGCCCCGGCTGCCTGACAGGCCTCGGCACGGCATATCCTCACGACATGGCGGCCGGCCGGAGCATCGCGCAGGTCGTGATAGAACGACATCACGCCATGAACCTCGGCCTTCGAGATGTTCAGTGCGTCCGCGACCAGCGGGATTGCGGCCTGCGGAACATGCCCGAACGTCTCCTGGATGCTGTGGAGGATTGGCAGCAGAGGCCCCTCGAGATGAAGGTGCTGTTCGATGAGCGACTGGATGTCGTCTGCCGATGGCGCTGGCTGTACCGCTTGCATGGAATCTCCCCCGTTGTCGCGACCAAGGTCGCGATAACCGATAGCGGGTTCAAGGGAGCTTTCTCGTTGCCTGATAGGTAACGCCTATCGACCGGCAATTTCCGAGATTCTTCGACTCATTCTGATCAGTGCGTCTATGACCGGCGCATGCGGTTCGCGATGAGGGGCGATCAGCCCGACCGAATGCGGCTGCCGGTTTTCACGAATCGGGATCGAGCGCACGGCCCGGCCTGTGGCGAGGAACGAGGCGAGCTGCCGGGGCAGGATGGTCGCCCAGTTCCCGGTCTCGACATGGGCAAGTAGCGTGACCGGGGAGTTCGACTGGATTGCCGCCTTGGGGCGAACTCCCGCCCCATGCAGGCTCTGGCTGATGATCCGCCGGTTCTGCATGTCGGGGGTCAGGAGGCAGAGGGACACGTTCGCAAGTTCGCGCCAGTCGATCTCGCTCCGCTCGGCAAGAGCATGTCCTTCGGCGCAGATGAGGTGATACTGTTCGCGGTAGAGCGGGACCGCCGCCACCCGGCCAAGCGGCTCGTTGTCCAGATACGTGATCCCTGCGTCCGCCTGGAGATTCTCCATCAGGTTGAGAATCTCGATCGAGGTGCAGGACCGTATGGTGAAATGCACGTTGGGATGAGCCTTGGTAAACGCCACGGTAAGTTGCGAGGCCACCGTCAGCGCCGTCGGGATGACCGCCAGATGAACGTCCCCGGCCAGCTCGTGCCGTGCTGCCCGCATCTCCTCATGCATGGTGCGCGCGTCGCGGACGATACGTCGCGCCCAGTCGAGCACCCGATGCCCTTCCGGCGTCAGCCCGCCGAAACGCGACCCCCGCCAGACCAGCAGCACGCCGAGCTGCTGCTCGAGCTGCTTGATCCCTGCCGACAGGCTCGGTTGCGTGATCCCCAGGCTCTCGGCCGCGCGGCCGAAATGCTTCTCCCGGGCCAGCGCGATGAACATCTCCAGCTTCTCGATCACGGCAGCATCTTCCTGATGAACGCCCCGCATTAGGACCGTGACCGCGCCTCGATCGCAAGGGATCGCCCGACCGGAAGCCGGCCGGATCGTGCCTGTGCGGGCCAGGGCCGTGGTCGGGCACACCGCCGGGGCCACGGCCTGACCCTCGCCCGTGATGACCTTGCGGGCAATTCCCTAATCCGCGCCGAACATGGCGTGGTGCATCACGTGAAAGATCATCTCCTGATCCATCGTGCCGCCGAACAGATGCGCCCACGGCCCGGTCGCCCACAGAGCGACGTCAACGCCGGAATGGCTCTCCGCGCCCATGGGAATCAGCGCCTGCTGCAGGAAATCCGGGTCCTGGGCCTCTTCCTGGGTCACCTCCGGGCGCGAACCCGAGAAACTGCCGTCCTCCTGCTCGGTCAGGATCGAGCCGGGGCCGTTGAGGTAGTTGACCACGGTGTAGGGCTTCCCGTCGCCGGCGAGTTCGGGCTTGCCGTCGTGTTCGACCTGCCCGCTGGAGATGCCCATGCACAGGCCGGTGACCAGCGTGCCGCGACCGCAATGGCCGCTGAACGTGATGACATGATCGTGGTCGGCGGTGACGATGACGAGGGTCTCGTCCAGATCGACCATCGCGAGGGCGGCCTCTATGGCCTCCGCGAACGCGACGCCCTCGCTGAAGGCACGGTGGGCGTTGCCGTCATGGTTCGCATGGTCGACACGCGCGCCCTCGACCATCAGGTAGAAACCTTCGTCGTTGGTCCGGAGATGCTCGAGTGCAGCGACGGTCAGTTCCGGCAGCGAGGGCTGGCTGTCCGGGCGGTCATGCTCGTAGGCCATGTCGGAATTGGCGAACAGGCCGATGACCGGTTCCTCGCGATCGGCCGCGGCGAGGGTTTTTGCGTCCCATGCGTACTGGACGCCGATCTCGCCGATGCGCTCCAGGAGGTTCCGCTCGTCAGGGCGGCGCCCGGTACCCGTCGCGAGTTCCATTCCATCCGGCGCGAAGTCGCGCGCACCGCCGCCAAGCGCGATGTCGATCACCCCCGCCTCGAACTGTCTGACGAGCTGCGCCGCGATGTCCTCGCATCCTTCCGGCGCGTCATGGAGCCAGTTGCGGTTGGCGGTCTTGGCATAGACCGCAGCCGGCGTGGCATGAGCGAGCGACGCCGTGGAGACGATGCCGACCGAACGGCCGGCTTCGGAGACGATCTCGGCAAAGGTGCGCAGCGGAACCTCGCTCGAACAGTCGTCATGAACGGCGGTCTCGTCGAGGTTGATCGTGTTGAAGATCTGCTTGACGCCCGTGTTCATGGCACCGGCGGTGGGCGCGGAATCGGGTGTCTGCGCGTTGATGTTGTAGGTCTTGATGAGCGCCGAGTGCGGGAAGGTATCGTGGGGCAGGTTGTACTCCTCGCCGAGATGACCTTCCTGCTGTCCCTTGAACAGGCGGATGCCGTAGTTGGTGCCGATTCCCATGCCGTCGGCCACGAAGAGGATGATGTTCCTGGCCGGATTCGTGTTCAACTCGCGGGAGATGGCTTCGGCCAGCCGCTCCCGGGCGGCCGTGAAATAGTCGCTGCCGGCCTGCGGCAGGTCCCGGGCAAGTGCCGTGGACGCACCGAGAGCGGCAGTGAGGACTACGGTCATCGAGCGGTGAAACATGGCGGGCTCCGTGCGATTCACTCGGCGCGGAAGCTATGGCCCGCACATAAGGGCATCATCACCGGCGCATGATGGTTCCGCGAAGTTTCCGAACATCACTGGACGGCAGGCATCGGATTCACGGGACTTCGCGGTGACCATCGTCATCGGCCCTGCAGGATGGGCGCGAAGTCCGGGCCCCGGGCGAGTGTGTCCGCCTCACCGCAGGCGGCACCGATCCTCCTCGTCATCTCCGGACCAGGTCCTTCATGCCCTCATGCGAAGTCATGCCCCCGAGCCCCGAAGGGGGCTGCGGGAGATGACCTGATTGTCAAGATTCCGGTGAAGGGAGGAGGATCCGCGCGTCATGTTCCGGGGCGATCCGGCGTCACCGCATCTGGCTGCCCTTCGGGGCCCGCCGGTTGATCCCGGCCGACGGCGCCCCGGGCCGCGCATCCCGCTCCGCCTGGCATTCGATGCAGAGCTTCACCCCCGGAACCGCGCGACGGCGTGCCTCGGGGATCGGCTCCTCGCATTCGGCGCAATGGGTAAGACTCTCGCCAACGGCGCCGCGCCTTGCCTGCATCCGCTTGAGCGCATCCTCGATGGAGGCTTCGATCTGGTCGTTAACCGCGCCTTCGGGCGCCCAGCCCACTGCCATTCCACAATCCTCCAGTTACCAGGTTCAACATGACGCCGGACATGGTGCCGACTTCGGGAACTGCAAGCCCGCGCCCTGATCCCCCTGTCACGGCGTCCGAAACTGCAACCCGTCCGCTCCCGCATCCGAACCGGAGATGTGCCCCGCCTGCACGAGTCAGGGGTGGATCCGGCGGGCGGACGCAACTTCCACCTGAAGGCGGCCGCAAGGTGGAAATCAACAGAACCAAAGTGCCACTACTATCCTTTTCCGGCGACCCGGACCTTGTCCGTGTCCCGTCTGCCGGAACCGGACCACCGGGAACCCGGCGGGGATGCGCCGCTTTCTTCATCAGGGCCGTCCGGGATCGACGGGCGGCCCGACCGCAGCAGGCCGAGAGGGAAGGCCATTCCTGATGGCGCCGGATGGCGAACATGTTCACTCCTGTCTCCGGGGGATGACGGCGGGGGTCTTCGATCTCGACGGAGTCGTGACCGATACGGCTGCACTCCATGCCGTGGCGTGGAAGGAGCTTTTCGACACCTGCCTGCGCGAGCGCGCCCGGGTCCGGGGCGAGACGTTCCGGCCCTTCACCGGCGAGGATTACCGCCGCCACGTGGACGGCAGGCCGCGCCATGAGGGCGTGCGGTGCTTCCTTGCCTCCCGCGGCATCACGCTCCCCGAGGGCGATCCGGAGGACCCCCCCGGCGACGGCACGATCCGGGCTCTCGGTAATCGCAAGAACCTGATCTTCCGGAGGCTTCTGGCAGCAGGCGGCGTCAGGGTCTTCGGGAGCACCGTCGCCTTCATCCGCGCGCTGCGGGCGCGGGGTCTGCGCACCGCCCTTGTTTCGTCGAGCAGGAACGCGGCGGCCGTGCTCGCCTCGGCGGGCCTCACGGATCTCTTCGATGCGTGCGTCGATGGCGTGGAGGCCGCCCGGCTCGGGTTGAAAGGCAAGCCCGACCCCGACATCTTCCTCCATGCCGCGGATCTGCTTGGCGTTTCGCCCGCTTGTGCATTCGCGGTCGAGGATGCGCGGGCGGGCGTAGAGGCAGCGCGGGCGGCGGATTACGGCTGCGTGATCGGGGTAGCGCGCGGCAGCGATCCTGCAACGCTGCGCGAGCACGGAGCCGATCTGGTCGTTGGAGATCTCGGGGAGTTGGGGATGAGCATGGAAGTGGAAGGGCGTCGGCTGCCGGATGCGCTCGAGCAGTTCGAGGAGATCGAGGCGCGGATCGGCACGAGCCGCCCGGCGATCTTCCTCGATTATGACGGAACGCTTGCCCCGATCGCGCCGCGGCCGGAGCTTGCAGTCCTATCCGACGAGATGCGCGAGACCGTCCGTGAACTCTCCCGCCTCTGCACCGTGGCGGTGATCAGCGGGCGCGACCGCAAGGATGTCGAGGCGCTGATGGGCCTCGATGACCTCGTCTATGCAGGAAGCCACGGCTTCGACATCGCCGGGCCGGACGGCTTCCGGATGGAGAACGAGGAGGCAGCCGGATTCGAGCCCGATCTCGCGAAGGCCGACGCCGGGCTTCGCAGTCTGCTCGCGGATGTGGAGGGCGTGCTGGTGGAGCGGAAGCGCTATGCCATCGCCGTGCACTACCGGCTGGTCGCGCCCGGAGACGTGGAAAAGGTGGAGGCCGCCGTCGATGCGACCGTCGCCGGGGCAGCGGACCGGTTGCGCCGGACGGGCGGCAAGAAGGTGTTCGAGATCAGGCCGCGATTCCCCTGGGACAAGGGCCGCGCCGTCCTCTGGCTCCTCGACGCGCTCGGCCTCGACCGCGCCGACGTGCTGCCGTTCTACCTCGGCGACGACGAGACCGACGAGGACGCCTTCATGGCCCTGCGCGCGCGCGGCATCGGCATAATGGTCGGGCCGCCGCCGCACGAGACGGCCGCCCATTACGGCCTCAGCGACCCGGAGGCGACCGGGCGCTTCCTCCGCCGCATGATCGGGATGCTGGAGGCGCGCCGCTCATGAGCGACTGGCATCTTGCCTACGAGGGTTTCGACCCGCGGCAGGAAGGCCTGCGCGAGGCGCTCTGCACGCTCGGCAACGGCTATTTCGCGACCCGGGGCGCGGCCGAGGAGGCGGAGGCCGACGAGATCCACTATCCCGGCACCTATCTCGCCGGCGGCTACAACCGGCTGAAGACCGAGATCGCCGGTCGTACCATCGAGAACGAGGATCTCGTCAACCTGCCGAACTGGCTCCCGCTCAGCTTCCGGCCGGAGGATGGCGACTGGCTCAACCTGCTGGCGATGGAGATCGTCACCTCGCGGCAGGAGCTCGACATGCGGCGGGGCGTGCTCGTGCGCGAGCTCAGGGTGCGTGACCGGCAGGGGCGCGAGACCTCGCTCACCTCGCGCCGGCTCGTGCACATGAGCGATCCGCATCTCGCGGCCATCGAATGGGTGCTCACGCCCGAGAACTGGTCCGGGCGGATCGTCGTCCGCTCCGCCCTCGACGGCCGGGTGATCAACGCGGGCGTGCCGCGCTACCGGCAACTGGCGGGCAAGCATCACGACGCGATCGCGGCCGGCCAGCTCGACGAGGAAAGCATCTTCCTCCATGTCGAGACCAGCCAGTCCCGGCTGCGCATCGCCGAGGCCGCGCGCACGCGCGTCCATGCGAATGGTGCCGGGATCACCCCCGAGCGCGCGCTCGTGCAGGAGGAGGGCCATGTCGCCCAGATGCTCACCTTCAGGGTGACGGAGGGGAACCCGGTCACGATCGAGAAGATCGTCGCGCTCCACACCTCGCGCGACCGGGCGATCTCCGAACCCTGCCTTGCCGCCGCGGAAGCGGTGGGCCGGGCCGGGCGGTTCGCGGATCTGCTCGAAAGCCACGCGCGGGCATGGGCGCATCTGTGGCGGCGTTGCGACCTCGTGCTCGAGGGCCGGCACCGCACGCAGATGATCCTCCGCCTGCACATCTTCCATCTCCTGCAGACGGTCTCGCCCAACAACGTCGACCTCGATGTCGGCGTGCCGGCGCGCGGCCTCCATGGCGAGGCCTATCGCGGTCACATCTTCTGGGACGAGCTCTTCATCTTTCCCTTCCTGAACACGCGGCTGCCGGAGATCACCCGCGCGCTCCTGCTCTACCGGTACCGGCGGCTGCCGGCGGCGCGGCGGGCAGCGCGGGAGGCGGGCTTTCGCGGCGCCATGTATCCGTGGCAGAGCGGCAGCGACGGGCGCGAGGAGACGCAGGTCCTCCATCTCAACCCGAGATCCGGACGGTGGAACCCGGACAACACCCATCTCCAGCGCCATGTGAACGCCGCCATCGCCTATAACGTCTGGCGCCATTACGAGGTCACCGGCGACCGCGAGTTCCTCTGCTGCTACGGAGCGCCGATGCTGCTCGAGATCGCCCGGTTCTGGGCGAGCATCGCGGAGTGGAATCCGGCGCGCGACCGCTACGAGATCCGGGGAGTGATGGGGCCGGACGAATTCCACGACCGCTATCCGTGGTCGGATACGCCGGGCCTCGACAACAATGCCTATACCAACGTCATGGCGGCCTGGGTCCTTGCGCGGGGGCTCGATACGCTGGACCGGCTGTCACCGGAGCGGCGGGCCGAGATCAGGGAGGATCTTGCGCTCGGGGACGAGGAAATCGCGCTCTGGGACCGGGTCAGCCGCAAGCTCTTCATTCCCTTCCACGACGGCATCATCAGCCAGTTCGAGGGCTACGAGCGCCTCGACGAGTTCGACTGGGAAGGCTACCGGAAGAAATACGGCGACATCCAGCGCCTCGACCGGATCCTCGAGGCGGAAGGGGACAGCGTAAATCACTACAAGGCCTCGAAACAGGCCGATGCGCTGATGCTCTTCTACCTGTTCTCTTCCGTCGAACTCGGGGCCCTCTTCCGCCGCCTCGGCTATCCCTTCAGGCATGAGGCGATACCGCGGATCATCGATTACTACACGCAGCGGACATCGAACGGCTCCACCCTGAGCCGGATCGTGCATTCCTGGGTCCTCGCGCGGTCGGATCGGGCGCGATCCTGGGCGCTTCTCGAGGAGGCGCTCGAAAGCGACATCGCCGATGTCCAAGGCGGCACCACGCCGGAGGGCATCCATCTCGGCGCCATGGCGGGCACGGTCGACCTCGTGCAGCGCGGCCATACCGGCCTCGACATCCGCGAGGATCATTTCCGGATCAATCCCTGCCTGCCGGAAGAACTCGGCGGCCTGCGGATGCGGGTCCGCTATCGTGGCTGCTGGCTCGCAATCGACATGGACCGCCAGCGCATGCGGATTTCCGCGCCCGAGGGATGGTCGGGCACACGGCGGATCGTCGTCGGGAAGAGCTCCCATGCGTTCGATGGCAGCGAGGTGCTGGAATTTCCCTGCATGCGCGAGCGGGGTGGCACGCGGCCGGGCCCACGATCGACCGGAACCTGAAGCCACTCCATGTCGCTGCGGGCACTCGCCGGTCGCGTGCCGCGAGGGTCATGCGGAGGCAGGTGGGCGCGTGTCTCCCGTCCGGCCATGGCCCGATGGTCGAAACCGGGGCGTGCACGGGGTCAAATGAGGTGACGCGAGGGTCATGTCTGTCCTAGGCTGCGGGAAAGGCCGGCGCGGGGAGGAAGCGCGACAGATCGGCGGAGGGTGACCCATGGCGACGGGATCGGTTCTGATCGTTGACGACGAGCCCAACATCGCGCTTTCGCTCGAATACCTCATGAAGGCGCAGGGATTCGACGTCAGGGTGGCGCGCGACGGCGATGCGGCGATCTCGGCGCTGCAGGAGCGATTGCCGGACGTGATGCTGCTTGACGTGATGCTGCCCAAGCGCGACGGCTACGAGATCTGCCAGACGGTGCGGGCAAATCCCGACTGGAAGGGGGTGCGGATCATCATGCTGACCGCGCGGGGCCGCGTCGTCGAGCAGGAGAAGGGGCTGGCGCTCGGGGCCGACGACTACATCACCAAGCCCTTCTCCACGCGCGAGGTGATCGAGCGCGTGCGCCAGTACATGCCGGTGACGGACGGCTGAGGCGCCGCGATGCGGGCCGGTCTCGTCCTGCTCGTCCTTCTTGCCGCCGCAGTCGGCTTCGCGGCCACCCTCGTCGCGGGAGCCTGGGGCGGAGCGGCAGCGGCGGCCCTCGCGGTGCTGGGGATCGGGCTCTGGGTGGAGCGGCGGATGTCGGCGCCGGCGCGTCGGCTTGCGCGGGACCTGCGCGGCATCGCCGAGTCGCGATCGAGCGAGCTGCGACTGCGCACCGTCGGGGCCCATTCGCTCGGGGATCTCCCCGACGCCGTCGAGACGCTGGTCACCGCGCTCGGCATCACCCGGCGCGAGTGGCGGAAGGCGGCGGAGGCCGAGGCGGCACGGGTCGAGACCCAGAAGATCTGGCTCGAGGCCATCATGCAGGCCTTTGCCGAAGGCGTGTTCGTCTGCAACCGGCAGCACCGGATCCTGCTCTACAACCGGGCAGCGGTGGCGCTTACCGGGCAGCCGGAAAAGGTCGGCCTCGGCCGATCCCTCGGCGATCTCGTCTCGCTCGAGCCGTTCCGCCACAATCTCGCCCGTCTCGAGAACAGCCGGCGGGACGCCGAATGGCCCGAGGTCTCCGCGCCCTTCGTCTGCATGATGCCGGCGACGGGCGCGATGCTGCACGCGCGGATGGCGCTCCTTTGCGATCGGTCGGGCGAGGTCTCGGGCTATCTCGTGACCCTGGTCGACATTTCCGAGGACCTGCGGCTTCTCGCCAATGCCGAAGGCGTGCGGCGGGTGCTGACGCGCGACCTGCGCGCCACGGTCGGCAACCTCCGCGCGGCGGCGGAGACGATGACCGCCATTCCCGACATGCCCCAGGAGGACCGGGCGCGGTTCGAGCAGGTCGTCATCGAGGAGAGCACGGCCCTGACCGAAACGCTCGACCGGCTCGGACAGGAAATCCGCGGGCACATGCTCGGGCGCTGGCCGATGGCCGACATCTACGTGAGCGATCTCGTGCGCAGCCTCGAAACCGCGCTCGAGGGCGCAGCGGTCCGCGTCACCCTCGTCGGGCTGCCGCTCTGGCTGCACGGGGACAGTTTGTCGCTGATCGGCGTGCTCGAGGCGCTTGTGCGCCGGATCGCCGAGGACCAGGAGGTGGACCTGGTGGAGATCGAGCCGATGCTCGGCGACCGGCGCGTCTATCTCGATCTGGTCTGGGAGGGAGCGCCGATCCCGGCCGCGGAGCTCGAACGCTGGCTCGACGCGCCGGCGGCCGAATGTACCGGGGCGGAGCGGCTCCGGGACGTCCTCGAACGGCATGGCTCGGAGCCGTGGTCGATGCGCGGCGGCAGGGAAGGGATGGCGGTGCTGCGCCTGCCGCTCCTCGCGCCGCGCCGGCCCCAGTTCGAACCCGAGGCCGAGCGGCTGCCGGCGCGGCCCGAATTCTATGATTTCGGGCTGATGCGGGCGCATGAAGGCGACGCGGCGCTTGCGGCGAAACCGATGCGCGACATCGATTTCGTCGTCTTCGACTGCGAGATGACCGGGCTGCAGCCGACGCAGGGCGACGAGATCATCCAGATCGGCGCGGTGCGCGTGGTCGGCGGACGCATCCTGACCGGCGAGGCCTTCGACCGGCTCGTCAATCCGGGCCGGCCGATCCCGCCCGCCTCGATCAGGTTCCACGGGCTCACCGACGCCGACGTGGCCGGCAAGCCGACGATCCGGGAGGTGCTGCCGGCGTTTCGTGCCTATGTCGATGATGCGGTCATGGTCGGGCACAATGCCGCCTTCGACATGAAGTTCCTCACGCAGCGGCAGGCGCAGGCGGGGGTCGTGTTCGACAATCCCGTGCTCGACACGATGCTGATCTCGCGCATGCTCGACCCGGAGGAGGATGATCATTCGCTCGACGCGCTCTGCGAACGGTACGGCATTCCCATCCTCGGGCGGCATACCGCCTATGGCGATGCGATCGCTACGGCCGAACTCCTGCTCCGCCTTTGCGAGCGGCTGGAGACGCGCGGTCTGGCCACCTTCGGGGACGTCACCAGGGCGTCGCGGATGGCGGCGCAGCTGCGGCACCGCGAGGCCGTGGTTGCCGCGGGCTAGGGAGTAGGAAGATGGAACCTGCGGACGACCGCGAGGCAACCCTTGGCTTCCTTCGCGAACATGCCCCGTTCAGCAGGATGAAGCAGGCCGATCTCGACTTCCTCGTTGACCGGCTGCGGCCGGTATCCTTCGGCGATGGCGAGGCGGTGACGGATCCGGATGCAGGTCCGGTCGAATGGTTCTACATCCTGCGCAAGGGCGTGATCGTCGGCGATGAGCAGGGCGGCGACAGGCGGCTCTCCGGCAGCACCTGGGAGCTCCTGCCCGGCGAATGTTTCCCGCTCGCCGCCCTCGCCGAGGGGCGGCCGGTGCGGAATGCGCAACGGGCGCGGGGCGAGGTGATCTGCCTGACGATGGACAGGGCCTCGTTCCGGGAGCTGCGCGCCAGGAGCCCGGTCTTCGACGAGTTCTGTCTCGGCCGGGCGGGCGGTCTCGTCGAACAGGCCCGCCACCAGGTGCAGGCCGAGGCCGCGCGCGACCTCGGCGGCGATACGTCGCTGAACTTCGCCCTGAGGGAGAAGCGTCTGCGGCCACCGCTCACCTGCAGCCCGGAAACGCCGATCCGGCAGGCGCTGGAGGGCATGAGTGCCCGGGGTGTCGGCTCGATCGTCGTGGTGGACGAGATCGCCCGGCCGATCGGCATCTTCACCATCACCGACCTGCTCAACCGTGTGGCGCTGGCGGACGTGCCGCTCGATTCCCCGATCGCGGGCGTGATGACACCGGACCCGGTGACGGTTCCCCCGGGCACCTTCGCCTTCGAGGCAGCAATGCTGATGGCGAACGGCGGCTTCCACCATCTCTGCGTCGCCGAGGACGAGCGCCTCGTCGGCGTCGTCTCCGAGCGCGACCTGTTCTCGCTTCAGCGTGTCGGCCTCGTGAATCTCACCAAGTTCGTGGCGCGGGCCGAAACGGTGGAGGATCTCGAGCGGGTGGCGTCCGATATCCGCCAGCTTGCCGCGCAGATGATGGCGCAGGGGGTGAAGGTCGGCCAGATCACCCAGATGATCACGCTGCTCAACGACCAGATCGTCGGGCGGCTCCTCGATCTTGCCTGCGTCGAGAGTCCGGAAGTCACCGGCATCGATTTCACGTGGATCGCCTTCGGCAGCCAGGGCAGGCACGAGCAGAATCTCAACACCGATCAGGACAACGGCATCCTGTTCGTCCCGCGCGAGGGCGAGACGGCGGCCGGGATCCGGGAAAGGCTGCTGCCCTTCGCCGACCGGATCAACCGCGCGCTCGACGCGATCGGCTTCACCCTCTGCCCGGCCGAGATCATGGCCCGCAATCCGGAATGCTGCCTCTCTGCCGACGAGTGGCGGACCCGTTTCACGCGCTGGATCGACGGCGGCACCCCGGAGCATCTGCTGAACGCGTCGATCTTCTTCGACTTCCGCGCCATCTGGGGCAACGAGACTCCGGTGCGGGCACTGCGCGACTGGCTGATGGAAATCGCCCCGCGCAACACCCGCTTCCAGCGGCAGATGGCGCAGAATGCCCTCAGGAACGCGCCGCCGCTTGGCGGGATCTTCCGCGAATTCCGCCTTTCGGGAAGCGGGGAGCAGGCCCAGACGATCGATCTCAAGATCAACGGCGTCGCGATCTTCATCGACGCGGCGCGGATCTGGTCGCTGGCCCACGGCGTGCCAGCCGTGGCAACCGTCGACCGTCTGGAGGCTGTTGCCGCGAGGGGAGCGATCAGCGCCGGTGACCTTGCGGCCTGGGTGGATGCCTACGATTACATCCGGATGCTGCGGATGCGGGTCAACCAGGAACAGGCAGCGGCGGGGCGCCCGCTCTCGAACCGCGTGGACCCCGATCACCTGAACGACCTCGACCGTCGCATTCTCAGGGAGGC
>JAJUJF010000049.1 GCA_029265455.1 Paracoccaceae bacterium | reverse complement strand
GCAAGAGGCAAAAGGTCCCGGCAGCCTTGACTTGGTCAGGCGCCGGGCTTCTCCGCCATCACCCGCCGCAGCGCCTCGAGTTCGGCCACGAGCCGTCTCAATGCCGCCCTGTCGCCGGGCCGGGCCGTGACAGGTTCCGCATGACTGCCTTCATTGGCAGGAGGCTCGGCTGCAGCTGCCGCTTCCGCTTCCGCTTCCGCAGGCTCTCGCTTCTCCTCCGGCCTCTGCCTGGCTTCGTCGTTGCCCGCTCCCGGAATCACCTCGTCCGGTTTCGCCCGGGGGAGGGGACTTCCCGCGGCGTTCCTTCTCTGCCCTGTTCCTCCGTCCTCCGGTTCCGAGGCCATGCGGGCCATCACGGCCGCAGGTCCACCCGCCGCAGCGAGCATCGCTGCCGGTCGTACCCGACGCACCGGCGGCATCGGCGCCTCGGCGCCGTCCACCGTGCCGAGCCCGATGACATGGCGAACGCCCTGCTCCCGCAGGATCTTCTGCACGCCCTTGATGGTCATGCCGTCATCGTAGAGCAGCCCGCGGATACCGCGCAGGAGCCGCACGTCGTCGGGCCGGTAGTAGCGTCGCCCGCCGCCCCGCTTCACCGGCTTCACCTGCGAGAACCGGGTTTCCCAGAACCGGAGCACATGCGCCGGAACATCGAGCTGCTCGGCGACTTCGCTGATCGTCCTGAACGCGTCGGGTGATTTGTTCATTCTGAACGGTCTCCGCAGGTTCTGCTTGTCCGTCGCCGTGGCAGGTGGCGCTTCAGGCCTTGTTGCCGGCGTCCACCCGCTGTCTCATGATGTGCGACGGGCGGAACGTCAGCACGCGCCGCGGCTCGATCGGCACCTCCTCGCCGGTCTTGGGATTTCGCCCGATTCGCGCGGACTTGTTGCGCACGGTGAATGTCCCGAAGGAGGAAATCTTTACCGTCTCGCCGCGGACAAGTGCGTCCGACATGTGATCGAGGACCGATTCCACCAGTTCCGCCGATTCATTGCGGGAAAGTCCGACGGCCCGGAACACGGCCTCGCTGAGCTCCATCCGCGTCAAGGTCTTTTCACTCAATTTGCCCTCCCGCCGCTCGCGAACTCGCGAATTAGTTAACCTAGGGTCAGTCGGGAAATAGAGTCAATAACATGGGGTTGTAAAGGCGAGCCAACAAAAGGCCTCAGGGACTACCAGCGCAGGGCCACCGCACCCCAGGCGAGCCCCCCGCCGATGCCTTCCATCAGCAGCAGATCGCCGCGGCGGAACCGCCCTTCGCTGGCTGCAACCGACAGCGCAAGCGGGATCGAGGCCGCGGAGGTATTGCCGTGATCCTCCACGGTGGTGACGACCCGCTCGGGCGGAATCCCGAGCTTGCTCGCGGTCATCTTCATGATCCGCAGGTTCGCCTGATGGGGAACGAGCCAGTCGACATCGTCGGCTTCCAGTCCGGCGGCAGCCAGTGCCCGGCCGCCGGTTTCCGCAAGCTTGAGGACGGCGTGCTTGAAGACTTCCTGACCCTGCATGCGCACCACGCCGGCCGTGCCCGTGCTCGAGGGGCCGCCATCGACATAGAGAAGATTCGCGAGGCGCCCGTCGGAATTGAGATCGGTGGCGAGGATGCCGCGGTCGCTGCTTTCGCCCGAACCCTCAGCCGCCTCTAGGATGAGCGCGCCAGCGCCGTCGCCAAAGAGGACGCAGGTAGCGCGATCGTTGAAGTCGAGGATGCGGGAGAAGGTCTCGGCGCCGATGACGAGTACCCTGCGCGCACTCCCGGCGCGGATCATGGCGTCCGCCGTGCCGAGGGCAAAGACGAACCCGGCACAGACGGCCTGCAGATCGAAGGCGAAGCCCCGGCGCATGCCGATGGCTTCCTGTACGCGCACTGCTGTCGCGGGAAAGGTCCGGTCAGGCGTCGCGGTCGAGAGCACGATGGCGTCGAGGTCGTTGCCGGAGATGCCGGCATCGGCCAGCGCCATTTCGGACGCGCGAATCGCGAGATCCGACGTCTTCTCGCCTTCGGCGGCGAAGTGTCGCCTCTCGATGCCGGTGCGGGTGCGGATCCATTCGTCAGAGGTATCGAGCCATCTGGTGAATTCCGCGTTCTCGACCACCCGCTCGGGCAGGTAATGTCCGACGCCGATGGCGAGGGAGCGCGTCACCTTCATTCTGTGGGGGCCTCCATCGCGGCGGCAGAGCCGCCGCCTGATGCGATACGGGCGGCGAGACGCCGGGTGAAGCCGTTCTCGGCAAGGGTGCAGCCCAGCCGTACTGCCGCGGCGAATCCCGTGGCATCTGCTCCGCCATGCGACTTGATGACGGTGCCGTTCAATCCCAGAAATACCCCGCCGTTGACGCGGCGGGGATCGATCCGCTCCTTCAGCCGCCGTAGTGCCGGCGCTGCAAAGAGGGCGCCGATCCGACTGAACGTGCTGTAGGCGAAGGCCTCGCGGAGGCGGGCGCTGATCAGGGAGGCGGTACCCTCGCCGGTCTTCAGCGCCACGTTCCCGGTGAAGCCGTCGGTCACGATGACGTCGACGCGGCTGGAGGGGATGTCGCTGCCCTCGACGTAGCCGAGATACTCGAAATCGCCCCTGTGGGCAGCGGCAGCGATCAGTTCGGAGGCCTCGTGCAACTCGCTCCGGCCCTTGTGCTCCTCGGTGCCGACATTGAGGAGGCCGACGCGCGGCCGGGAAAGGCCGAGCGCATGCCGGGCATAGGATGCGCCCATGAGGGCGTAATTGAGCAGGTCCCTCGCATCCGCCCGCACATCGGCTCCGGCGTCGAGCATGACGTTGTAGCCGGTCGGGTTGCGCGAGGGCCAGAGTATGGCGATCGCGGGCCGGTCCACCTCCGGTGCCTTGCGCAGGCGGAGCATGGCGAGGGCCATCAGGGCACCGGTATTGCCGCAGGAGATCACGACCTCCGACTCGCCGGTCCGGACCGACTCCAGTGCGTTCCACATGCTCGAGCCCTGCGCGGTGCGCAGCGCCTTCGACGGACGATCGCTCATCGTGATGACATCTTCCGCGTGCCGGACCTCGACATGCGGGGCGAGGTTCCGCTGCGTACGGATCGCGTCCTCGAGCTCCGCCTCGTCGCCATGCACGATGAAGCGCAGGCGCGGGTTGGCGGCGACCGCCTGGGCAAGGCCCCCGATGACGGCGCCCACTCCCCGATCCCCGCCCATCGCATCAACGGCGATCACCACGTCATCGGTACGGGGACTGGGGGCGGGATCGGGCTCTGTGCGCTCGGGAGGTTCGGCGTTCATGCGGTCAGCGCCTCAAGCAGGCCGGGCGCTCAGGCCGCCTCGTCGTCGAGATCGATTTCCTCGGCCGTGGATACGACCTCGCGGCCGTCATAGTGGCCGCAGGCGCCGCAGACGTGATGCGGACGGCGCAGTTCGCCGCAGTTGGGGCATTCGTTGGGATTGCTCGGGCCGAGCGCGTGATGCGAGCGCCGCAGCCCGCGACGGGAGCGCGTCACCTTACTCTTGGGAACAGCCATGGATCGACCTCGGTCAGTGCACGGGCGGACCGGCCCGGATGCGGATGGAACTTGATGGCGCGGCACGTAACAGATGCGGGCGCGGTTGTCACGCGCAGTCCAGCTTCCCGTATCCGGCCAATGAGGCCGGGAACATACAGATCGCCCGCGGCTCCGCAAGGGAAAACGGGCAGGCGCTATTCCTTCCTTTCCAGCCGTTCCCGCAAGGCGGCGAGGGAGGCGAAGGGCCTGGCCTCCGCTTCCTCCTCGAGCGGCCCGGCGCCGGCCGGCGCGGAACTTGCAGTGCCGCCGGCTGCCCCCTCCTTCCGCGGATAGGCGGGGAGGGCGAGGGCAAGGGCCTCGATCGCGACGAGGCCGAGGTCGATCCGGTCCTCGAGCGGCTCGATCTCGTCGTCGTCCTCGGGAGAGACGTCGATTTCCGAGCCGAATTCCTCCATGGGCACGAAGCGGCGGCGGACACCCACGTCGATCCGGGTCGTCACCGGTTCGAGCGTGACGACGCAGGTCTGGCCCACGGTGGCGCCGAGACCTGCCTCGAGCACGAGGTCGGGGCCGTCGGTACGGATCATCCCCTCGAAACGCATCTTGCGGACGAAGCGGGCGTCGAAAAGCCGGGCAAGACGGGCGGTCTCCGCCCCGTCGGGGGCGATGTCGAAGGCGAACTCCCGGCCCCGGCGCAGCATCGCGACCGTGACGACGCGGGCGAAATCGGGATTGTGAGGCGAATGGGTGACGATCCCGCGCATGGCGTACCTCCGCTCGTCGGGGAGGGGCAGAAAGCCCCCTTGTCGCTTGAATTAACAGCATGTCGCGGCTACGGGAGCAAGAGCCCGAGCCCGTCGACAAGGAGAATGCATGGCTTCCCGACGCTCCTGCCGCACCGCATGCGCGGCCCTCGCTGCGACGCTGGCGCTCGGCGGCGTACTAGGTGCCTGCGCGCCGATCACCCGCATCCATGGTTACGTCCCGAGCGAGGCGGACCTGGCGCAGGTCCAGCCCGGCGTCGACGACATGTTCAGCGTCGAGGAGAAGCTCGGCCGGCCGTCCGCGAGCGGGCTCCTGCGCGAGAGCGACTGGTACTACGTCCAGAGCACGGTCTCGACGCTGGCTTTCAATCCGCCGCGGGTGGTCGATCGCACCGTGCTGGCGGTCAGTTTCGACGAGAATGGCGTTGTCGAGAGTGTCAACCGCTACGGGATCGAGGACGGGAGGATCATCAACCTCACCACCCGCGTCACCCAGACCGGCGGCCGCCAGATGGGCGTGCTCGAACAGCTGTTCGGCAACATCCTCAACATCGACCCGGCGCAGCTGACGGGACAGGCGCAGCAGCCCTGACCGGGGCGGCCGGTCCCTCCGGGGATCCGTGGCGGAAGCGTGGGCGGGGAGCGCCCACGCGTGAAAACCAGATCAAGCCATTGATTCCAAACGAGAAGCAGAGGTTACCCCAAGGTTAACGCTGCTCCTCCTTCACGCTCTCCGGGGTGAACTCGAGGGCGACGCCGTTCATGCAGTAGCGCAGGCCGGTGGGCGGGGGGCCGTCGGGAAAGACATGGCCGAGATGGGCGTCGCAGCGGGCGCAGACGATCTCGGTCCGGCGCATCCCGTGACTCTCGTCGATGCGCTCCTCCACCACGTCCTCGGCGATGGGCGCCCAGAAGCTCGGCCAGCCGGTGCCGCTGTCGTACTTGGTCTCGGAGGAAAAGAGCGGCGTCTTGCAGCAGATGCAGCTGAAGGTGCCGGGCTCCTTCGGGAAACTGTCCCGGGTGAAGGCGCGTTCGGTGCCGCCCTTGCGGGTGACCTCGTAGGCGAGCTCGGACAGCTCCGCGCGCCATTCCTCGTCGGTCTTCCTGATCTTGTCGGTCATCACATGCTCCCTGGCGCGCCCGTGAGCGGCGCGCGTTTCTGCGGTTTCCATCTAGGCCCGGGGCGGACGGCATGTAACCCCGGTCGCAAACGGGCGTAACCCTGGTCGCAAACGGGGTCAGTAGTCGCGTTCGTAGTAGATGCCGAGGGTCGAGTCGCCCTGCGATCCGACCGTCCCGCGCGCGGTGATCGCGTCGGTGATGTCGAGATTGACGCTGAACCGGGTCTCGCCACCGGTGCCGGTCTCGACGTCGACATAGATGTTGTCGTCGATGTAGCGGCCGGCCCGGACGCCGGCGCCGCCTTCGGCATCGGTGATGATCTCGAGGTCGTCGAGCCCGACCGCGCCGCGGAACTGCGAAAGCAGGCCGTTGCCGCCGGCGCCGGCGAGTTCGGCCGCCGCAGCGGCGAGCTGGGCGAGCTGGAAGGGCGAGAGCTGGCCGACGCTGCGGTCGAAGAGGAGCCGGGCCAGAACCTCGTCCTCGGGGAGCTCGGGAATCGAGGAGAAGGTGATGGCGGGCTCGGAGGCCCGGCCGGAGACGGTGACGATGGCGGTGGCGTCCTCGGTCTCGGTGCGGGCGACGAAATTGACGATCGGATCCAGCGTGCCGACGAGCTGGAGGCTGCCCTCGTCGAAGGCGATCCGCTGGCCGAGGAGGTCGAGCCGGCCGCGGATCAGGTCGAACTGGCCCACCGGCTGGATGTCGCTGACGGTGCCCCGGAGTACGAGCTGGCCTCCGAGCTCGGCATCGAGGCCGCGGCCGCGGATGAAGATCTGGTTCGGGGCGCGCACGAGGAGGTCGAGGCCGAGGCCGGGGCCGCCGGCGGTTGCCTCCTGCCTGCCGTTCTGTCCGGCACGGGCGCGTTCGAGCGTGGCACGGACGGCTTCCGGCGTCGCCCGGTGCTCGACATCCGCCAGCGCGCCGGCGGCGCTCGCGCCGAAACCCTCGGCAACGGAGATCTCGGTCTCGTCGAGGGTGATCTCGCCCGCGAGCAGGCCGCCGCCGTTGGCGACCGGGCCTTCGATGGTGAGCGCGCCGCTCAGCCGCGTCGTGAGGAAGCTGCCGTCGGTATAGGCGATGTTGTTGAGCAGGATGTCGAGATCGACCGGGAATCCCGCGGCCGGCGCGAGGCCGACGTCGCCCGAGACCGAGAGGCGGCCGCCCCGGGCACTGTTCGCGGTCAGGGAGGCGATGGTCACACTGTCGCCCGCCAGGCTGGCGTCAAGCGCGATGTTCTCGAGCCGGATGTTGGTGTTGGGATCGACGAAGGTGGCGCCGTTGATGGTGATCGGGCCGGTGACCTGAGGGTCCGTGAGACTGCCGCCGATCGAGAGGTCGAAACTGGCGGTGCCGGCGAGTTCGGTCGTGCGTTCGGCGAGGAAGGGATTGGCAAGCGCGAGCGGCAGGGAGCCCGCGGCGGAGAGGGCGAGGGGCGCGCCGGTGAGGGGGATGGTGCCGCTCGCGCTCGCGGAGATGCCGTCCGGGCCGGTGAGGCTCGCGGTGGAGAGGGTGACGGTGTCCTGGGCGAATCGTCCCTCGGCGGTGGCGGCAAGCGCCGGGACGGCGTTCTCGCGCAGGATGCGGGCGCTCAGGCCACTGCCGGAGAGGGAGAAGGTGGCCGCCGGGGCCGCGAGCGTGCCGGTGACATTGGCGGAGCCGGTGATGTTGCCCTGGAGCCCCTGGTTGCCGGCGAGCGGGTCGAGGGCGGCAAGGGGGAGGGAGGCGATCTCGACGGCGAGGTCGAAGGCGCCGCCCTCGGCCAGCGGCACGGCGCCGGTGGCGCGCGCGTCGATTCCACCGGGTGCCGTGACCCCGGCCACGACGTCGAGGACCGCACCGTCGGTGGTGCCCTCGGCCCTGACGCTCACCGGGGGCAGGCCGGCGTCGCGGCCGGCAGCGGCGAGGAGGTTGCTGGCAGCGAGGTCGAAATCCACCTGCGGCGCGTTGCGGGTGCCGGTGACGCGGGCATTGCCGTTGACCGTCCCCTCGAGGCCGAGGTCGGGGAGGATGGCATTCGCGACCGAAAGCGCGAGCGCATCGATGGCGAGCGCGAGGTCGAGGCGTTCGCCGACGCTGCCCTCGGCCTCGATCCGGCCGTCGCCGATGTCGAGGGCGAGCGGGGTGAGGGTGATCTCGGGACCCCGGACGGTGATGGTCGAGGGGGCAGCGAGGCGGGCGGAGACCGCGTCCTGGTCGAGGGTGAGCCTCTCCAGCGAGAAGGCGAATCCGCCCGCGAGCCGTTCGAGCCCGCCGGCGAGCGCGACTTCCGTGCCGACGGCGAGCCGGGTCTCGGCGGAGAAGTCCATCCGCTCGCCCTCGCCCCGTGCCGCGCGCGCGTCGAGCCGGGTGATCTCGAGCCCGCCGGCGCTGATGTCGGAAGCCGTGGCGGTCGCGTCGGCGAGGGGGATGCCGAAGGCGTCCTCGATCCTGGCCTCGAGATCGAGTATGCCGATGGTGTTCCCCTCGACGGCGAGATCGCGGATCGCGGCATCGAGGCTGATGCCCTGGCCGACCGCGGCGGGACCGAGTTCGAGCGTGGCATCGGCGGCGCCCGCGGCCTCGACGAGGGCCAGCGCCGCGAGCGGCGTGACATTGGGCGCGGCGAGTTCGAGCCTGCCCTCGATCGGGGCGTCGCCGGTCCGGGCGAGGTTGCCGGTGATGGTGTTGGCGCCCACCGCGAAACGCAGGCCGTCGAGGCGGCGCTCCTCGCCCGCGACGGCGATGTCGCCCGCGAGCGCGATCTCGTGCCCGTCGAGATTGCCCTCGCCGGAGAGCGCACCGGCGATGTCGCCGTCCGAAACCGTGCCGTCGAAGGCGAAGGCGAGGCCGGTGACGGAACGCTCCAGCAGCGCGCCCTGATCCATGACGGCCTCGAGGGTGACGGTGATCGGCCCGCCGGTCCCGGTGGCGCGGCCTTCGGCGGTCACTTCGCCCGAGGCCTCCGCGAGGACGAGGCCGACATCCGCGATCCGGGCGTCGAAGGCGATGTCGGTGTCGTCACCGGAGACGCGGCCCGAGGAGGTGAAGGCGAACTGCCCGCTCTCGATGCGAAGGGCGTCGGTCACGAAGCCGGTCTCGTCGCGGCGCAGGCGGCCGTCGATCGTGGTCTCCCCGGCGAGAAGCGGATCGACCTGCGGGATGCCGAGGCGGAGGTCGGTGGCGGTGCCGTCGAGCGCGAGGTCGAAACCGCCGCTCGCGAGCAGCAGCGCGCCCTCGGCTACGAGATCGACCGAGCCGCCGAGGTTGCGGCCGGCAAGGGCGGAGAAGGGGGTGAGGTCGTCGGCGCGGATGGCGTGGCTGCCGTCGTAGACGAGATCCTCGACCGTGCCGGAGGTGGTGAGCGAGAGGCCGGCGCCGGTGATCTCGAATCCGTTGATGGCGAGCGGCGCGTCGGGGGCGATGGCGATGTCGGCGCGAAGGTCGATGCTCTCGCCGAGCGCCTCGACGATGGCAGGGTCGGGCGAGGAGAAGCCGCGGGCGGTACCCTCGGCCTCGATGGTGACGTTGCGGGACGCGGGGTCCTCGAGATTCTCGGCGCGGCCGCCCATGGCGAGGGTGATCTCGTCCACGCCGAGTTCGGGTGAGGCGAGGCCACGGAGCGCGAAATCGCCGCGCCAGCGGTCGCCCTCGCCGTAGCTCACGTCGAGCGTGCCGGAGCGAAGCGTCGTCTCGCCGCCGGGGACGGGGAGGGTGACGGGGCCGTTCTCCTCGCTGCCGACGCGTCCGGTCAGCGCGAGGCGGCGGAGGAAGCGATCGGGGCCGGTCTCGAGGCTGCCGTCGAGGTCGAGGGCTTCGGCGGCGACGGCGATCTCGTCGAGGCGGAGGCCGCCGGCGGCAAGGTTCACGCCCGCGACCCGCACGCTGCTCTCGCCCGCGAAGAAGTCGCGGTAGTCGGCCGGGATCAGCGGCGAGAGTTCACCGGTGAAATCGGCGGAGAAGGCGAGGCCATCGTCGCTCTCGCGCAACGCCACCTCACCCCGCGCGAGGGAGCGGTCATTGGCCGCGAGGTCGAAATCGATGTCGAGATCCTCGAGCGGGCCGGCGCCGGCGAGGGTCATGTCGATGGCGGGGCGACCCTCGATGTCGAGCATGCTGGCGACGACGCCACCCTCGGGCTCGCTGAGCGCGAGATCGAGGGCGAGCTGGCGGGACCGGTTGGAGAAGGAGGCCTGAAGCGTGAGCGAGCCGCCGGGATCATCAAGGCGGCGGATGGCAAGTTCGGTATCCAGCTCGCCACCTTCGAGCGTGGCGAAGCCTTCGGTGGTGAGCGTCGCCGCCTGACCGAAGACCGGTTCGCCGAGGCTGATCTCGCCGATCGCGAGTTCGGCGACACGCACGGCGAGGGGCAGCTCCGGCAGGCTGAAGGGCTCGGCCGCGGCATCGGCAAGGGTGGGAGTCTCCCGCTCGGGCGGAAGGGGCGGGCGGAGATAGGCGATCTCGCCGATCCGGAGGCTCGAGATGTCGATCCGCCGCAGGAAGAGCGCGGCGCGGCTCCAGTCGATCACCACGTCGTCGATGCGCAGCCAGACGCCGTCGTCGTCGGAAACCTCGATCCGGCCGATGTTCGCTTCCGAGGAGAGGATGCCGGAGACGTTGCGGATCCGCACCGTGCGGCCGGGCGCGGAAAGAAGATCCTGGATGAAGCGGGTCAGGAAGCCGTTGCCCCCGTCCTCTTCCTCCGCGTCGGGTGCGCTGTCGGGGGCGACGTCCTCGCCTTCGAGAACCCCGTTTTCGGGAAGCGGCTCCTCCTGCTGCGCGAACACCACGACCGCGGGCAGCAGGAACAGGCCGGAAATGACAAGATACCGTCTCAAAACGCCTGCCCGATGCCGATGTAGAGGGCGACGGCGGAATCGTCGTCCCTCGGGTTCAGGGGAGTGGCGACATCGACCCGCAGCGGACCGAAGCCGGTATAGTAGCGCAGGCCGAGACCGGCACCCAGCCGCCAGTCGCTGCCATCGCCGCCGAAGGAGCTGTCCTCCGCGACATAGCCGCCGTCGAGAAAGGCGACGACGCCGAAGCTTTCGCCGATGCGGGCGCGGATCTCGCCCGAGGTCTCGATCAGGCTGCGGCCGCCGACATCATCGTCGCTGTCGGGCACGTCGATGCCGATCGAGCGATAGGCGTAACCGCGAACCGAGCCGCCGCCGCCCGCGAAGAACAGCCGCCCCGGCGGACTCTCGGCCGCGTCGGGGCCGACATAGGTGCCGACCTGCCCGCGAAACGCCAGCACGAAGCGGCCCTCGTCATCGAAGGAATGGTAGGCCCTGCCCTCGAGCGTGCCGCGCGCGGCGATGTTGCCGAATTCGGTCTCGTAGAAGGGGCCGGCCTGGGCTGCGAGGAGGAAGCCTTCGGTCGGATCGACGGGATCGTCGCGGCGGTCGTACTGGCCCCGGGCGACGGGGCCGAGAGTTAGGAAGTTCCGCACGCCGAAGGCCTCGTCCTCGACCCGGGAGCGGGTGACCTCGAAGGCGATCTCGCCGGTGAACTCGCGGCCGAATTCGCGCAGCAGGCCGAAGCGGAAGGTCAGCGCCCGCTCGCGGTAGGTCTCGAGCTCCTCCTGCCGGCCGATGAGCGAGGTGACGAAACTCGTGTCCGGGTTGATGACGCCCGGTTTCACGAAGGTGACGCCGGCCTGGTAGGTGAGGTCCTTCGGCGCGTCCTCGGCGCCGATGCGGGCGATGTTGGCGTCGAAGCGGAGCTGCTCGGCGCGGCCGAAGAGGTTGCGATGGAGCCAGAATCCCTCGATGCCGAGGCCGTCGAGCGTGCTGATCGTCGCGCCGATGCCGAATCGCCGCGGCAGCCGGTCCTCGACCCGCAGCGTCAGCGGCAGCTGCCCGTCCGGCGTCAGCGGCGCGCTCTCGTCGATCGAGACGAGGTTGAAGGTGCCGAGCCGGACAAGGCGGTCCTGGGCGCGTTCGATGTCTTCGGGCCGGAAGCGCCTGCCCTGCCTGAGGCCAGACATGTAGGCGACGAAGTCGCGGTCGACCGCCTCGGTGCCGGCGACGGTGACCGGGCCGTAGGTGGCGCGGCGGCCGGGGTCGAGGGTGATCCGCGCCTCGAGTTCGCGGGTGGCATGGTCGGCGATGATGTCGCGCCCGGTCTGCTCGGCCTTCGGATGGCCGAGGCTGCGCCAGCGGGCGATGGCGAGATCGGAAGCACGGGCAACGGCAGTGGCCTCGGCGGGCTCGCCGACGGCAAAGCCGACATCGTCGGGCGTGGTCCGCAGCTGCTCGCCGGAACTGTCGGTCCAGGGCGGTGCGTTCACGATATCGGCGACGCCGAAACGGAACTGCGGCCCGGGCACCACGTCGATGGTGACCGGCACCTCGGGCGGCAGGTCGACGGCGAGGGTGAGTTCGGCCGCTTCCTGCCCCGCGAGGCGGATGCTGATCTCCGGCCCGTAATGGCCGGCGTTGTAGAGGGCGGCGAGGATGCGGCGGTAGTCGCCGCGGGCCTTGGCGATCAGGCCGGCCCGGCCCGATGCCGGATTCTCGCGATCGTTCCAGAGGGAGGAGGCATTGCGCACGGCATCGGCAAGGTCGTCGTCGGCGCCGCGCACGGTGAAATCGATCGTGTAGGGCAGGGGATTGATGACCTCCACCTCCTCGGAAGGCTCCTCGCCCCAGAGGCGGATGCCGAAGATGGAGAAGGCCGGGGCCGGTGCCGCCGCACAAAGGGAGGACCCAAGCAGGAGGGCGCCCACGAGCGCACGCTGCCTTGACTGGCCCATCCCCTGTACCTCTGCTCGTTGTTTATGTTTGTCTTTGTGTAGAACGCTAGCTTTTCCCGCGGGAAGAGCAACCCGCGCATCTCTCTCCTTAACCATTTTTCCCGGGCTTTTGCAGAAGCGCAACGGCGAGTCCGGCGGAATGGCGCCGTGTGCTTGCGGACCGGCGCGATGCGTGCAGCGGCAGGCCGGACTGGCGAAATGCGTGTTGGGCGTGAACTGCGGTCGTGTTACGATAGGTCATTGCTCTCTTCGTGGAGGCGTCCATGAGCCGAGCATTCGTCCTCGCCGCCATCGCAGGTCTCGTTGCCGCCGGATCCCTGCCTGCCCCGGCGCAGCAGGTGCCCTGCAATCCCGCGGTCGAGTTCTGCCTTCCGATCCCTCCGGCGCCGGAACTCCCCGACAGGGACGACTGACATGGAGGGCGATTCCGGCCTCTTCCTCGTGTCCTTCCTGTTCGGGGCGGGGGTGATCGCCTTCTTTGCGTTCAACCAGTTCAACCAGCCTTCCTTCGAGGCATCGAAGGAACTCGAGCGGCTGATCCGGTTTCTCAAGGCCTCCGACTTCCGCAACCGGCGCGTGATCTGGCGCGCCTATGCCGCCTATACCGCGATCCTCCTGCTGATCTACTTCCTGATCTGCGTCTTCTTCACCCCGCCGATGCGGCAGGCGATCGGTTTCGTGGTGCCGGGGGAGGAGGGCGAGGCGCAGAGCCCGGTCGTGCCGCTGATGGTCAGCCTCGCCATGGTCGGGCTTGCGCCCGGAATCAGGCCGCTGCAGCAGTTCGAGGAGAAGTTCCGGCGGGTCGCCCATTACTTCTCCGGCATTCCCGCGCGGCTGGTGCAGGGCTGCAGGGAGCTCAGGAAGCGGTCGCTCGACCTGCCGCGCGACGGCTCGGGGATGCTCCTGCCTGACGCGGACTGGAAGCGGCTCGAGCTTTACCGCCGCCACGGGGAGCAGCTCGTCGATGATCCCCGCGACTTCGCCGAGGATCTCGCGAAGATCCTCGTCTATCGCTCCTGGATCCTGAAACACGATGTCTGCGGCACGGGGACGCCGACAAGGGAGGGCATCGTGCGCAACGACAGGGAGGTCGAGGCGCGCATCAACCGGCTGGTGCAGAATCTCGACATCCTCTCCGGGCTCCACGGGGACGAGGCCTTCGACCTCGCGGCCGGATCGCCGCGCACCGTCTGGGCAGAACTCGCCACCGAGGCGGATGCGCTGGCCGCGGATGTCTGCGCGATGCTGGTGCTGCGGGTGGAGCACGGGCTGATCGCCCCGGACGTGCATGCCGTGCATGGCGGGGAGAACCGGCAGCTCGAGGAGGCCGAGGCGCGGCTCTCGGCCTTCCTCGCCGGAGCCGGGCAATGGGTCGATCATGTCGCGCTGGTGAGCCGGCTCTGGACCCGGGCGACGATGGTGATCCTGCCGCTCGCCTTTGTCTGGGGCGTGACCTTCGGACTGGCGGAGGAGGGATGGCCGGGCCCGGAGGCGCCGCTCGCGGCGAGGATCGGCCTCGATTACGCGGTGTCGACGGCGATGATCTACTCGCTGGCGATCTTCATCGCCCTCAGCCTGCACGACCGCGCCCTGCGCGCCGAGCATCCCGCTGGCCGCTGGCCGAACATGGTCACCGAGCACTGGACCCACTGGATGGGGCCGGTCGGCCGGCTGCTCCTCGCCGCGTGGATCGCGGCGGTGGTCGGGGTGGTGGCGCTCTCCGTGGCGCGCACGAGCCTCGCTTCCGCCTTCCATGGCAGCTACTGGACCATGATGGTCGGCGCGCTCTACTCGCAGGGACCGCGGGCGCTGGTCGGGCCGGTGCTCGCGATCGGGATCGTCGCCTCGATCGACGCGGCGCAGGCAGGCTCGCGGCGGGCGCGCTGGGTGATCTTCATCGTGACGGTCGCGGTCCTGATGCTGCTTGCCCCGGCGCTGCAGGCGCTGGCGATCCAGTATCGCGACGCGCAGAACTACGAGCCCTGCCTGCTGCGCTTCGACGAGGCGACCTGCGCGCCCTTCGACTTCACCGGCTGGGGACGGCTCGTCGCCATCAATACCGAGGCGCTGACCCTGGTCGCGCTGAAGACGGCCGGCCTCGGGGCCGCCGTGCTCTTCGTCTGTCAGGCGACGCTGGCAGCCGGGCCTCGGGGCGTCGCGGCGCGGGAGGCCGCGAGCTGAGGCGGAACCCCGTTTCTGACCGGATTCCACCGCTCCTTCAGCCTCTTGTTTCGATACCCGGGCATGGAAGGAAAGGGATGTCCGCTTGACCTGTGCCGCCGCGGTGCTAGCGTTGCCGATGGACCGCTCGCCCAACGAGAACGCGCTCCGGCCGAGGGGCGGCCATCCTGGCCGGACCAACAGGGATTGCCGCAATGTCGAACCGCATCGACCGGTCTCCGAACGATCTGCGCGCCTTCTGGATGCCCTTCACCGCCAACCGCCAGTTCAAGAGCGCGCCGCGGATGTTCGTCGCCGCCGAGGGCATGCATTACACGACGGAGGACGGGCGGCGCGTCCTCGACGGGACGGCCGGTCTCTGGTGCTGCAATGCGGGTCATGCACGCCCGCGGATCGTCGAGGCGATCTCCCGGCAGGCCGCTGCCCTCGACTATGCGCCCGCCTTCCAGATGGGGCATCCGAAGGCCTTCGACCTTGCCAACCGGCTGATCGACATCGCGCCCGAGGGGATGGCGCATGTCTTCTACACCAATTCCGGCTCGGAAGCGGTCGAGACGGCGCTGAAGATCGCGATTGCCTGGCACCGGGCGCGGGGCGAGGGGACGCGGACCCGGCTGATCGGGCGGGAGCGGGCCTACCACGGCGTCAATTTCGGCGGGATCTCGGTCGGCGGCATCGTCACCAACCGCAAGTTCTTCGGGACGCTTCTTGCCGGCGTCGATCACCTGCCGGCGACGCATGACCTCGCGCGCAACGCCTTCTCGCGCGGGCAGCCCGAGCACGGGGCGGAACTGGCCGACGAGCTCGAGCGGATCGTGGCGCTGCATGATCCCTCGACCATCGCGGCGCTGATCGTCGAGCCGATCGCCGGCTCGACCGGGGTGCTGATCCCGCCGAAGGGCTATCTCGAGCGGCTGCGCGAGATCTGCACGAAACACGGCATCCTCCTGATCCTCGACGAGGTGATCACCGGTTTCGGACGGACCGGCGCCCCTTTCGCGGCACAGAAATACGGCGTGCAGCCCGACATGATCACCTGCGCCAAGGGGCTGACCAACGGCGTGATCCCGATGGGCGCGGTGATGACCACGGCCGAGATCCACGACGCCTTCATGACCGGCCCCGATCACATGATCGAGCTCTTCCACGGCTATACCTATTCGGGGAACCCGATCGCGGCGGCGGCCGGCGTGGCGACGCTCGAGACCTATGCCGAGGAAGGGCTCTTCGCGCGGGCGGCGGAACTCGCGCCCTACTGGGAGGCGGCGGTGCACAGCCTGCGCGGCCTGCCGCATGTCATCGACATCCGCAACGAGGGGCTGATCGCGGGGATCGAGCTCGAGGGGATCCCGGGCGAGCCGACGCGGCGGGCGTTCCGGGCCTTCCTCGACGCCTACGAACGCGGCATCCTGATCCGCACCACCGGCGACATCATCGCCCTGTCGCCGCCGCTGATCATCACCCGGGAGCAGATCGACGAGCTGATCGGCACGCTGGGCGAGGTGTTGAAGAACCTGGACTGAGGTGAGACGTGGCGGAGATCGGCGCCAATCTGAAGATCGACGGCGCCCGGCTCTGGGATTCGCTGATGGAGATGGCGAAGATCGGGCCGGGCGTGGCGGGCGGCAACAACCGCCAGACGCTGACGGATGCCGATGCCGAGGCGCGGACGCTCTTCCGGCGATGGTGCGAGGAGGCGGGGCTCGAGACGAGCGTCGACCAGATGGGAACGATGTTCGCCCGCCGCGAGGGGGCGGAGCCGGATCTGCCGGCGGTTTATGTCGGCAGCCATCTCGACACGCAGCCGACGGGCGGAAGGTTCGACGGCGTGCTCGGAGTTCTGGGCGGGCTCGAACTGGTGCGGACGCTCAACGACCTCGGCATCAGGACGCGGCACCCGATCGTCGTCACCAACTGGACCAACGAGGAGGGATCGCGCTTCGCACCGGCGATGCTTGCCTCGGGGGTCTTCGCGGGCGTGATCGACCAGGCCTGGGCCTATGACCGCAGGGATGCGGAAGGGAAGCGGTTCGGGGACGAGCTCGACCGGATCGGCTGGAAGGGCGACGAGCCGGTCGGCGCGCGCGAGATGAAGGCCTTCTTCGAGCTGCATATCGAACAGGGGCCGATCCTCGAGGCCGAGGAGGTCGATATCGGGGTCGTCACCCATGGTCAGGGCCTGCGCTGGATCGAATGCACGGTGACGGGCAAGGCCGCCCATACCGGCACGACGCCGATGGCCGCGAGGCGCAATGCCGGCCTCGGCCTCGCCCGGCTCACCGAGGCCGTCCATGCGATCGCGATGAAGCACCAGCCGAACGCGGTGGGCGCGATCGGGCAGATCGACGTCTTCCCGAACAGCCGCAACATCATCCCGGAGAGGGTTGTCTTCACGGTCGATTTCCGCAGTCATCTCCTGCCGGTCCTGGAGGCGATGGCGGATGAGTTCCTCGGGATGGCGCCGGGCATCTGCGAGGAGATCGGCTGCGTATTCCAGAGCGAGATCGTCGGCCAGTTCGACCCGCCGGCTTTCGATCCCGCCTGCGTCGGCGCGGTGCGGGATGCGGCGGAACGGCTCGGCTATTCGCACCGGGACATCATCAGCGGCGCGGGGCACGACGCCTGCTGGATCAACCGGGTGGCGCCGACGGCGATGGTCTTCTGCCCCTGTGTCGACGGGCTCAGCCATAACGAGGCGGAGGAGATCACCCCGGAATGGGCGGAGAAGGGGACGAACGTGCTGCTCCACGCCGTCCTCGCGACCGCCGGGATCGTGGAGTGATCGCGACCTGAGCACGGCCGCAACGGCGGACCTGCCCCTGGATATGCCGGGCATGCCGGACCGGGAAACCGATCGCCCCTCCCCGCGTTGGACCCGAAACGTACCGAGGGGAGGTCGGCATGGCGGAAGCGCGCGCGCATCAGCTGGCGGAGCGGGACGCGGCACTCGATTTCTTCATCGCGACGAGGGAACGCTCGCGTCAGCTTGCCGCCGGGCTCAGGCCCGAGGACATGGTCGTGCAGTCGATGGAGGACGCGAGCCCGACCAAGTGGCATCTCGCGCACACGACCTGGTTCTTCGAGCAGTTCATCCTGCGCGAGCATGCGCCGGGCTACCGCTCCCCGGATGACCGCTTCGCCTTCCTCTTCAACTCCTACTACGTGCAGGCCGGACCGCGGCACACCCGTTCGCAGCGGGGCCTGATCACCCGGCCCGGTGTCGACGAGGTGATGGCCTACCGCGACCATGTCGATGCGGCGATGGAGCGGCTGATCGGGAGCGGGCCGGCGGCGGAGGTGCTCGACCTCGTGATCCTCGGCTGCCATCACGAGATGCAGCATCAGGAACTGATGGTCACCGATCTGCTGCACGCGCTCTCCTTCAACCCGCTGCTGCCGGCGATCCGTGCGCCGGAGCCGATGCCGACGACCGGGGAGACGCCGCTCGGCTGGACGGAGCATGAGGGCGGGATCTTCGCGATCGGCCATGACGGCGCGGGATTCGCCTATGACTGCGAGGGGCCGCGGCACGAGGTGCTGCTGCGTCCGTTCCGCCTCGCGACGCGGCCGGTGACCAACCGCGAATGGATCGCCTTCATCGAGGACGGCGGCTACACCCGCGCGCCGCTCTGGCTTTCCGAGGGCTGGGCGATGGTTGAGCGCGAGGGCTGGGACGCCCCGTTCTACTGGTGGCGTCAGGAGGGCGAATGGTGGAGTTTCACGCCGCGCGGGGCACAGCCGGTCAATCCCGACGCGCCGGTCGTGCATGTGAGCTATTTCGAGGCCGATGCCTATGCGCGCTGGGCCGGCAAGCGGCTGCCGACCGAGGCGGAATGGGAGGTGGCCGCCGCCCCGGTGCCGATCCGCGGCAATTTCATGGAGACGGGCGCGTTGCGGCCGCTGCCGCCGGGGCGGTTCTCGGGCGAGCGGCAGATCTGGGGCGATGTCTGGGAGTGGACGCAGAGCCCGTTCACGCCCTATCCGGGTTTCCGGCCGCCCGAAGGCGCGATCGGCGAATACAACGGCAAGTTCATGTGCAACCAGTTCGTGCTGCGCGGCGGCGCCTGCACGACGCCCGAGGCGCAGATGCGGCCGAGCTACCGGAACTTCTTCTACCCGCACCAGCGCTGGCAGATGACCGGGCTGCGGCTC
>JAJUJF010000084.1 GCA_029265455.1 Paracoccaceae bacterium | reverse complement strand
CAGGCTCTCGCAATCGGGACGACAAGGCAGTCGTGCACGATTATCCTGCCCCCACATGTGCAGCCGAGTCGTAACTGGGAGTAACCATACCATGGCCCTTGGACGACTCAACTTCAACGCATGCTGATTCCGAGTTAACAATCTATAAGATTACACGCATTACGCCATAACAAACTTATAAAACAATCATAGGGAGAATTCATTTCACGCACTCACCTCTCACGACCGGGAACTTCTCTTGCTCATCAAATGACTACTGGCGGTTTTATAATGGCACCCCATACTGAACTCGCCCTGATTTCAGCCACGACTTGCCGGTGAAGACCGAATAGGATTGACGTGCGGGAGTAATTTTGATGCCCTCCGTCTCGTCCGGGCATTAACCATTGGAGTTCCGTCCGGCGCACAATAACGGGGGACGAGATGGCAGTCTTGCGGCTCGACGCGACTCGTGTCATTGGCGCAAAACGTGCGTTCAGTACCCGGCGGGTAAAACCAGACCGGATGCAGACACTGATCACGGGAGACGTGCAGCCGAGAGCCGGCGATCTCGTTCTGGCACGAGTGGATCAGATCGGGAAACAGACCAAGCTGGAACTGACCGACGGTCGCCGGGCGCACATGTTTCCGGGTGACGAGATCATCGTGACATATGGCAACCGGTACGCGCCGGACCAGTACGAAGCGGTGATCGGATCGGATCTGTCACCATGCGATCTCGTCGCGGCAGGGGGCATCGCCGGCATCGAGCTCTCGCGTCACCAGCGGATGCTGCCGCCGACCAGCATCACACCGCTCGGCCTGATCGGAGGCGAGGACGGCACACGACTCAACCTGATGCAGTTTGCCATCGAGGCTGCCGACCATCTTCCCGAGATCCCGGCGATCCTCTCGCTGGGAACCGCCATGAATGCCGGCAAGACGCTTACCGCCACGTCGCTTGTTCGCGGGCTGAAACGCCTGGGCTTCTCGGTTGCGGCGCTCAAGATCACCGGCACGGGCGCCGGCGGCGACATGTGGATCGTGCGTGACGCGGGCGCTGACATCGCACTCGACTTCACCGACGCCGGGTTTGGCACGACCTATCTGAGTCCTGTGCCGGAGATCGAGCAGGCGACCTATCGGCTGATGAACTACGCCGCTGCCCACGGATGCGAGGTCGCGGTGATCGAGGTGGCTGACGGATTGCAGCAACTCGAGACCGCGCAACTGATTCGGAGCGAGGCGATCCATCGCATCGCCCTTGGGGTGGTATTTGCAGCCTATGATGCCATGGGCGCGAAATGTGGCGTCGACATCCTGCGCGAGGCTGGCCATGCGGTTCTGGCGATGAGCGGACGGCTCGGCCGCTCGCCGCTCGCCGTCCGCGAGGCGGAGGCCGCAACCGGTCTGCGTGTCTATTCCCCCTTCGAGCTTCAGGAGGGCGCGCTGGTCCCTGCGATCCGTGAGCGGGCGGCCGAACTTCACGCCCTTTCCGGCTTCCGCGCGCATGGGCTGGGAAGAATCGCGCAGGGAGCCCCGGCTGCAGGACGAATGGTCCTCGACGTCAACGGTCCGGCAATTCGCCCGATGAATGGCGGGGCGGCTGGCAGGCCGGCGGCGAACGGGCAGATCATCAGCTTCCTCCCGCGCCCGCATCAGGATCGTGCAATCGAGATCCTCGGCCTTGTCGCCGAGGCTGTGATGCGGGCCGAGGTAGCACAGCTATGCAACGCCTCGCTCGAGCAGCATCCCGAGCAACGAATTGTCCGACGGAACGGGTTCCGTGACGGCACATGGATCACGGCATTCGGAACGGTGCCGCTCAGGATCCCCAGGCTGCGCCAGGGCTACTACCGACCGTCCTTCCTCGATCGCGGGCGTGATGATGCCGCCCTCGTGAACGAGGTCGAGGCGGTGATGACTGCCATGGACGACACATCGCTCGAGATCGCGCTGGCTGCCCTTTCCGGAGGAATGGGAACCGTGCTTGCCCCGCGCGACATGGCGATGCTCATCACGCGTATCCGCGAGCGTCGCGCCATTTGGCAGGCAGGGGATTACAGCGCACATCCAGTAGCAGCGCGAGACATCGCGGACCCGCAGGGCGCGTGGTTCCCTGCCAGTGCCGTGCAGGATGATCATGCGGACATGCCCCCTTCCGCCTTCGCGCTTGCGTCGAAGCCGCTCCTCCAGAGCGAGCGGGAGACGGAAGAGGACGAGGATGGCTTCGCGCCTGCGCCTGGCACGATGTTCCAGCCTCCCCGGGTCGTGGCCGGGGAGTGAGGGCAGATCTGGAGGTGCAGGAGACCGTCGTGACGACGGACATTGACGGGATGAGCAGCTGACGATGGCACGGAAGCGCAGGGCAGGACAGGATACGGCGCTGGCAGCTGCGTGGCGGAGGTCGCGCGGGGGCCTGGCTGCAATCCTTGCCTTCAGCGTCTTCATCAACCTCCTGAAGTTCGCCAGCCCGCTCTATCTGATCCAGGTGCTCGACCGGGTTCCCGCCAGCCGGAGCATCGAGACCCTGATCATGCTGACGGTCGTGGTTCTGATCGCGGTTGCGACAGGCTGCGCCCTCAACATAGTGCGGCGGCGGATGCTCGCGCGCTGGGGCCTCTGGATCGAGGGGCAGTTCGGGCCGCGGCTGGTCCGGATGGGCCTGGCAGGCTCCGCCCGGGATGGTGTGGATCCCGATCGCGCCCTTTCCGACCTGTCGAAGCTCCGCAACTTCGTGACCAACCACGCAATGTCGTGGCTCGATCTAGTCTGGGCCCCCCTCTTCTTTATCGGCGTCTTCCTGATCCATCCCCTGCTCGGGACCGTTGCAATTGTCGCGCTGCTGCTGCTGATCCTGCTCGCGGTCCTGCAGGAAGCGATGACCCGGGACTCCCGCCGGGCCTCCAGCAGTGCTTCACGCGAAGCCGACGAGCTGATGCTCAACGCCGAGAGGAACAGGGAGAGCGTCAAGGCCCTCTCGATGGCCTCGAACCTTGCGGAGCGGTGGCGACGCACGACTGCCAATCGGTTGAGCGAAAGAGAGCGTATCGAGGCCCGCACGAGTGCCTTCCGGAGCATGATCCAGTCGCTCGGCGAGCTACTCCGCATTGCCATGATCGCCTTCGGCGTCTGGCTGGTGATCGCAGGTTCTCTCACGCTTGGCGGAATCTTTGCCGCGCGGATCATGGCAGGCTTTGGCCACAAGCTCGTGGATCAGGCAGTCCGGACCTGGCGCTCCCTCCGCGAGGCCCTCGCCGCCTATGGTTCGCTCAAGCAGCATCTTACCCGGGCGGAGGAGGTCACACCATCGGTGCCGCCGGGTACTGACGGCGCGCCGCTGATCTTCGATCTGGTGTCGTTCCGCTATCCGGGCGAGCGCGACGAGGTCTTCCGTCGGGTTTCCCTGACGCTTGAGCCGGGAGAGCTGCTTGTCGTGTCCGGCGCTGCCGCCACGGGGAAATCCACCCTCTCCGGTCTGAGCGTTGGCCTGCTCGAACCGCGCTACGGCCAGGTCCGGCTGGGCGACATCGAACTGGTTCGGCTGCCCGAGGAAATCCGTGCCGAACTGATCGGCTTCATGCCCCAGCACACCGAACTCTTTACCGGGACGGTTCGGGAAAACATCGCGCGGATGGGCGAAGGCTCGATCCAGGCGGTGATGGAAGCGGCAAAGCTCGCCGGAATTCATGAACTGATCGTCCAGATGCCGGATGGCTACGACACCGAGCTCTACGCGGATGAGCCCGGACTTTCGGGAAGCGAGCGAAAGCGTATCGCGCTGGCGCGTGCCTTCTACCGGAAGCCGCGTCTGATCGTTCTCGACGAGCCCACCGCCAATCTCGACAGCATGTCGAGGCGAGTGCTGGAAGCGGCGCTGGCTGACCTCAAGGCGAACGGTTCGACGATCATCGTGACCCAGACCACGCAGCAGACAAGGCTGGCTCGCCTCGCGGACAAGTTCATGATCCTGGGCGGCAGAACGCCTGAAATTACCGAGGGAGAAAAGCCCGCGCGCAGCAGCGGCCGGACGCTGAGGAGCGTCACATGAGCAACGATCCCCTCGGACCGCCCCACTCGTTCCGCAATACCCGCCGCCGCTTTCCGGGGCCGAGAACATCCTCCCAGCCGACAACCTTCGGCGTTCCCGTCATGCATTCCGAGAGTGAGGAACGCAGTCTGCCTCAACCGGAGGCGCATGATGCTGCCGGAGGGAGTGCACGTCCCTCCCGGGAAGAGACCGGATTGATGGCCGGTGCGAGACAATACGATCCTGCTCCCGATCCTTCGGTGGGACCGCCCTTCGGTGCCGGCCTGACCCTTCTTGGCTTCACGATCATCCTGTTCTTCTGCGGCAGCTTTGCCGCATGGTCGCTGATGGCGCCGCTCGAGAGTGCCGTCGTCGCTCCGGGAGTCGTCCGCGTCGCCAGCAACGTGCGTACGATCCAGCATCTCGAAGGCGGAATCGTCGAGTCGATCCTCGTCAGCGAGGGCGACTCGGTGGAGGCCGGGCAGGTTCTCATCCGACTTCAGAGCACGCTTCGCGCCTCCGAGCTCAAGGAGATCCTCGGACAGTATTTCGAGGCGCGGGCGACGCAAGCCCGGCTCGAGGCCGAGCGGGACGGACTCGACGAGGTGGTGGTCCCGCCCGACCTTCGCGAGAAGATGCTGGGCGACCAGGCGCTCGCCGCGGCGATTGCGGGACAGATTGCCATCTTCGAGAACCGCCGCGCCCTCCTTGATGAGCGGGTCACCATCCTCGAGCGCACCCGCGCGGGTCTTGCCAGCGAAATCGAGGGCCTCGAAGGCCAGATCGCTTCCGCCGAGCGAAGGCTTTCTCTCGTGGAGGAGGAACTCCGTGACGCGATGTCGCTCTATGAGCAACAACTGACGGTAAAGCCACGGATCCTTGCCCTCGAACGTGAGAAGGCCGAGCTCGAAGGCTCGATCAGCGAGAGCCGCGCCGCGATCGCAACGGCGAGCCAGAAGGTGCAGGAAGCCGAGCTTCGCGTGGCGGAGCTGCGCGCGGAAATGGCGACCGAAGTCGTCCAGCAGCTGCGCGAGACCCGCGCCCGTGCCTATGAACTCTCCCAGCGGCTCACCGCAGCCGAGGACCGGATGGGCCGGACCGAGATCCGCTCGCCCATCGCTGGCACCATTGTCGGCCTCAAGGTCCATACCATCGGCGGCGTGATTGCGGCGGGACAGCCCCTGCTCGATGTCGTGCCGGCCAACGACAAGCTGATGATCCATGCCATGGTGAACCCGCTCGACATCGACCAGATCAAGGTCGGCCTGCCGGCGTCGGTGTGGCTCTCCGCCGTCAACCGTCGCGCGCAGTCGGCACTCCAGGGAACGGTCCGGATGGTGTCGGCGGACCGTCTTGTCGATCCGCAGACCGGCAAGGACTACTACCTTGCGCAAGTCGAACTCGACATGGAGGAGGTCGAGCGCAGCGCCGTGCCGCTCCAGCAGGGCATGAACACCGAGGTCATGATCCGGACCGGCGCTCGAACGGCCCTGGATTACCTCGCGGCGCCCCTCACCCGCGGCCTCAACCGGGCGATGCGCGAGGAATAGGAATTTCTTGACGACACCGTGGGGAAGAGAAACGAGGGAAGGCGAATTGCAGAAGGGGAAGCCAAGGGCCCTGCAGGCCGGAAACATCTATGCCCGTCGTCCGGTACTCGTGATGGAACTGGAGGATGCGGCACGGACCCGCCTGCTGCCGGAGGTGGTGGAGCTCCTGCTCGTTTCCCTGCCGCCGATGCGCGATGAGGTCCTCGACTTCCCTGCCATGCGCCGGATCATGCGAGCCGAAGAAGGCATACCCGCGTCGGCTGCGGTCGAACTGCTCGCGGTACTGGCGCAACGCTACATGAACTGGCCGGTCCGTTTCTGCGCCTGGCGGCCGCAGGGACGCCGGAATGACGCCTCGCGCGCCATATTCGAGTTCGGAACGCGCCGGACCGGCATCATCGCAGGCAGGCTCGCCGCGGAAACCATGGCGGCTTTCGTCAGCGGCGTGCGCGGAGCAGCTCTGGAACAGATCTTCCGCGACAAGCTCCACGAGTTGGCGAGGAAGACCGTCCGGGTGACACCCTCGCTCGACGGGATGGACATGGCGCGCGTCGCTGCCGCGCGGGGCATTCCGTGGACTACCCTTCCGGGGTCGATCTACCTCCGTCTCGGCTGGGGCCGTCATGCCGTCGTGCTGCGGGGATCCGAGACCACGCGGACATCGTCGATCGGCGCCAAGCTAGCACACCGGAAATCCGTCAGTTCGGCAGTCCTTCGCTCCGCAGGATTGCCGGTTCCCGCCCAGAGACGGGTTCGCCGTCTCGAGGATGCGCTGGCGGCGGCGCGGGAAATCGGCTTTCCGCTGGTGGTGAAGCCTGCCTTCGGCAAGATGGGAAAGGGCGTTTCCGTCGGCCTCACCGAGGAGGCGGCGATCCCTGCGGCCTTCGAACGCGCGCAGACCGTCTCCAACAATGTCCTGGTCGAAGCCATGATACCGGGCGAGGAATATCGGCTTCTCGCCATCGGCGGGCGTTTCGTCGCGGCGGCCCGTCGTCGCCCGGCCCGGGTGCTGGGCAATGGCGTCAGCACGGTGCGCCAGCTGATCGAGCAGGAGAACGCCCGGCCGGAGCGCGAGGCGATCCTGCCCGGCCAGATGGCATCGCGGCTACCGATCATTCTCGATGAAGAGGCCCTCGAGCTTCTCGCCGAACAGGATATCGATCCCGAGTCGGTTCCGGCAGCGGGTGAAGTGGTCCTCCTCCGCCGGGTTTCGAATGTATCGCGCGGCGGCGACGCCGTGGACGAGACCGACCGCATCCATCCTTCGATCCGGATGGTTGCCGAACGAGTGTCAGCAATCCTCGGCCTCGACATCTGCGGCGTCGATTTCCTCACGAGCGACATCTCCCGCCCGTGGTGGGAGACCGGCGGCGGGATCTGCGAGGTGAACAGCCGCCCCGGCCTCACGGTCCATTCCCGGGTTTCGGAGGGCCGCCGGCGCGATGTGGCGGTCGATGTCGTGGACATGCTCTACCCGAAGGGCACCGCCTTCCGGTTTCCGGTTGTTGTCGTCCTGGAGGGGGAGGAGACGGCGCCACTCGTCGATGCCGTGGTTGCGGCGGCGGCTCGTGCCGGCCGCCGGCTCGGCGTCGTGGCGAGCGCGAACCGCCGCCGCAACCTCGGCGGCACCACTGCGGTCTTCGAGGATGCGGCCTCCCTCCCCTGGGATGAGAGCATCGACGCCGCGCTGGTGGAAGCATCCGCGCGCGACATCGTTCGCTCGGGCCTGGGCATCGATCAGGCGGACCTTGCCATCCTTCCGCCGAAGAGCAGCTCGGGGACGGTTTCCCGCGCCGGCGCCGCGCTGTCGCGTATTGCCGGGAAGCGCGTGATCTCCGCCGGGGATCCGGCGGCGCTGGAGCGGGCTCTCGAGGTACTCGGTCTTCGGAGCGACAGCGATGCCCGGACGCGGCCCGCCACGGTCGCAACGGCAACCGCCACCAGAGCCACGAAGGCCAGCGCGCCGGTACCGGGACAGATGAAGGACCGCTTCCGCGTGCTGATGGTCGGGGATATCGGCTTTGGCGAAGCCTACATGCACCATCCGCGCGCCGGGCAGCTGCACCATCTCCTCGGCACCTATGGCCATCGCCGATGCCTCGAGAATCTCGAGGGACTGATCGGTGCGGCGGATTACGTGATCGGCAATCTCGGAGTGCCGCTTGCACGACATCCGGATCCGGGCCTGCGCGGCCGGAAGAAACATCTCCTGTGGTCCGAGGGCGAGCAGGTCGTCGAGGCGCTCGGTGCGGCCGGCGTGCATGCGCTGTCCCTCGCGAACAGGCACAGCCTTGATTGCGGCACGGCCGGCTTGATCGAATCCATCGGCCATCTTCAGGCGAGCGGAATCGCCCCATTCGGTGCCGGTTCCGATCGTGATGCGGCGGAGGACCCGCTTGTCGTGCCCTTTACCGTCGGAGGCATCGAGCGCAGCCTCGTCGTCTTCGCCGGTTTCGAATACCGCGAGCGTTACGCGCGGCGCTATCGCTGGTACGCCGGGCCGGGAATTTCCGGCGTTGCCGAACTTTCCCCCGAAAGGATTGCCGAACGGGTGAGCGATCTCCGCGCCTCGCTGCCGTCGCCGGTCTTCGTCGCCTTCCCGCACTGGGGCCGCGACTATGCCGGCGTCACGGAGGAGCAACGGGAACTCGCGGCCCGTCTTGTCGATGCCGGCATGGATCTCGTTGTGGGTCACGGCGCACGCATCCTGCAGCCGCCTGAAATCATGGACGGCACGCCGGTCTTCCATGGCATCGGAAACTTCGTCTGGAACGCGCCCGGCCGTTTCGCACGCTTCGGCGCAAAGCCCTTCGGCATGGCCCTGTCCATCGAATTCACGCACTCGGGGGACGTGCTCCGCCTCTACCCGCTGATGACGGACAACGCCGTCACCGGCTTCCAGAACCGCACCGTCACGGAGGCGGAGTTTGACGAGGCCGCTGCGATTCTCTCCGCGGACCTTCCGCAGGAACCTCATCGCGGCCAGGACGAGTTCGGCCATTATCTTGAACTGTCTTCGGGGCTGCTGGCCGCTCCGGGTGAAGGGTGGAGCGGCCTTGGCGCGCCGGTCGGAAGTGTGACAGCTCACTCCGCCGCGGGACCCGAAATCCTTGAAGGAGTGGATTGACGATGGCGAGCATGACGATCGTCGGCGAGTTCCGGGTCATGCAGATCGGGAAAGCCGCCCGCATGCCGGCGATCCCTCCGGGGAGGCACGAATGACTTTCGATCGACTATCCAATGATGCCCCGGTGACGCCGTCCGATCCGGCGCCGGCAGCATCTGACGCAAGCGACGCCGGCAACGATGCAATCGGAAAGACGCAGGCCGAGGCCCTGGTCGGCCTCGAACCGATCCGAATGGAAGATGCCCCACGCATCACCGCTGCGGCCGAGGCCGCAGGCGCCGTGTCCTGGTCGCATTTCTTCCCCTATCTCTACCTTTCCGGCCGCCAGACTTCCTCGCGCCGGATCCTCCACGAATTCGTGGAAGATTCTGCCCTTGTCTACCGGATCGAGAGAAAGAACGGAAAGGAGCGGCTCACCCTCCTGCTGACGCCGTTTCCCTTCAGCCCGGCCGCGCTGCAGCGGGCGCGGGAACGGATGTGGCTGTTCAACGGCCGCCGCGGCGCGCGGATCATCCGCATGCAGCAATCCGAAGCCCTGCTCGTGGCCCGGGCCGGGTTCGAGATTCATCATCACAGCGACGAATACATCTACGGCGCCGAGGCGGTGCTCCAGCAACAGGGATCATCATTCGCGACGCTGCGGCGGAAGATCGCGCGCTATGCCGGCGGTATTGCCTCCGTCCGTCCCTACCAGGCCGGGGACGAGCCCGCATGCCGCGCCCTCCTCGATGCGTGGCGGACGGAACTGAGGGAAATGGGGGTGAAGATCGGCCCCTATTACCGCTACACGCGGGCCTGCCTTGCGGAGCATGATACCTTCGCCACGTCGCAACTCGTGGGTCAGGTCGTCGAGGTGGAAGGCGCGGTTGCAGCCTTCAGCTTCGGAGGCGGCATCACGACGAGCCATGCCAGCATCTTCATCACCGTATCGGATCGCCGGCATCCGGGACTTGCATATTTCCAGCGCAGGAGCCTGATCGAGGGCCTCTCGAACTACCGCTACTTCAACGACTTCAATGACAGCAATCGTACGGGCCTCAGGCAGATGAAGCGGTCCTTCCGCCCCGTGCAGATGCACAGCCTGTTTGTCGCCCGGAGGGGATAGCTTGCGCCAACCCCAAGACTTCCTGCTGGCGCCGCCGCCGTTTCCACGAATCCGGCGCGCAATTCCAACTACTTGCACCGATAGGGGAATGATATGTCCACTGGCGGCATGCTATCGCTGACTCTTGCAGAATTCATCTCGGCGCTGTTCATCGCAGCCGCTGCCTACGCCCTGTTTCGCCTCGGCGCCACCGTGCAGAAGGGATTCGACCAGCTTTCGGGGCGCTCGCACGAGCCTTACGTGACGGTATCCCTCGAGCCGAGCGCCGCCGGCCGCGAATATCTGGATCTCGTTGTCGAGAACAGCGGTTTCGCACCCGCCTTCGACATCAAGGTGACGTCAAAACCCGAGATTCCCGCCGATCCGGAGAGCGAAGCGCGCCCGCCGGGATGGGCCGATGTGAGCATCCTGCGCCCGGGCCAGTCGATGGTCAGCTATGCCTGCCCCGCCGAGATGGTCGAGGATACCGCTTTCCTCATCACGGTCTCGTGGAAGCGCATGCCTGCGGCCGAGGATAGGTACAGCCTCGAGTACCGGCTCGACATGCGGAACTACTCCATGCAGGAAGCCTACCCTGCCCCGCAGTCGACACGTGGCGATCTGGCAGCGGAACTCAGGCGGATACGACGCGATTGGCGCGCCCTCGCCCGGGGCGACCGGCCATTCCAGATCGAACTTGGCGAGGACACCATCCGCACCCTGGCAGCGGCTCTGAACGAGGACGAGCGCAGGAGCGAGGGAGACCGGAATCAGGAAGGGCGGGAGTCCGCTCCGCGCGATCGCAGCCGCGAGGCGTCGCGGTCCGGCCGCCGCCGCGATGACGACTCCGAAGAACCGCGCGAGAATGCGCCGGTCTCGATCTCCGAGGTGAGACCGAGGCGGTAACGCGATACAGCGGCTTGGAAATTTGATCCGGACCCGCCCCCTTTGAAAGAACGAGAGCATCTGTCCGGATTGCAGTGCCACGTTTATCGTGCGCGCGTCTCCCGGCTTCTGCATCGAGTTGCACAGTATGGCTCGCGCGCCATCTGCGCGGCTCGGCGTTCCCCCTTGCGCAATTGCATTGCGCCTGTCGCCGGCGACACCATGCATCCACCTGATGCAGGCTTGTTCATGATGTCCCTGATCAGGGCTTGAATCCTGCAGCAGCGGGGCCCGAGGCGATCGGCAAGTCCCCTTCCGGGGCGCGAAGAACGGCATGTGGGCGCGGGGTTGTGGCTCGGGATCACTCGCGGTCGCTGTGGTTGAAACGGCGGTAGACCACCTGCGACGGGCGGCCGACCAGATGGCGCTCAACCCCATCCTCGAGCGCACGCGCATAAACCTCGAGCGCGCGATCCGCCGCCTCGATGGTAGCCTCGACCTCCTCCGTCCCGTGCGCGTAGCTCACCACGAGCGATGGCGCGAGGACACCGCCCCTGATCATCTCCTGCAGGAAGAGCGACCGGTACGCCTGCGAGGGTTGCCCGGCCCTGTCCCGAGTGGTGTAGGCGAGGCAGCAGGGGCGGCCGACGATCTGCACGAATTTCTGCAACCCATGCCGGGAAACGGATTGCTCGATACCTCTCTTCAGGAGGGAGCCGACCCGGTAAAGATGCTCGATTACCGGTTCATCCCGGTAGATCCGCATCGTTTCCGTCGCGGCGGCGAGAGCATGGGTCTCGGCGCCATGGGTCGTTGACAACAGGAATACCCGAGGGCGATCGGTGTGATCGAGCCCGCCGAGGCGCATGAATTCCCGCTTGCCTGCGAGCGCCGACACGGAGAAGCCGTTGCCCATCGCCTTTCCGAAGCACGACAGGTCGGGTTCGATCCTGTAAGTCTCCTGACCACCTCCGCGACTCCAGCGGAAGCCGGTGATCATCTCGTCAAGGATGAAGAGCGCGCCGTTGTCATGGGCAAGCTGCCGGAGTGCGGGAAGGAAATCCCCGGCCGGCTCTTCACTGCGGGCGGGCTCGAGGATGACCGCCGCAATTCGGTCGGGAAATGCGTCGAAGAGCGCGCGGACACTGTCGAGATCGTTGTAGCGGAAGCTGAGCGTCATCGCCCGGATCGCGTCCGGGACACCGGCATTCACCGGCGTGGTTCCGATGAACCAGTCGTCCGTCGAGAAGAACGGGTGATCGCCGCACATCGCGATGAGATCCCGTCCCGTATAGGCACGCGCGAGGCGGATCGCTCCCGAGGTCGCGTCCGAGCCGTCCTTGCAGAACTTGACCATTTCGGCGCCGTCAACGCATTCGAGAAAGGTCTCGGCGCAAGTGATTTCCATGGGCGAGGGGCGGGTGAAGTTGCAGCCGTTCGCAAGGGCTCTGGACACTGCCGCCAGCACTCGCGGCTCGGCATGGCCGAGACCGACGGCCCGGTTGCCCATGCCGTATTCGATGAAGTCGTTGCCGTCGATGTCCCGCACCCTGCAGCCGGCGCCGGACGCGATGAAGCCGGGAGCCAGAACGGGATACTGGTCGTCGCCCTTTGCGTAGGTATGGGCGCCGCCCGGAATCAGGCGGTGCGCCACCTCGCTCAGCGCCTTCGACCGGGAGAAGCAAATGCCGGTTTCCGCATCGTGTTCGGCCACGGTAGCGACGGTCATGATCTTCTTCCCTGTGCAGCCCGGAACTTCTTGTAGGGCCGCGCGCGCTGACGGAGGATCCTTACCTTCGGAGCAGGCGCATCGGCCGATAGTGGTATTGCGCCAGGAACCAGACTGCATTTGCCGCCACCACGCCTCGAACTGACCTGTCCCTGCAGTGCGAGCCATGGTCCGGGGGAAGCCCGCTTCCGCCGGCTCGCGGTTCAGGGCCTTCAGTCAAAGGAGGTAGAACGACGCGGGAAAGGCTAATTGCTCGCCTGCTGGATCGGCCCGACGGTGAGACGCGTTCCGGGAGCCACGCTGCATGGCCCGGCCGGAGCGTGCAGGACACCAGTTGAACAGTTCGGACCGAGAAGCGGAGCATCTGACATGCGCATCCTGGTTACAGGGAACCTCGGCTACATCGGCGTCGTACTCACGCCGCTGCTGCAGCAGGCAGGCCACGACGTCGTCGGGCTCGACGTCGACCTCTACTCTGGATGCACCTACGCGCCGGGCGGCGACCTTCCGGAAATCGATACGATCCGCAAGGATGTGCGGGACGTCGAGCCATCCGACTTCGAGGGAATCGACGCGGTCGTGCATCTCGCCGCGCTCTCGAATGACCCGCTCTGCAATCTCGATCCCGACCTCACCTACGACATCAACCACCGCGGCAGCGTCCGGGTCGCCGCAGCGGCCAAGGCGGCGGGAGCGAGCCGGTTTCTCCTCGCATCGTCCTGCAGCAACTATGGTCGTGCCGGAGACAGCATGATCGACGAGACCGGTACGCTCGATCCGGTCACGGCCTACGGCCGCTCCAAGGTGATGGCCGAGCGCGACATCGCAGAGCTTGCGGACCAGTCATT
>JAJUJF010000141.1 GCA_029265455.1 Paracoccaceae bacterium | reverse complement strand
TGCGCCGCGGCGGCGGCGTCGGCTACGACTTCTCGGCGATCCGGCCGAAGGGGGCCCGGGTCCGCGGCACCGACAGCACCGCCTCGGGCCCGGTGTCCTACATGCATGTCTTCGACCAGTCCTGCGCCACGGTCGAATCGGCGGGCGCGCGGCGGGGGGCGCAGATGGGCGTGCTGCGCTGCGACCATCCCGACATCCTCGAATTCGTCTCGGCGAAACGGGAGAAGGGGCGGCTCAACAACTTCAACATCTCTGTCGGGGTCACCGACGAGTTCATGCGCGCGGTCGAGGCCGATGCGCCGTTCGACCTCGTCCACAGGGCCGAGCCCGGCCCCCGCCGCCCCGGCCGTCGCCGCGAGGACGGCCTCTGGGTCTACGAGACGATCCGCGCGCGCGAGCTCTGGCAGATCGTGATGCGCAACACCTACGAGGCGGCCGAGCCGGGCGTGCTCTTCCTCGACACGATCAACCGCGAGAACAATCTCCACTACGCGGAATATATCTCCGCCACCAATCCCTGCGGCGAGATCCCGATCCCGGACTACGGCTGCTGCTGCCTCGGCTCGATCAATCTCACGGAATTCATCCGCGATCCGTTCATGCCGGAGGCGAGTTTCGACGATCAGGGCTTCGCGGAAACGGTGACGGTGGCCGTCCGCATGCTCGACAACGTGCTGACGGCGACGGTCTGGCCGCTGCCGCAGCAGGCGGAGGAGGCGGCGAACAAGCGCCGGATCGGCCTCGGCTTCACGGGGCTCGGCGACGCTCTGATCCTGATGGGGCTGCGCTACGACTCGGAGGAGGGGCGGGACTTCGCGGCGGCGCTCGCGCGCAAGCTCCGCGATGCCGCCTACCGCGCCTCGATCCAGCTTGCCCGGGAGAAGGGGTCCTTCCCGCTTCTCGATGCGGAGAAGCTCCTCGCCTCGGGCATGGCCTCGCGGTTGCCGCAGGACATCCGCGACGGCATCCGGGCGCATGGCCTGCGCAATTCGCACCTGCTCTCGATCGCGCCGACGGGGACGATCTCGCTCGCCTTCGCGGACAATGCCTCGAACGGGATCGAGCCCGCCTATTCCTGGTTCTACACCCGAAGGAAGCGGGAGGCCGACAACACGACGCGCGACTACCGCGTCGAGGATCACGCCTGGCGGCTCTGGCGCGCCCGCGGCGGCGACACCGACCAGCTCCCGCCGGCATTCGTCTCGGCCCTCGAAATCTCCGCCCGCGATCACATGCTGATGCAGGCGGCGATCCAGCCCTTCATCTGCCAGGCGATCTCCAAGACCGTGAACGTGCCCGAGGATTATCCGTTCGAGGCCTTCGAGACGCTCTATCTCGATGCCTGGAAGGCGGGGCTGAAGGGCATCACCACCTACCGGCCGAACGCCATCCTCGGCGCCGTCCTCTCGACCGGGCAGGAGACGCCGCAGGACCTCGACCAGACCGAGCCCGACCGGCGCATCCGCATCACCGACGCGCCGCAGGTGGCGCTGGCGACGCTGCGCTGGCCGCACCGGCCGAAGCTGACCGCGGGCTCGCCGTCCTGGACCTACCTGATCGAGGCGCCGGGCGGGCGGTTCGCGGTCTTCGTCGGCCATATCGAGGACGAGGACGGCAACCAGCCGTTCGAGGTCTGGGTGACGGGCGAGCGGGCGCCGCGCGGCATGGGGGCGCTGGCCAAGAACCTGTCGATGGACATGCGCAGCCAGGACCGGGCCTGGCTCAAGCTCAAGCTCGAAAGCCTCGCGCGCACGCCCGGCACGCCCTTCCACGCGCCGATGCCGCCCGACGGACGTCCGGTTCCGGTCGCCGGCACGGTCTCGGCCTTCGCCAAGGTCCTCTGGTGGCGGTGCGACGCGCTCGGCATCTTCGACAACGGGCCGAAGGAGACGCCGCTCGTCGATGCGCTGTTCGCCCGCAAGGAACCGAAATCGGGCGCGGACGGGACGCTTTCCTGGACGGTGGACGTGCTCAACCCCGGCACGGGCGACGACTTCGCGATGTTCGTCAAGGAATGCCTGCTGCCCGACGGCAGCAAGCGGCCGTTCTCGGTCTGGCTCTCGGGGGCCTATCCGCCGGAGTTCAACGGGCTGACGAAATCGCTCTCGCTCGACATGCGGGTGATCGACCCGGCCTGGATCGGCAAGAAGCTTCGCGGCCTCAAGGACCATCCCGAGCCGCAGGGGGACTTCTTCGCACGCGTCCCGGGCGGGGAGAAACAGGCGGTGCAGCCCTCGACGGTGGCCTATATCGCCCGGCTCCTGATCCACCGCTACGAGATGCTCGGCATCCTCGACCGCGAGGGCTATCCGGTCGCGGGCTCGTCGCTCCTGGGCGAGATCAGGGCCGTCGAGACCCCGGCCGGGCCGGTTCTCGGCCGGACCTGCCCGGAATGCGGCCATGCGGCGGTGATCCGCCGCGACGGCTGCGATTTCTGCACCGCCTGCGGCTATATCGGCGCCTGCGGCTGAGCTCCCCCCGAGGAACGGATCAAACGGGCCGGCCGGCGCAGCGACACATGGGACAGGCAGGAATGCCACCCTGACGCATGGCCGTTCGGGGTAGGCCTTACGGCCGAGCAATAGCCGAAGGGAGAAGGGTCCGCCCCATCGCTGCCCTCTTTGCCATCGGTGGCAGGTGCCGGCGCGCGGCTAGCCTTCTTGGGAGTTCGGGCACACGAGCGGCATCGGCACCGGGTAGGATTCCGACATGCGCAGCGGTTCGGCAGGCAAGGCCATCCCCGAGGGGACATCCGCTGACGGCGCGTCATGGCCGGGCTGCATGGCGGGTTCCGCGATGCGGCAGCCGTTCCGGCACGGCCGGACTTGCGCAGAAACCCCTTCAATCCGGAGGAACGACGGTGGCCGCATCCATGATCCCCAGCATAGTCCCGGTCATCCTGAGCGGCGGCTCCGGCACCCGGCTGTGGCCGCTCAGCCGCACGAGCTATCCCAAGCAGTTCGCGCCGATGTTCGGCGAGACGAGCCTCTTCCAGGAGACCGTCGTCCGCCTGCCGGAGACGGAGTTCGGCCGGCCGGTCATCGTCACCCATAACGAGTTCCGTTTCATCGCCGTCCAGCAGATGATGGCGATCGAACGCGCGCCGGGGGCGGTCCTGATCGAGCCGGAGGCCCGCAATACCGCGCCGGCGGTCCTCGCGGCCGCGCTCCACATAGCCGCCACCTCCCCGGACGCGCTGATGCTGGTCTGTCCCGCGGATCATGCGATCGCGGAGCCCGAGCTCTTTCTCGACACGGTGAGGATCGGGGCATCGGCGACGCTCGACGGCAGCATCGTCACCTTCGGCGTGGTGCCGACGCGGGCGGAGACCGGCTATGGCTGGCTCGAACTCGACCGCCGCCTCGGGCCGGACGAGGCGCCGCGGCCGATGGCCCTGCGCCGGTTCGTCGAGAAGCCCGACGCCGGTACCGCCGGGCGCATGCTCAGGGGAGGCCGCCATCTCTGGAACAGCGGCATCTTCCTGTTCCAAACGGCGACGATCATCGCCGCCTTCGAGCAGCATCAGCCGGAGATGCTGGCTTCGGTGCGGACGGCCCTCGAATCGGCGCGGCCGGATCTCGGCCTGCTCGCCCTCGACCGCGAGGCCTGGAGCCGGGTCGAGGACATCTCGATCGACTTCGCGATCATGGAGCGGGCCGCCAATCTCAAGGTCGTGCCGCTGGCCGCCACCTGGTCGGACCTCGGCTCCTGGGACGCGGTCGCGCGGCGGATGGAGAGCGATTCCGCCGGTGTCGCCCGCTCGGGCCCGGCCTATGCCATCGGCTGCACGGAGAGCGTGCTGCGCGCCGAGAATGACGACCAGGTCCTCGTCGGCATCGGCCTGAACAACATCGCCGCGATCGCGATGCGCGACGCCGTGCTCGTGGCCGATCTCCGGGATTCGCAGAGCGTCAAGCAGGCGGTCGAGATCCTGCGGATGGAGGACATCCCGCAGGCGACCGGCTTTCGCCGCTGCCACCGGCCATGGGGCTGGTACGAGAGCCTGGCGCTCGGGCACCGGTTCCAGGTGAAGCGGATCATGGTGAACCCGGGCGGGATCCTCTCGCTGCAGTCCCACTACCACCGGGCCGAGCACTGGGTCGTGGTCGAGGGCACGGCGCGCGTGACCCGGGGCGGGGAAACGATGCTTCTGTCGGAGAACGAGTCGGTCTACATCCCTCTGGGCACCCACCACCGGCTCGAGAATCCGGGCATGGTCGAACTGCATCTCATCGAGGTGCAGTCGGGGCCGTATCTCGGGGAGGACGACATTGTGCGTTACGAGGATGTCTATGCCCGGACCTGACGACGCCGCCCCGCCGGGAGAGGCGGGCCTCCCGCCGCCGCTCGCGGCCCCGGTCCGGGAGAACAGCTGGGAGTTCTTCGCCGAGCCCTTCATCGCCCCCACCGGGTTTCGCGAATACGATGCCCGCTGGCGCTTTCCCGAGGAGATCAACCTGCCGGGGATGACGGCGCTGGGCCTCGGCCTCGGCACCCAGATGCACGAGCGCGGGCTCGAGCCGGTCATCGCCGTCGGCAACGACTACCGCGCCTATTCGCTCGCGGTGAAGCAGGCGCTCATCCTCGGGCTCGTGCAGGCCGGGATCTCGGTGCGGGACATCGGCACCGCCCTGTCGCCCATGGCCTATTTCGCCCAGATGCACCTCGGCACCGCCGCAGTCGCGATGGTGACGGCGAGCCACAATCCCAATGGCTGGACCGGGGTGAAGATGGGCTTCGAGCCGCCCCTGACCCACGGCCCGGAGGACATGGCGCGGCTTCGCGACATCGTGCTCGGGGGAGAGGGGCGGACGGCGGCGGGCGGGAGCTACGTCCCGGTACCGGGGGTGCGGGAAGCCTATCTCGCGGATCTGGCCGGCTCGTTCAGGATGAGCCGGCGGCTGCGCGTGGTCTGCGCGACCGGGAACGGCACCGCCGGCCGGTTCGCCCCGGATCTTCTCGAGCGGATCGGGGTCGAGGTCATCGAGCGGCATACCGGGCTCGACTGGACCTTCCCGAACTACAATCCCAACCCCGAGGCGCTGGAGATGCTGGAGGACATGGGGCGCGAGGTCCGCCGGCACTCCGCCGATCTCGCGTTCGGCTTCGATGGCGACGGCGACCGCTGCGGCGTCGTCGACAACGAAGGGCACGAGATCTTCGCCGACAAGATGGGCGTGATCCTCGCCCGCGACCTCGCGCCACGGCATCCGGGGGCGACCGTGGTCGCGGACGTGAAATCGACCGGCCTCTTCGCCGTCGATCCGGTGCTGCGCGCCCACGACATCCGCGCCGACTACTGGAAGACCGGGCACAGCCACATGAAGCGCCGGGTGAAGGAAATCGGCGCCCTCGCGGGATTCGAGAAGTCCGGGCACTACTTCCTCGCGCCGCCGCTCGGGCGCGGCTACGACGACGGGCTGCGGGTGGCGGTGGAGATATGCAGGCTGATGGACCGGAACCCGGGCCGCAGCCTCGCCGAGCTTGCCCGGGCGCTGCCCCGCACCTGGACCACCCCCACCCTGTCGCCGTACTGCCCGGATACCGAGAAACGCGCCGTGCTCGGCCGCATCATCGACCGGCTGCGGGAACGGGCCGCGCTGGGCGGGCGCCTCGGCGGGCGGGCGATCACGGGGATCGTCACCATCAACGGCGCGCGGGTAACCCTCGACAACGGTGCCTGGGGCCTTGTCCGCGCCTCCTCCAACACGCCGAACCTCGTGGTCGTCTGCGAGAGTTTCGAGTCACGGGAGGAGATGCTGGCCATCCTTGCCGATCTCGACGCGGTCATCCGGACCGAGCCCCTGGTCGGCGACTACGACCAGCTTCCCTGAACAGGCCTGCCGCACCACCGTACGCGGCGGCCGAGCCGGGCAGCCGCGGAGGTCGATGAAGGACGACGCGAGGAAGTCCTGCCGCCTTCCGGGGCGGCAAGACCTCGGTCATTGATTCGGCTGATTAACCATCAACCGATGTTCCGCTCGCGCTACGAGCAGAACAGGTGTTAATACTACCTTATCGAAATCAACCACAGGGCTGTTTCTGCCGCCAGGGCAGGCCCTCTCTGCATCCACCGGTGCGCCGCCGCACCCGGGAGAGCGCCCACGCGTCTCCCGGTCGAGGGGTGCGCTTGCCCGGAGCGACCGACGGGACGAACTGGAGATGAAACACCAGGAAATGGAGATGGCGCCCCGGGCCGCCGGATATGTCCTGATCGCGGTGGCCTGCGCTCTCGCCACGACAGCCCTCACGCTCATGGCCGGTGGAAGCTGGGTCGTCGCGCTGGTGCTCTACCCGGTGGGCGGGCTGACGGCGATCGCGGTGCTCATTGCCTGGGCCCTGGTCCTCGACCACCTGCGCTGCGGCGCTGATCACCGCGAGGAACTCGAGGAGATCGCGGGAGCGCCCGAAGCGGTTGCGTCGCACGCCTCGCCCGCAGACCCGTCATCCCGTCCGGCAGCCGAACGGGGCTGAGCCACGGGAACCCTTCGCGAGGTCCCGTCCCCCCACTTCCGCAAC
>JAJUJF010000078.1 GCA_029265455.1 Paracoccaceae bacterium | reverse complement strand
CCCCCCCGCAAGCCAGCCCGCAAGCCACACCCCCAAGGGACTTCTGCAGAATGAGCGGTCAAGTCGCCGCCCGGAACATGCGCGGACGACAGCCTTCCGGGCACCTGCCGCGATGTACGAACTTTCACCCGTCTGACCTTGAGCCCGACCGGACGCATCTCGTGCCGGACACCGGAACCGGCGATGACCTCGCCCCGTCACTGCCCGCCGATCCGGCTTTTCATGCAGCCCGAATGAAGCTGCTGCGCGGTGAGACGCTCGAGCATGGCGATCGCCCCGGTCGTACGGCATGACCGGGCAGACAGGCCGGTCTGAACCGCAGGCCGTGCGTCCCGGCCGGAGCTGCCCGCCGCATGCAAGCGCGTCGCTTGCCCCCGGTCCCGAAGGACGGCCGCTCAGGCACAGGACGGGAGGCCGCGCCCAGGCCCCTGCGACGGAGGTCGATTCCGGAGAAACTGGTAGGTCCGGAGGGATTCGAACCCCCAACCAAAGCGTTATGAGCGCTCTGCTCTAACCGTTGAGCTACGGACCCATGTGCAGGCACGCACCTAGCCGCGCCCGCGCGAATCCGTCAAGCGCCGTTTCCCTGCGCGGCATGATGGGATAAGGGCATGCGCGACAGCGATCGGCCACAAGGAATGCGCGCATGACCCGACCTGACGAGGGCCTCACCTATGCCGCCGCCGGCGTCGACATCGACGCCGGCAACGCGCTCGTCGAGCGGATCAGGCCCGCCGCCGCCTCGACATCCCGTCCCGGAACTGTCGCCGGCCTCGGCGGCTTCGGCGCCCTCTTCGACCTCCGCGCCGCGGGCTACACCGACCCGATCCTCGTCGCCGCCACCGATGGCGTCGGCACCAAGCTCCGGATCGGGATCGAGACGGGACGCCTGCGGGACCTCGGTACCGATCTCGTCGCCATGTGCGTCAACGACCTGATCTGCCAGGGGGCGGAGCCGCTCTTCTTCCTCGACTATTTCGCGACCGGCCGGCTCGACGTCGCGGCTGCGGCCGAGCTTGTCGAGGGCATTGCCGATGCCTGCCGTGCATCGGGCTGCGCGCTCATCGGCGGCGAGACCGCGGAGATGCCCGGGCTCTACGCTCCCGGCGATTTCGACCTCGCGGGCTTCGCGGTCGGCGCGCTCGAGCGTGGCACGGCACTCCCGCGCGAGGTCGCCCCCGGCGACGTGCTCCTCGGTCTTGCCTCGTCGGGGCCGCATTCGAACGGCTACAGCCTGATTCGCAGGATCGTCGCGGATTCCGGCCTCGCATGGGACGCGCCTGCTCCCTTCGGCGACACGAGCCTCGCCGAGGCACTGCTGACTCCCACCAGGCTCTATGTCCGGCCCTGCCTCGCCGTGATCCGCGCCGGCGGCGTCCGCGCGCTTGCCCATGTCACCGGCGGCGGCCTGCCGGAGAATCTGCCCCGCATCCTTCCCGACGGTTGCGGCGCCACGATCGACCGCTCGGCATGGCCGCTGCCGCCGGTCTTTGCCTGGCTTCGCGACGCGGGACGCATTGCCGAGGCGGAACTCCTGCGCACCTTCAACTGTGGCATCGGCATGGTCGTCGTCGCCGCTCCCGACCGCGCCGCCGCGCTCACCGATCTCCTGCGGGCCGAAGGGGAAGACGTCCGCCCGCTCGGCCACGTCACCAGCCAGCCCGGCCTCACCCTCGCATGAGCCGGGTTCCCGTCGCGATCCTGATCTCGGGCAGCGGCTCCAACATGGCGGCCCTCGTCGCCGACATGGAGGACAGGGCGCATCCGGCGCGTCCCTGCGTCGTCATCTCGAACCGCCCCGAAGTGGCCGGACTCGCGCGTGCCGCCCGCGCCGGGGTTCCCGCCGTCGCCCTCGATCACCGTGCCTTTCCGGACCGCGCCGGTTTCGAGGCCGCCCTCGACCGGGAGCTCGACCGCGCCGGAGCCGAGATCATCTGTCTCGCGGGGTTCATGCGCGTGCTGACGCCGGATTTCGTCACCCGGCGTGAGGGACGGATACTCAACATCCATCCCTCGATCCTGCCGCTCTTTCCCGGTCTGGACACCCATGCGCGTGTTCTTGCGGCCGGCATGGCCGTCCATGGTGCCACCGTGCACGAGGTCACGCCAGAACTCGACTGCGGCCCGATCCGGGGCCAGGCGGTGATCCCGGTGCTGCCCGGCGATACCCCGGCGACCCTCGCCAAACGCCTGCTGCCTGCCGAGCACCGGCTCTACCCGGCCGTCCTCCGCCGCTTTGCCGCAGGCGACCGCACGCCTCTCGCCCTCTTCCCGTGACATGAAAAGGGCCGGTGCAGCCGCAAGGCTGCCCGGCCCCCGGGGTCTCGCGCCGGAAGATCAGCCGACGATCTCGAGCCCGGAGAAGAAATAGGCGATCTCGACCGCTGCCGTGTCCGGACCGTCGGAGCCGTGGACCGAATTCTCGCCGATCGAGAGGGCGAATTCCTTCCGGATCGTGCCCTCCGCCGCCTCGGCCGGGTTGGTCGCTCCCATCACCTCGCGGTTCTTCGCGATCGCGTCCTCGCCCTCGAGCACCTGCACCACCACCGGACCCGAGCTCATGAACTCGGTGAGCTCGCCGAAGAACGGCCGCTCCCTGTGCACCGCGTAGAATGCCTCGGCCTGCGCGCGCGTCAGCTGAACGCGCTTCTGCGCGACGATCCGCAGGCCCGCTCCCTCCAGCTTGGCGTTGATGGCCCCGGTGAGATTGCGCCGGGTCGCATCCGGCTTGATGATGGAAAGCGTGCGCTCGATCGCCATGGAGTCCGTCCCTTACGTCTGGGGCCGCTGCCGGCCCTGAAAACCGCGGGCGGGTTAGCACGGGGCATCGCGCGGCGCAAAGCCCTTATCCGCGGGCGGAACCCCGCCGCCCCGGGCTCAGCTTCCCTGCGCGTTCGCGACCTGCTCCGCCGCCTCGGCGAGCGCCGCCTCCATCTGACTGCGGATCGTCGCCTCGTCGGCCCGCGGACCGAGATCATCGACGAGCTTGCCGATCACCCCCTCGCTGCCCGCCCCGAAGCCCATACGCGTCACCTCCTGCGCATAGGCCTCGGCCTCGTCGCCGCTCTTGCCGAGCCGCTCCGCCGCCCACAGCCCCAGGAGCTTGTTCCCGCGCGAGAGCGCCCTGAAGCGAAGCTCCTCGTCATGCGCGAACTTGCTCTCGTAGCCCCGCTTGCGCTCGTCGAAATCCGCCATCGTCAACCTCCTGTCGGCCTTGCGCCAATTTCGGCGCACCCGCCCCAGATATGCCGGGTCGATGCCAGTGCAAGACACCTGATGCCGCCCATCCATGACCGTTGACAGGTCGCACCCCCCGCGCCACATCCCGGAACCATGCTCACCATCCGCAACCTCGGCTTCAGCCTTGGCGGCAGGCAGCTCTTCGAGGACGCCTCCGCCGTCATCCCGACCGGGCACAAGGTCGGCCTCGTCGGCCGCAACGGCACCGGCAAGTCGACGCTGTTCCGGCTGATCCGCGGCGAGCTCCATGCCGACACCGGCGAGATCGAGACGCCGAAACGCGCCCGCATCGGCGGCGTCGCCCAGGAGGTGCCCTCGGGGCCGGTATCGCTGCTCGAAACCGTGCTTGCCGCCGATACCGAACGCGCGCACCTTCTTGCCGAGGCCGGAACCGCATCCGACCCTCACCGCATTGCCGAGATACAGACGCGCCTCGCCGACATCGGCGCCCATTCGGCGGAAGCCCGCGCCGCCACCATCCTCGCCGGCCTCGGCTTCGACGCCGAGGCGCAGCAGCGCCCCTGCTCCGCCTTCTCCGGCGGCTGGCGAATGCGCGTGGCCCTCGCGGCGGTGCTCTTCGCCGAACCCGACATCCTGCTCCTCGACGAGCCCACCAACTATCTCGACCTCGAAGGCACGCTCTGGCTCGAGAGCTTCCTCGCGCGCTATCCGCACACGGTGCTGGTGATCTCGCATGACCGCCAGCTCCTCAACCGCGCGGTCACCGGCATCCTCCATCTCCATGACCGCAAGCTCACCTACTATCAGGGCGACTACGACACCTTCGACGAGACCCGCCGTGCCCGGATCGCCGTGGCCGAGGCCGAGGCCCGCAAGCAGGAAGCCCAGCGCGCGCACATGCAAGCCTTCGTCGACCGTTTCCGCGCCAAGGCGACCAAGGCGCGGCAGGCCCAGTCCCGCCTGAAGGCGCTCGCGAAGCTGAAGCCGATCATCGTGGAACGCGACGCCGAGGTCGCCTCCTTCAACTTCCCCGATCCCGAGGAACTCTCGCCACCGATCCTGCGCCTCGAGGGCGCCGCCGCCGGCTACGACGGCCGGCCGGTCCTGAAGGATCTCGATCTCCGCATCGATCAGGACGACCGCATCGCCCTCCTCGGCCAGAACGGCCAGGGCAAGTCGACCCTCGCCAAGCTGATCTCCGCCCGGCTCCGGCCGATGGCGGGCCGGGTCATAGCCGCGCCGAAACTCCGCATCGGCTATTTTGCCCAGCACCAGGTCGACGAGCTCGACATCGACGCGACGCCGCTTGCCCATCTACAGCGGCTGCGACCGGCCGAGCCGCCCGCGAAGCTCCGCGCCCACCTCGCCGCCGGCGGCATCGGCGCCGAGATCGCGACGACCGAGGTCGGCCGCCTCTCCGGGGGCCAGAAGGCGCGGCTGTCGCTGCTGCTCGCCACGCTCGACGCGCCCCATCTCGTCATCCTCGACGAGCCGACCAACCATCTCGACATCGAGAGCCGCGAGGCGCTGGTCGAGGCACTCCTCGGCTATTCGGGCGCCGTCATCCTCATCAGCCACGACGCCCATCTGATCGAACTCGTCGCCGACCGGCTCTGGCTCGTGAAGGACGGAACCGTCCGTGTCTTCGAGGACGACATCGAGGGCTATCGCCGCCGTCTCCTGTCCGAGCGCGGAGGGAACGGCCCGGCGCCGAAGCCCGCGAAGCCGAAGAAGACCAGGCCTTCCCCGCGCGACATCGCGCCGCTGCGCGCCGAGATCAGCCGCTGCGAGGACCGCGTCGCCAAGCTCGAGGAGGTGCTCAAGACCGTCGATGCCCGGATCGCCGACCCGAGCCTCTACGAGCGGTCACCCGCCGAGATGGAGAAGTGGCTGCGCAAGCGCGCCGAGATCGAGGAAGGCCTCGCGCGTGCCGAGGCGCTCTGGATCGAGGCGGTCGAGCGACTCGAGGCGGCCGGCGGCACGCCATGAGTTTCGACGAGGCGGTGACGGCCGCCGTGGCGCTCTTCGTCACCATCGACCCGGTAGGCTCGGTCCCGCTCTTCATCGCGCTCACCCGGACGATGGACATCGCGGCGCGTCGGATGACCGCGATCCGCGCCTGCGTGATCGCCTTCGTCATCCTGACGTTCTTCGGCCTCTTCGGCGAGACCATGCTCGAGGCCATCGGCATCTCGATGTCGGCCTTCCGCATCGCCGGTGGCCTCCTCCTCTTCCTGATCGCCGTCGAGATGCTGTTCGAGAAGCGCTCCGAGCGCCGCAATCACCGGGCCGATGACCCGCCGCCCGACCCGACGGTATTCCCGCTCGCAACCCCGCTCATCGCCGGACCGGGGGCACTGGCGACGATGATCCTCTATTCCAGCACGACGGAGGGTATCGCCGGCCTCGTCATCCTCAACCTCATCCTCGCCGCGATCATGGCGCTCTGCCTCGGCCTCTTCCTCGCCGGCAGCAGCGTTGCCCGTCACCTCAGCCCGACCGGCATCACCGTGTTCACCCGGCTCCTCGGCATCCTGCTCGCCGCCCTCTCCGTCCAGTTCGTCATCGACGGCCTGACCGAGGTCGGCATCATCGACGGCACGTGATGGACCCCGACAGCGGCGCCCGCCTTCTCTACCTCGCGCTCCTCGGCGCCTTCCTGCTCCTGTTCCTGTTCGGGGGCGGCTACGCCATTGCCAGGGCGATCCGCGCCCTCCTCGTCTGGGGCGCGATCGGCGCCATGCTTGTTGTCGGCTACTGGCTCTGGAACGAACACGGCGAGCCGCCCGCGGCCGCGCTTTCGGTCTCGGGGGAGACGGTGATCCTCTCCCGCGCCCGCGACGGACATTTCCACGCCGAGCTCTCCGTCAACGACACGCCGATCCGGTTCATGGTCGATACCGGCGCCTCCGCGATCGTCCTCTCGCGCGATGACGCCATCGCCGCCGGGATCGACCCGGACGGGCTGCTCTATCTCGGCCGGGCCCGCACCGCGAACGGCACCGTCCGAACCGCGTCCGTCCGCCTCGACAGCCTCGCCCTCGCCGGTCACGTCGCTCGCGACGTCCCCGCCACCGTCAGCGAAGGCGAACTCGACATCTCGCTTCTCGGCATGTCCTTCCTCGACCGTTTCTCCCGGATCGAGATAGCGGGGGACGAGATGCGTCTCGTGCCCTGAAGCCGGAGGAACATCCGCTGCCCGATGCATCGTTCACGCGCGGGTTGCGCCGGGGAAAATCACGACTTAACAGGCAACTTCCCCGTCTCTCCTGCTGCCGTTGCACTCGCGCCGTTTTGCGGTAAGAGAGGCAGACTGCAACGGCCATGACCGGAGCCGATGTCCATCAGCGTCCTCTCTACCGTCCTCAAGCCCGTCCACCGCGAGGGGCCACGGTTCATCGGCATCTTCGCCGTCATCACCCTTGTCCTCTTCTTCGTCGCCGAGCCGCTCGGCTGGATCGGGGTCGGACTGACCGTCTGGTGCTACTACTTCTTCCGTGATCCCGACCGGATGACGCCGACCCGCGAGGGGCTGATCGTCGCTCCCGCCGACGGCTTCGTCTCGCAGATCGCGGCCGCCGTCCCGCCCGCGGAACTCGGCCTCGGCCCGACGACGATGACGCGGATCAGCATCTTCATGAACGTCTTCGACTGCCACGTGAACCGCGCGCCCGTCACCGGCACGATCACCCGTGTCGCCTATCGTCCCGGCAAGTTCGTGAACGCCTCCCTCGACAAGGCAAGTTCCGACAACGAGCGCAACGCCCTGGTGATCGACCTCGAGGACGGCCGCCGCCTCGCCGTCGTCCAGATCGCCGGCCTCGTCGCCCGCCGCATCGTCTGCGACGTGCGCGAGGGCGATCGCATCCGCACCGGCGAGCGGTTCGGCATGATCCGCTTCGGCTCGCGCCTCGATGTCTATCTTCCCGACGGCGTCTCCCCCCTCGCCGTCACCGGCCAGTACATGACCGCCGGCGAGACGGTGATCGCCGACCTGCTCTCGAGCGAGCCGCCCCGCCAGGGGGAGATCCGCTGATGCCCGGCCCCGAACATCCCGACCGCCGTCCCGCATCGGCCTGGGACGAGATCGATCCCGTGCCGCAACTCGGCGACGAGGGCCCCGACGCGGGCCCCCGCAGCCTGCCTTTCCTCCATCTCCTGCCCAATCTCGTCACCATCCTCGGCCTCTCGGCCGGGCTCAGCTCCATCCGCTTCGCCTTCGAGAAGGATTTCGAGCTCGCCGCGCTCCTCATCATCTTCGCCGCGGTGATCGACGGGTTCGACGGGCTTCTCGCCCGCAAGCTGAAGGTCGCGAGCTCCTTCGGCGCCGAACTCGATTCCCTGGCGGATTTCGTCAATTTCGGCGTTGCTCCCGCCCTTCTCGTCTTCTTCTTCGCCCTCAGCGACGCGCCGGGTTTCGGCTGGATCTTCGCCCTCGTCTTCGCGATCTGCTGCTGCCTCCGCCTTGCCCGGTTCAACGTCAACCGCGACCTGCCACCGCCGCCGGGACGGGCGCATTTCACCGGCGTTCCCGCTCCCGCCGGCGCCCTCCTCGCCATGTTGCCGCTCTATCTCACGCTCGGCGGCATCCTCGACCTGCGGGGGGCGTGGATCATCGTTGCCGTCTATCTCGGCCTCGTCGGCATCCTGATGGTCAGCCGGATCCCGACCCTGTCGCCGAAGGGCCTGCGCATCTCGCGCGACCACGTTCCCTATCTCCTCGTCGCCATGGGGGTGATCGTCGGCCTCGTGCTCACCCGGTTCTGGCTGCTGATGGTGATCCTCGTCTTTGCCTATGCTGCCGCGGTGGTGCACGGGCTGGTGACCGCGCGCCGCCGCCCCACGATCTGAGCTGCTTCCGGAGACCGCCATGGACCTCAAAGCCGTCACCGAGACCTACCGCCGATGGGCACCGATCTACGACAACACCTTCGGGGCCATCACCGGGATCGGCCGCAACCGCGTCGTCGACTATCTCAACACCCGTTCCGGCCGCGTCCTCGAGGTCGGCGTCGGGACCGGCCTCTCGCTCAAGCGCTACAGCCCGCATCTCGAGGTGACCGGGATCGACGTCTCCGCCGACATGCTCGATAAGGCGCGCGAGAAGGTTCGCAAGGAAAGGCTCGCGCACGTCAAGGGCATCCACGAGATGGACGCCCGCCATCTCGAATTCCCCGACGGGCATTTCGATACGGTGGTGGCGATGTATCTGGTCTCGGTCGTGCCGGAGCCCGAACGCGTCATCTCCGAGATGGCCCGCGTCTGCAAACCCGGGGGCGAGGTCGTCATCGTCAACCATTTCGCCCGGGACCGGGGCATGCTCGCAGGGGTCGAGCGCGCCCTGGCGCCCTTTGCCGACAAGCTCGGCTGGCATCCCGACTTCGAGATGGAGCGCGTGCTCGGCGAGCCGCGCCTTTCCCTCGTCGAGGAGCGGCGCTTCCCGCCGCTCGGCATCTTCACCTTCCTGCGGCTCGAACGCCGGCAGTGACATATCGGGGCTTCACCGCATGCAGGCCGGACAGGAGATACGGATCCGCCAGGGGGACGGCCCCGGCATCCGCGGCCGCGGGACGGGAAACGCCCATGGATGATCGACAATGACGATCGCAGTGAACCACCACCCGCTCCTCGTCATCCTGTCGCTGCTGATCGCCTGCGCGGCCTCCTTCACCGCGTTCGACCTCGTCGGCCGCATCCGGGCGACGGAAGGCTGGCTGCGCACGGGCTGGCTCGCCGCGGCCGCGATCGCGCTGGGCGGCGGCAGCTGGGCGATGCATTTCGTCGCGATCCTGGCAATGGAGCTGCCCGCCGGCGAGACCACCTTCGACCCCGGCCTCACGATCCTCTCGGGCCTGCTTGCCCTCGCTGCGACCGGCGTCGGATTCGCGATCGTCGCGAGGAGCGGACCGCGCGGCGTGCCTCTTGCCCTCGGTGCCGCCTGCCTTGGCGCCGGGCTCGCCGGCGTCCATCATCTCGGCATGGCCGCGATCCGGCCTTCGATCGTCGTCTCCCCCGACCTGCCCTGGCTCCTGATCGCGATCGTGATCACGCTGGGCGCCTCGGCCGCCGCGCTCCGGATCGCCTTCCGCAAGACCTCCCTGCGGACGAGGCTGGCGGCCGCCGGTGCGATGGGCCTTGCGCTCTTCGGCATGCATTACATCAGCATCCTCGGCTCCAGCCTGACGATGCTTTCCGGGAACGTCGAGCCCGGGGCGGCCGGCCTTGATCACGGCTCCCTCGGTTTCGGTGTTGCAGGTGTTGCCCTTGTCATCCTCCTCCTTGTGCTCGCTGCCTCCCTGCTCGACCGCCGCCTCGCCGAATCGCGGGCGCAGGAAGCCGAGAGGCTGCGCCTCGCCGAGGCGGCGCTGCGCGACACCTACCGCCACACGCCGCTGCCGCTGCACTCGCTCGACCGCAACTCCCGCATCCTCAAGGTGAGCGACGCCTGGCTCGACCTGCTCGGCTACCGCCGCGAGGAGGTGATCGGCCGGCATCTCGGCGATTTCCTGCCCCCGAGCGCCGAAGGCGAGCCCGTTCTCGACATCCCCGCCCTCGTCGCCGAGGGAGAGGTGCGCGACCTCGACTCGCGCATCCTTGCGCGGTCGGGCAAGGTCCTGAACGTGCTGATCTCCGCCCGCGCCGAGCGTGATGCTTCGGGAGAGATGACCCGCGCGCTCTGCGGCCTGGTCGATGTCACCGCCCACCGCCAGGCCGAGGAGGCGCTGCGCCAGGCGCAGAAGATGGAGGCAGTCGGCCAGCTCACCGGCGGCGTTGCCCACGATTTCAACAACCTGCTCGCGGTGGTTGTCGGCAACCTCGACCGCCTGCGCCGCCATCTCGCCAATGACGGCGAGGCGCTTGCGCTCGCCGAGAACGCCGCCGCCGCCGCCCAGCGCGGCGTGACCCTCACCCAGCGCATGCTCGCCTTCGCCCGCCAGCAGCGGCTGGCGCCCGAATCCGTCTCCCTCCCGGCGCTGATCGACGGCATGCGCGACCTCCTGCGCCAGTCGCTCGGCGCCGGGGTGGAACTCGCGATCGACCTGGCGCCCGACCTGCCGCCGGTGGCCGTCGATCGCGTGCAGCTCGAACTCGCGCTCATCAATCTCGCGGTCAACGGCCGGGACGCGATGCCGGATGGCGGCAGGCTGGCCATTTCCGCCGCCCGTCGGCACGTTGCACCCGGCCGCCCCGGTGATACGGGCGCCGACGAGCTCGGACCCGGGGAGTACATCTGCATCACGGTTGCCGATTCGGGCGAGGGCATGGATGCGGCGACACTCGCCCGCGCGCGCGATCCCTTCTTCACCACCCAGGCGCTCGGCAAGGGCACCGGCCTCGGCCTCTCCATGGTCCATGGCCTCGCCGAACAGTCGGGGGGCTGCCTCCGCCTCGCGAGCCGCCCCGGCGCCGGCTCCACCGCCGAGATCTGGCTGCCGATCGCCGCATCCGCCCCGGATGCGGAACCGGCTGCTCGGCCATCCGAAACCCGTGTCCAGCCGGCGCGCCTCAGGGTTCTCGCCGTGGACGACGATCCCCTTGTCCTGATGAACACGGTCATGATCCTCGAGGATCTCGGGCATGACGTGATCGAGGCCGATTCCGGCGCCGCGGCGCTCGCGCGCCTCGAGGAAGACTCATCGGTCGACATCGTCATCACCGACCAAGGCATGCCCGAGATGACCGGGCTGCAGCTCCTCGCCGCCATCCGCGAGCGCTGGCCGCATCTGCCGGGCCTGGTCGCCACCGGCTACGCGGAGCTTCCGGCCGGCGTGCCGCATGTCCGTGTCGCCAAGCCCTTCGATTCCCGCAGCCTCGCAGCGGCAATCGAGCGGGCGCGCAGCCACGGTGGCGAGGATCTCGGGCGCGTGCGCACCGGCTGAAGGGGGCGCTGCGGCCGCTGCGCCCCGGTATGTCCACGCTCAATGCGCCGGAAACCGGGTGATCCCTCTTCTCTTTCGATTGCGCCTCGGGCAATCTTCGTTGCGGGCAACCGGGAGAGCGCCATGGACCGACGCGCGCAGGAAATCCTGGACTACTGGCTGACCGAGGTCGGACCCGAACGCTGGTACGACGTCGTGCCGGAAATCGACGAGGCGATCCGCAACCGCTTCAGCGACGACTGGGAACGTCTCCGCGCCGGGGAACTGAAGGACTGGCTGGGCAGCCCCAGGTCCGCTCTCGCCTACCTGATCCTCGCCGACCAGTTCCCGCGCAACATGTTCCGCGGCGATGCCCGCGCCTTCGCCACCGATCACGAGGCCCTGAAGGCTGCCAAGTCCGCGATCGCCCGCGGCTTCGACGAACAGATCGACCTGCCGGAGCGGCAGTTCTTCTACCTCCCGCTGATGCATTCGGAGGTCCTGGCCGATCAGGACCGGTGCGTGCGCCTGATCGCGCTGAGCTTCGGCACCGGCGAGAGCCTGAACCACGCCCGCGCCCATCGCGAGATCATCCGCCGCTTCGGCCGTTTTCCCTACCGCAACCAGGTACTCGGCCGCGCCTCCACCCCGGCCGAGCAGGAATTCCTCGACCAGGGCGGCTACATGGCGATGGTCGAGGCCTTCGCTTCCTGAACGGCCGGCAGCCGGGGCATCAGGCCACCATCCGCCCCGGTCTCAGATCTCGTCCGGGAAATACTTCATCGCGAGCCGGATAGGATTCGGCGCCGCCTGGCCGAGGCCGCAGATCGAGGCATCCTCCATCACCGTGCAGAGATCGGCGAGCACGTCGCGATCCCAGCGCTCCGCCCCCATGAGCTGCACCGCCTTCGCGCAGCCGACCCGGCAGGGCGTGCACTGGCCGCAGCTCTCATGCGCGAAGAACCGCAGCATGTTGAGCGCCGCATCCTTGATGCTGTCCTTGTCCGAGAGCACCACCACCGCGGCCGAGCCGATGAAGCTCCCGTGCGGCTGGAGCGTGTCGAAATCGAGCGGCACGTCGTCGAGCGACGCCGGCAGGATGCCCGAGGACGGCCCGCCCGGCTGGTAGGCCTTGAACTCGTGCCCCTCGGCCATGCCGCCAGCCGCCTCGATGATGTCGAGAATCGTCGAGCCGGAATGCAGGAGATAGACGCCGGGATTCTTCACCCGCCCCGATACCGAGTAATGGCGCAGGCCACGGCGCCCGTTCTTCTCGTAGGCCGAGAGCACCTCCGGCCCCTCGCGGCAGATCCGAGCGACCCAGTAGAGCGTCTCGATATTGTGGACGAGCGTCGGCCGGCCGAAGATGCCCACCTGCGCGACATAGGGCGGCCGGTGGCGCGGCAGGCCGCGCTTGCCCTCGATCGATTCGATCATCGCGCTCTCCTCGCCGCAGATATAGGCGCCGGCGCCGCGGCGGAGATCGATATAGCCGGGCTCGACCAGCCCGGAAGCCTCGAGTGCCGCGATCTCCCTGTTCAGGATGGCGAGCACCGCCGGATATTCATCGCGCATGTAGATGAAGCAGCGCGCGGCATCGATCGCCCAGGCGGCGATCAGCATGCCCTCGAGGAACACGTGCGGCGACCGTTCGAGCACGTAGCGGTCCTTGAAGGTCCCGGGCTCGCCCTCGTCGCCGTTGACGGCGAGGAATCGCGGCGCCGGCGCTTCCTGCACGAAGCTGAACTTCTTGCCCGACGGGAAACCCGCACCACCGAGGCCGCGCAGACCGGAGACCAGAACCTCGCGCCGGACCTCGTCCGGGGTCCTGGCGCCGCCCCGCAGGGCCTCGAGCGTCTGGTAGCCGCCGCCCGAGCGATAGGCATCGAAATCCTGGTAGGGGGCAATCTCCGGCTCGACCGCGCGCGCCGAGACCGCTGCCGTCACGGTCTCCGGCGTGGCCTTGCCGATGTGATTGCGCCCGACAACGGCCACCGGCGCGACCTCGCACCTGCCCATGCAGGGCGCGCGCACAACCCGCACCTCCGACGGATCGAGGCCGGAAGCCAGCGCCTCCGCGAGCGCATCCGCCCCGGCAAGCTCGCAGGCAAGCGAATCGCAGACCCGGATCGTGAGCGCGGGCGGCGGGGTCTCGCCCTCCTTCACCACGTCGAAATGCGCGTAGAAGGTCGCGACCTCCCAGACCGCCGCCTGCGGCAGCCGCATCTCCTCGGCAAGCGCCCGCAGATGCGCGGCGCTCAGATGCCCGTATCTGTCCTGGATCAGATGCAGATGCTCGATCAGCAGATCGCGCCGCCGCGGCCGGTCCCCCAGCAGTGCCCGAACCTCGGCCAGCGCCGCATCGTCAAGCTGCCGGCCCTTCGGGGTGAGCCGGCCCTTGCCGCGTCCGGATTTCCAGACGCCCTTTTGCTCATCCAGCGCCATGCCGCTTCTCCCCACATCCTGTGCATCGATCCTGTTGTATCCGGCCAACCTCATCGGCCCCGAAAGGTCAAGCATTTCTGACAGGGAACTCGCACGGGCGCGAGGGGAATGATGGCCGGTTTCGCCTTCGGAAACAGGAAGGCCGCCGCCTCATCCTCCGTCCGCCGCTGCACGCAGCAGCTGCTGGGACATCCCCCCGCCGCTACAGCCACCTGCCCTGCCCGCTCGGGCTCACGGGGCAGCCGAGCTAGAGAAGCCGCCCCTGTTCCGGCTCGTCCCGGCCCCTGCGGCGGCGCGGCCGGATTCGCTCGCCCTCGGCCAGCGCCCCGCGTCTTCCGTCCGCGAATTCGAGTTCGAGCCGCAGCCCCGGCCTGACCGCCGCCGCCCGCGTCACCACCTCCCCCGCCTCGTCGCGCACCACCGCGAAGCCCCGGGCAAGCACGGCGTGGTAATCGAGGCTTGCGAGCATCCGCGCCGCAGCCGCGAGCCGTTCGGCCGGCGCCGCGATCAGCCGCGGCCGCAGCCGCGCGAGCCGCGCCTCCCGCGCCTCCAGCCGCTCGGCGAGATGCCGCAGCCGGGCCTCGAT
>JAJUJF010000088.1 GCA_029265455.1 Paracoccaceae bacterium | reverse complement strand
TTGCCGCGGTGGTGGCCGAGACCCTGGCGCAGGCGCGCGACGCGGTCGAGGCGATCGTCCCGGAGATCGAGGAACTGCCGGCGGTCCTCGACATGAAGGCGGCGGTCGCGGAAGGGGCGACGCTCGTCCATGACGAGATCGGCTCGAACCTCTGTTTCGACTGGGGCTTCGTCGAGGAGAACCGCGAGGCCGTGGACGAGGCGATCCGCAAGGCCCACCACGTCACCACGCTCGAACTCGTCAACAACCGGCTGGTGGCGAACCCGATGGAGCCCCGGGCCGCGATCGGCGAGTATGATGCGGCAGACGATCAGTACACCCTCTACACGACGAGCCAGAACCCGCATGTGATCCGGCTGCTGATGGGGGCCTTCGTCCTCGGCATCCCCGAGCACAAGCTGCGGGTGGTGGCACCGGATGTGGGTGGGGGCTTCGGCTCGAAGATCTTCCATTATGCGGAGGAGGCCTTCTGCACCTGGGCGGCGAAGAAGGTGGGCCGGCCGGTGAAATGGACCTCGACCCGTTCGGAAGCCTTCGTCTCGGACGCCCAGGGCCGCGATCACGTGACGAAGATCGAGCTCGCGCTCGACGAGAACGGCAAGTTCCTTGCGCTCCGGACCGACACCTACGCGAACATGGGGGCCTATCTCTCGACCTTCGCGCCGAGCATCCCGACCTGGCTTCATGGCGTGCTGATGGCCGGCACCTATACGACGCCGCTCATCTACGTGAACGTGAAGGCGGTCTTCACCAACACCGTGCCGGTCGACGCCTATCGCGGGGCAGGGCGGCCGGAGGCGACGTACCAGCTCGAGCGCGTGGTGGACAAGGCGGCGCGGGAGATGGGGATCGACCCGATCGAACTCAGGCGCCGCAACTTCATCAAGCCTGACCAGTTCCCGTACCAGACGCCGGTCGCGGTGGTCTATGACACCGGCAACTACGACGCGACGATGGACAAGCTCGTCGAGATCGCGGACGTGGCCGGGTTCGAGACACGGCGTCAGGAGAGCGCTACACGCGGCAAGCTGCGGGGCCTTGGCATCGCCTCCTATATCGAGGCCTGCGGCATCGCGCCGTCGAACCTCGTCGGCCAGCTCGGCGCGCGGGCCGGGCTCTACGAGAGCGCGACGGTGCGGGTGAACGCGACCGGCTCGCTCTCGGTCTTCACGGGCTCGCACAGCCACGGCCAGGGCCACGAGACGACCTTCGCCCAGGTCGTGGCCGACATGCTCGGCATCGACGTGGACCAGGTCGATATCGTACATGGCGACACATCGAAGATCCCGTTCGGCATGGGGACGTATGGCTCGCGCTCCCTCGCGGTCGGCGGGTCGGCCATCGTGCGGGCCACCGAGAAGATCATCGCCAAGGCGAGGAAGATCGCCGCGCATCTCCTCGAGGCGGCGGAGGGCGATATCGAGTTCAGGGACGGCAAGTTCACGGTCGCCGGCACGGACCGGTCGGTGGCCTGGGCGGACGTGACGCTCGCTGCCTATGTGCCGCACAACTACCCGCTCACCGAGATCGAGCCGGGGCTGGAAGAGTCTGCCTTCTACGATCCCTCGAACTTCACCTATCCGGCCGGCGCCTATGCCTGCGAGGTGGAAGTCGATCCGGAGACCGGCAAGGTCGAGGTGGTGAGCTTCGCCGCCGCGGACGATTTCGGCAATATCGTCAACCCGATGATCGTCGACGGCCAGGTTCATGGCGGTATCGCGCAGGGCATCGGCCAGGCATTGCTCGAATGCACGGTCTATGACGAGAACGGTCAGCTCCAGACCGGCTCCTACATGGATTACGCCATGCCTCGCGCCGATGATCTGCCGATGTACACGGTCGATCATTCCTGCCGGACGCCCTGCACCCACAATCCGCTCGGGGTGAAGGGCTGCGGCGAGGCGGGAGCGATCGGCACGCCGCCGGCGGTGGTCAATGCGGTCATCGATGCGCTCAACCGCGGCGGATACCGGATCGAGCATATCGACATGCCGCTTACGCCCCAGCGCGTCTGGGCCGCGATGAACGCAGTTGCGTGAGGGGAGGGGAGAGATGTACGCGTTCGACTTCGTGAGACCTGCCTCGCTGGCCGAAGCCGTGGAGGCGCTGAAGGCCGAGGACGCCCAGGCGCTCGGCGGCGGCCAGACCCTGATCCCGACCCTCAAGCAGCGGCTGGCACAGCCTTCGGTGCTCGTGAGCCTCAAGGGCATCCGCGAGATCGTCGGCATCCGCCGTGATGATCAGGGCCGTCTCTGCATCGGCGGCGGCACCACCCATGCGCAGGTGGCGCGGGAGGCGAAGGGCGATTTTCCGGCGCTCGCGGCACTCGCCGGGGAGATCGGCGACCCGGCGGTCAGGAACCGCGGCACGATCGGCGGCAGTCTCGCCAACAACGATCCCTCTGCCTGCTATCCGGCCGCGGTGCTTGCCACGGGAGCAACGGTGGTGACGAACGTGCGCGAGATCGGCGCCGACGACTATTTCCAGGGGATGTTCACGACCGCGCTCGAGCCCGGGGAGATCATCACCGAGGTCCGGTTCCCGATCCCCGAGCGGGCGCATTACGCCAAGTTCGCCCAGCCTGCCTCGCGTTTTCCCCTCTGCGGGGTCTTCGTGGCGAAATTCCCCTCGGAGGTCCGGGTCGCGGTCACCGGTGCCTCCGAGGAGGGAGTCTTCCGCTGGAGGGAGGCGGAAGCGGCGCTGGCGGTGGACTTCCGCAAGGAGGCGCTCGAGGGCCTGGCCGTGGAGGCGGACGGCATGATCGGCGACCTGCACGGGACGCCCGAATACCGCGCGCATCTCGTCAAGGTGATGACCGGCCGCGCCGTGGCCGCAGCCTGAGGAAGGGGTTGCCGAGGGGATCCGGTTCTTAACGTCTCGTTCACGAGGGATGCGTAGTCCTTCCGCCCGGGAAGGAGGACGCATCCATGAGCGAGTATCGCATCGCTGCACCTGGCGCGGTCCTCGCGCCGCGCAGGTGCCTTTCCGGCGTCAGAATCCTCCTGATCGATGGCTGCGAAGCGACGGCGGAAACGCTGCGCCGGTTCGCGGCCGAAAGCGGGGCGCGCCTGCGCCGGGCCGACAGGGTCGCCGCTGCACATCGTCATCTCGCCATCTGCCGGCCGGATGTCATCGTCGTCGATCTCGACCTGCCGGAGGGCGGCGGGCTGGTGCTGATCCGCGCCCTCGCGACGGCCCTGGGGCGGTCCGGAGCGATCGTCGCCACGAGTGCCAGGGCCCGCGGGAGCTGGGAATCGAGGGCGCGCTCCGCTGGCGCTGCTGCCTGCCTTCAGAAGCCGGTGACGAACCTGCGGGCCTTCCAGACGTGTATGCTCGGATTCGTGCCGAATCGGGGCGTGAGGGCGGTTGTTGTCGAGCAGCGCCGGGACGGTCGGAGGCACGCGAAGCTGACAGCTTCGTGAAAGCCCGCGAGGCCCCGAAGGAAGAAGGGTTCTTTTCATCCGCCCCGTGCTGCCTAAACATCGCGGCGGGCGTGGAGTGGCCCGGCGTGCAGGGCGTCTCAGGGCGCTGATGGGTGAAAGGTCGGGCGATGGCCTGGTGGAAACAGATCGCGATCATCCTGTTCCTCGTTGCGGCAACAGGGCTCGTCTGGGCATGGCATGTGCCTGCGGCGGCCCCTTTCCTCGCCCGGATCGGCTTGCCGGTGCCGGATGCCGCCGAGCGCGCCACCGCACCGCCGCCGTTCAGTGGCGAGGGCTTCGGCGGGCCGGTGGAGGTGGTCGCGGTACCGGCGGTCGAGGACCGGGCCGATGGCCGGATCGCGGCGATCGGCGACGGCCGCGCCATACGGTCCGTCGCGGTGACGCCGCTCGTCTCCGGCCGTCTGGTCGAGGTGCCGGTCGTTTCCGGCCAGAAGGTGGAGGCAGGCGAGATTCTGGCCCTTCTCGACAGCGATGCCGAGGAAATCGGCGTCGAGCGGGCCGAACTCGCGGTCGCCGATGCCTCGGCGGCGCTCGACCGGTTCCAGCGGCTCCGGAACACCGGCGCGGTCACCGCGGTCCAGCTTCGCGAGGCACAGCTCGCCCTCGACCGCGCCCGGCTCGAACTGCGCGATGCCGAACTCGCGCTCGAGCGGCGGCGGATCGTCGCGCCCTTCGCGGGATTTGTCGGCATCCTGCCGATCGAACCCGGCGAGCAGGTGAGCACCACCACCGAGATCGCGAGGCTCGAGGACCGGTCGCGGATCCTCGTCGATTTCCGGGTGCCGGAACGCTGGGTCGGCGAGGTGCGGGCGGGCGATGCGATCGTGGCGACCGCGCTTGCGCGTCCGGCACTCCTGCTCGAGGGGGAAATCCATGCCATCGACAACCGCATCGATCCCGAATCGCGCACCTTGCTGGTGCAGGCGATGATCGACAACCGGCACGACCTGCTGCGGCCCGGAATGGCCTTCCGGATCGAGCTGTCGTTCCGGGGCGAGGTCCATGTCGCGGTGCCGCCGCTCGCGATCCAGTGGGCCTCGGACGGCGCCTATGTCTGGACCGTGATCGAGGAGCGCGCGGAGCGGACGCCCGTGCGTATCGTGCAGCGGTGGAGTGATCGCGTGCTTGTCGCCGGCGAACTCGCACCCGGCACGCCGGTCGTCACCGAAGGCGTGCAGCGGCTGCGCGACGGGGCGGCGGTCATGATCCGCCCCGATCCCGCGACGATGCCGGCGGGTGATGGCGCGGGACTCGGTCTCTCACGCGCGGCGCCACAGGCATCGGACGCGTGAGGTGGCCGTGACCGGCAGGGACGAGACCGGCGGCGGCATCGCGCTCTTCGTGCGCCGCCCGATCCTTTCCTTCGTGCTGAGCGCGCTGATCGTCATCGCGGGCCTCGCCGGCCTCCTCGGGGTGGAGATCCGCGAGCTTCCCGATGTCGACCGGCCGATCGTCACGATCACCACCGAATTCACCGGCGCCTCTCCCGAGACCATCGATCGCGAGGTGACAGCCGTGGTCGAGGGGGCCGCCGGCCGAGTGGCCGGCGTGCGCGCGATCTCTTCCGATTCGCGGTTCGGCCGCAGCCGGGTGACGGTGGAATTCGACGATTCCGTCGATCTCGATGTCGCGGCCACCGATGTGCGCGACGCCATCGCGCGAGTAAGGAACGCGCTTCCCGACGACGCGGAAGAGCCGCGGATCGTCAAGGCGGATGCCGACGCCGATGCAGTGATGCGGATCGGCGTCACCTCGGCGTCGCGCAGCGTGCAGGACCTCACCGATCTCGTCGAGGAAACCGTTGTCGATCGCCTGATCTCGGTGCCCGGAGTCGCGGATGCCCAGGTCTATGGCGACCGCACGCCGGTCTTCCGCGTCGATCTCGACCTTGCCGCGCTCGCGAGCCGGGGTCTGACGCTCGCCGACGTGCGCAATGCCCTCAACACCGTCTCGTTCGACGCGCCGGCGGGCGCATTGACGATGTCGGACCAGAGCCTCTCGGTGCGCGCCACCGCCGCGGTGGCGACGCCGGCCGGGTTCGAGGCGATTCCGCTGCGCGACGGGCTTCGCCTCGGTGACGTCGCGGTTGTGAGCCTCGGGCCCGATACCGGCGAGAGCATCCTGCGCTCGAACGGTCGCGCGGGGGTGGGTATCGGCATCCTGCGCCAGGCGCAGTCGAACACGATCGAGATATCTTCCGCGGTACGGGAGGCGGTGGCGGAGCTCGACCGGGTGCTGCCGGAAGATGTCTCGATCTTCGTCTCGAGCGACGAGGCGACCTTCGTGCGCGGAGCGATCAACGAGGTCGTCATCTCCCTCATCCTCGCCACGATCATCGTCATCGCGATCATCTATGTCTTCCTGCGCGACGCGCGGGCAACGCTGATCCCGGCGCTGACGATCCCGATCGCGCTGATCGGCACGCTGGCGGCGATCTATCTCACCGGCTTCTCGCTCAACATCCTGACGCTGCTCGCTCTCGTCCTCGCCACCGGCATGGTGGTGGACGACGCGATCGTGGTCCTCGAGAACATCGTCAGGCGGCGCGCAGAGGGAATGGGGCCGCGCGCCGCCGCGGTCCTCGGCACCCGGCAGGTCTTCTTCGCCGTCATCTCGACCACCGCGACGCTGGCCGCCGTCTTCGTGCCGATCTCGTTCCTGCCCGGGCAGGCGGGCGGCCTCTTCCGCGAATTCGGCTTCACCCTCGCGATCGCGGTGACGCTCTCCTCCTTCGTGGCGCTCAGCATCTGCCCGGTACTCGCGGCGCGGCTGCTGCGGCGTCTCGATCCCGAGGCGCGGCCGAGCCCGCTGGCACGGCTGGGCCGGGCTCTCGAGGGATACTTCGCCCGGACCCTCCACCATGCGCTGAATGCGCCGGCCGTGATCATCACGGCCACGTTGCTCGTTGCCGCTACCGCCACGATGATGTTCGGCACGATCCGCTCGGAACTCACGCCCCGGGAGGACCGCTCGGTCGTGCTGATGCGAATCGAGGCTCCGCAGGGCGTCTCCCTCGACTATACCGATGCACGGATGCGCGAGATCGAGACGCTCCTCCAGCCCTTCGTCGCCGCCGGCGAGGTCACCAACGTGTTCATGATCGCCGGCAGCGGCGGGCGCGACAACCGCGGCTTCGCCGTGATGACGCTCGCCCCCTGGAGCGAAAGGGTGCGGTCGCAGGCGGAGATCGTCGACGACATCAACGCGCGGGTTCGCGGGATCATCGGCATCGACGCGTTCGCGTTGCAGCCGAACTCGCTCGGCATCCGGGGCGCGGGGCAGGGACTGCAGTTCGCGCTTCTCGGCAACAGCTACGAGCGGCTCTCCGAAAGCGCGGACGCGCTGATCGCGCGGATGGAGGAGGATCCGCGTTTCGGCGACGTGCGCCTCGGCTTCGAGCGCACGCAGCCGCAACTCTTCGTCGAGGTCGACCGCGATCGCGCCGCCGACCTCGGCATCGCGATCGACGGTCTCGGCGAGGCGATCCAGGCCGTGCTCGACGGCCGCACCGTCACCAAGGTCTTCGTCGATGACGAGAGCTACGACGTGAAGATGTTCGCCACGGCCCAGCCGGTGAACGATCCGACCGATCTCGAGAACATCTTTGTCCAGGCCGGTTCCGGGCAGATGGTGCCGCTCTCGACCATCGTGTCGATCGAGGAGCGGCCGATCGCCCCCAATCTCGGCCGGGAGCAGCAGATGCGCGCGGTTTCCGTCACCGCGTCGCTCGACGGCAGTCTCACGATCGGCGACGCCTATGCCGAGGTCCAGCGCCTCGCCGCGGAGATCATCGGTCCGTCCCAGAGGGTCATTCCCCTCGCCGAAGCAGCGGCCCTCGGGGAGACCGAGCAGGGCCTTCTCATCACCTTCGGCTTTGCCATCCTCGTCGTCTTCCTGGTGCTGTCGGCGCAGTTCGAGAGTTTCGTCTCGGCGGTCATCATCATGGCGACGGTGCCGCTCGGCCTGGCCTGCGCCGTGTTCGCGCTGCTGATGACCGGGATGAGCCTCAACGTCTACAGCCAGATCGGCCTCGTGCTCCTCGTCGGCATCATCGCCAAGAACGGCATCCTCATCGTCGAATTCGCCAACCAGCTCCGCGACCGGGGCGCGAGCGTGCGCGAGGCGATCGAGGAGGCGGCGGTGGTGCGGCTCAGGCCGGTGATGATGACGATGACCTCCACGGTGCTCGGCGGGGTGCCGCTGGTGCTCGCGTCGGGAGCAGGGGCGGAGGCGCGCGAGGCACTCGGTTGGGTGATCGTCGGCGGGCTCGGCCTTGCGACGCTGATCACCCTCTATCTCACGCCGGTCGCCTATCTCGCGCTCGCAGGATTGTCGAAGCCGCGCGCCCACGAAACCGAGCGTCTGGCCGAGGAACTGCGCGCGGCCGCACCGGCAGAGTAGCCCGGACAATCCTCATCCGCCGGCGACTGCCGCGTTGCGGAGTGGGACTGCAGTAGGTTCGCCACACTTGGCAGCGCATGGTGATCGGCATTCTCCCGCCGTCTTGACGTTGGCGTCCTGGTGCCTGACGGGTGCCGCCGTTAACGCTTCGGGAGGGAAGATGGAACGCTCCCGAAAATAAGCTGTTACAAGCATGTTCTGGGAGATATCCGATGCTTGTTGCGTTCCTTATTTTCGAGGCGGTCTGCCTCGCTGCCCTCTTGCTCCTGGTCTTCAGCGAGCGGCATGTCTGGCGCCGGAAGCCGGAAATCCGGCAGCTGCCACCTCCTCCGCAGTCGGGGACGGTGGCGGTGGCCGAGGAGGACGAGCGCCGGCAGGCGGCCTGACCGGGCGAGCCGCGTTTCGCGTTCAGGACGCGAGCCAGGTCCGCTCGAGATGGAAGCGCAGGGTCGGGTTCAGGTCGAGCCGGCGTACATTCCTGGTGCTGTGGCGATGGATGGTGCGCCAGTAAGGCTGCACGATCACCCCGGCGTCCTGCAGGATTTCCTCCATGCGGCGCATGAGCTCCTGGCGCTCGTCCTCGTCGACGAGACCGAGCGCCCGGTCGAGCAGCGCGTCGAATTCCGGATCCGAGAAACCGGTCTCGTTCCAGGCGGCGTCGGTCCGGTAGGCGAGCATGTAGATCTGCACGCCGAGCGGGCGCATGTTCCATTCGGTGGCCGAGAAGGGAAAGGTCTGCCAGCCTCTCCAGAAGACGGGGCCCGAAAGCACTGTGCGCAGGACCTTGAATCCGGCGTCGCGGAGTTGGGCCGCGGTCGCATCACAGGTGTTTCGGACGACATCGTCGTCGAGCGAGATCAGCTCGAACTCGAAGTCGCGTGCGTCCGCTTCCACGAGCAGCGCCATCGCCTGATCGGGGTCGCGCGGGGGCAGGGGAGGCAGTTCCGCGTAATCGGGATGCATGGGTCCGACATGATGGTTCTCAGCGACAATCCCGAGGCCGCCATGTCCGAGTTCGAGGAGGGTGGCGTTGTCGACGGCGCGCTGTATCGCCTTCCGGACCGGCTTCCTGTCGTAAGGCGGATGCTTGACGTTCATGCGCACGCAGATGGTGTTGGCGGTGAGGGCCTCGGAACGACGGAGGCCGAGCGCGTCGAAGTCTTCGACGAAACGGGCGGGGCTTTCGTAGTTGGTGTGGATTTCCCTGGCCCGGAAGGCGGCGATCGTCGCCGCCGGATCGGTGCCGTAGTCGACATAGTCGATCCCGTCGAGATGGACCGGACCATGCACCCTGTCGCCCCACCAGCCATGCCTGTCCTCGCGACGGCGGAGCGTCGCCTGCCGGCCGACCTCGAGCCCGGTCAGCATCCATGGGCCGGTGCCGACGGGCTGCTCGCTGAAATTCGCGCCGCTGCGGTCGAAATCACGGTGGACGATCAGCGCCGGATAGTCGGCGAGAGCCGGAATGAACGTGATGTCGGACGAGGGAAGGGTGATCCGGACAGTGTGATCATCGAGTTTCTCGACGGCATCGTCGCGCAGGCCGTAAAGTTGCCGGCGCGGATGCGTGCCGGCGCCGCCACCATCAGGAAGCATGACGGTCTCGGAACCGCGCTTCTTCTCGATCAGCCCGGGAATCCTTGCGGCCATCGAGTTGCCGGGAACATGGCTTTCCGCCCAGCGCGCGAAATTGTAGATCACGTCGGCGGCATCGAACGGATCGCCGTTGCTCCAGTGCACGTCCTGCCGGAGATGGAGGATATATTCGCTTGCATCATCGTTGACTTCCCAGCTCTCGAGGAGCCACGGTTCGAAGGTGTGGTTGCCGGTGTAGCGCACGAGAGATTCGAGGACGTGACCCGCCACATTCGCCATCTGCGGCCAGTCGAAGAGACGCGGATCCCGCAGAGGCATGACGGCCATCGCGATGCGGATGATGCCGCCGCGCCGGCCTTCGTAAGGCTGCTCCTGCGCTGTGGCGGGCAACGGCAGACCGAGGAGCCCGTAGGCAGCCGCCGCAGTGACGCCAGCTGCGGTTGCGCGGGCCAGGAATTCGCGGCGGTCGAAATGGCCGTCGCGGGCCGCACGCGCGAGCGCAGTGACGCTGCGGTGTATCGGTCTGCCGTTGATGGTGTCGGTGCTCATCGGATCTCCTGCAGGACGGGTGGGCCGTTGTCGGGCGGGGGCGTGGCAGCAGCCATTGCAGAGCCAATTTCCACTGCGGTCAACGGCCACGAACCGGCACGTCCGGCCGAGGCAGGAGGATGATCCGAATGGCGTATAAGCGAGATTATGTGAATTGATCGGGAGTCTATACGCAAAGCGGCCGGTTCTTGTCGGTGGACCGACGGCCAGCGGCAAGTCGGCGCTGGCGCTCGCGATAGCCGAGCGTGACGGTGGTGTGGTGATCAACGCCGATGCGCTGCAGGTCTATTCGCGCTGGCAGGTGCTGACGGCGCGACCCGGGCCGGACGATCTTGTGCGGGCGCCGCACAGGCTTTACGGCCACGTCGCCGGCCCGCGATATTCGGTCGGTGACTGGCTCCGGGATGTGGCGGTCGTGCTGGGCGAAGCCGTGGATGCGGGATTGCGGCCGGTCTTCGTCGGCGGGACCGGGCTCTATCTCACGGCCCTGACCGAAGGACTGTCGCCGATCCCGGCGATTCCGGCAGAAATTCGCGAGCACGCCGACCGTGTGGTGGCCGAGGGAAGGATCAGCTGGCTGGCCGAGGACCTGGCGCGGCGGGATCCGGAGACCTGGACCGCTATCGACCAGCGCAATCCGGCACGGGTGCAGCGGGCCTGGGAGGTGCTGGAGGCGACCGGGCGCGGCCTGGCGGCCTGGCGCGAGGTCCGGGAACCACCGCTGGTCCGGCGGCAGGATGCGGTGGCCATGATCATCAGCCCGCCGACGGAGATCCTCGACGGGCATATCGCGGCGCGGTTCCGCACCATGGTGGAACAAGGTGCGCTCGCAGAGGCGCAGGCGGCAATAGATGCCGGCTGGGAGCCGAGGCAACCGGCGGCGCGGGCGATCGGGGCGGCGGAACTCATTGCCCATCTCAGGGGCGAAATGAGCCTAGATGCAGCGGTGGCGGCGGCGGCACTTGCGACGCGGCGGTTCGCGAAGCGCCAGCGCAGCTGGTTCAGGAACCGGATGGCGGACTGGGCGTGGCACGCACCCGAGCCGGGCGCCACAGGAGACCTCCTGCCCCTGGTGCCCGGCCGATAGGTCGCCAGAAGAAAACGGTTTCCTGTGCCCCGATCAGCTCGCGTCGCCGCCGACGGCGTTCTCGTAGCGTTCCCGCTCCCTGCCGGTCCAGCGCACGTCGAGCTCGAGCCCGTCATCAAGACGTCGCTCGTCGAGGACCAGATTGTGCTCGAAGAGCCATGCACGCTCGCGACCCTGGTCGTAGCGCAGGTGCAGCGTCTCCTCACGCGCGGCCTCCCTGAGGTCGTCGGCAACCGCCCTGAGAAGGGCATCGACCCCCTGCCCTGTTCGCGCCGAGATCACCGAGACCCGCGGATTGCGTGCCGCCGCGTTGGCTGCCGCAGCGGCCTCCTCGGGCGCGAGAAGGTCGATCTTGTTCCAGACCTCGCGCAGGCGCTTCTCGTCATCGGGATCGACCCCGAGTTCCGTGAGGATGTTGCGCACATTCGCGGCCTGCAGTTCACGCTCGTGATGAGAGATGTCGCGCACATGCAGGATGAGGTCGGCGGCACGCACCTCCTCGAGTGTCGCGCGGAAGGCGGCGACGAGCTGGGTCGGCAGGTCGGAGATGAAACCTACCGTGTCGGAGAGGATGATCCGGCCGCCCTCCGGCAGTTCCACCGCCCGCATCGTCGGGTCAAGCGTTGCGAAGAGCATGTCCTTCGCCATCACTGACGAGCCGGTCAGGCGATTGAAGAGGGTCGACTTCCCGGCGTTGGTATAGCCGACGAGCGCCACCACCGGATAAGGCACCCGCGCCCTTGCGGCCCGGTGCAGGCCGCGGGTCCGGGTCACCTTCTCGAGCTGGCGCTTCAGCCGGTCGATGCGCTCGGAGAGCGCGCGGCGGTCGGCCTCGATCTGGGTCTCGCCAGGGCCACCGAGGAAGCCGTAACCGCCGCGCTGGCGTTCGAGATGGGTCCAGGAGCGCACCAGCCGCGATTTCTGATAGCTGAGATGGGCAAGCTCGACCTGAAGCTCGCCCTCGCGGGTGTGCGCGCGGTCGCCGAAGATCTCGAGGATCAGGCCGGTGCGATCGAGGACCTTGCACTTCCAGTCCCGTTCGAGATTGCGCTGCTGGACGGGTGTCAGCGGGCCATTGACGATGACGAGGCCGATCGCCTCGGAATCGATGAAGTCACGAAGCTCCGCGAGCTTGCCGGAACCGAAGAGCGTGCCGGCCCGTGCGCGCGGCAACGGCACGATTCGCGCGTCGATGATGTCGAGATCGAGGGCCTCGGCGAGGCTCACCGCTTCGGCGAGCGCATCGCCGGGATCGCGCGTGTCGGCGCGATCGCGAATGTCGGGATGCAGGACGAGGCACCGCATCCGGGTCATCAACTCACTGATCTTCCGCCTCGTAGAGGGTGATCGGCTGGGATGGCATCACCGTCGAGATCGCATGCTTGTAGACAAG
>JAJUJF010000066.1 GCA_029265455.1 Paracoccaceae bacterium | reverse complement strand
CGAGAAGACATGAGGACAGTTCGCGGGACGGACCATCCGCAGCAGCCGACCGGGGCCGCACCTGCAGCCCCGGCGAGGATTTGTCCGACCGGAACGGTCAGAAGAAGCCGAGCTTGTTCGGGTTGTAGCTGACGAGGATGTTCTTGGTCTGCTGGTAGTGGTCGAGCATCATCTTGTGGTTCTCTCGCCCGATGCCGGACTGCTTGTAGCCGCCGAAGGCAGCATGCGCCGGATAGGCATGGTAGTTGTTCACCCAGACGCGCCCGGCTTCGATGGCGCGGCCGAACCGGTAGCAGCGGTTCGCATCCCTGCTCCAGACACCAGCGCCGAGGCCGTACATCGTGTCGTTGGCGATGGCGAGCGCCTCGGCCTCGTCCCTGAAGGTCGTCACCGACACCACGGGTCCGAAGATCTCCTCCTGGAAGACCCGCATCCTGTTGTGGCCCTTCAGGATCGTCGGCTGGACATAGAAGCCGTTGGCGAGCTCTCCGCCGAAACTGGCTGCCTCGCCCCCGACCAGGACCTCGGCGCCTTCCTCGCGGCCGATCTGGAGATAGGAGAGAATCTTTTCCTGCTGCTGGCGGCTTGCCTGCGCGCCCACCATCGTTTCCATTTCCCGCGGGTCGCCCTGCCGGATCGCCTTCACCCGCTCGATGGCCCGAGCGATGAAGGCATCGTAGATGTCCTCCTGGATCAGGGCGCGGCTCGGGCAGGTGCAGACCTCGCCCTGGTTGAAGGCGAAGAGGACGAAACCTTCCACCGCCTTGTCGAGGAAGGCGTCATCCGCCGCCATCACGTCGGAGAAGAAGATGTTCGGGGACTTGCCGCCGAGCTCGAGCGTGACCGGGATCAGGTTCTCCGTGGCACATTCCATGATCTTGCGGCCGGTTGCCGTCGACCCGGTAAAGGCGATCTTCGCGATCCGCGGCGACCGGGCGAGCGGGGCACCCACCTCCGCACCATAGCCGTTGACGATGTTGAGCACGCCTGGCGGCAACAGGTGGCCGACGAGTTCCGCCAGCACCATGATTGCAGCCGGGGTCTGCTCTGCCGGCTTCATCACGACGCAGTTTCCTGCGGCAAGCGCCGGGGCGAGCTTCCAGGCTGCCATCAGCAGGGAGAAGTTCCATGGGATGATCTGGCCAACCACGCCGAGCGGCTCGTGGAAGTGGTAGGCGACCGTATCCTTGTCGATCTCGGATATGGCCCCTTCCTGGCCGCGCAGCACGCCCGCGAAATAGCGGAAGTGGTCGATCGCCAGGGGAATGTCGGCGGCTGTCGTCTCGCGGATCGGCTTGCCGTTGTCCCATGTCTCGGCCCGGGCAAGAAGGTCCAGGTTCGCCTCCATGGTGTCGGCGATCTTCAGAAGGAGATTCGATCGCTCCGCCGCCGAAGTCTGTCCCCAGGCAGAACGAGCCGCGTGCGCCGCATCGAGCGCAAGTTCGACATCTGCGGCGTCCGAACGCGCGACTTCGCCAATCACGGCGCCGGTGATGGGCGTGACATTGTCAAAGTACCGGCCGTTGACCGGCGGAATGAACCTGCCGCCGATGTAGTTGCCGTAACGCGAATTGAACGGCGAGATGAAGTGGCCGGCGACCTGGGTCATCTGGTTCATCGATTCTTCCTCCTGCGGACGCGGCTGGCTCCCTGTGTGACCAGCGGGGAGGAGCATCGGGGACGGGACGGAAGCTGTCAGCCGGGGTGCCGCCTGCGGTCCGGACGGGGTGTCTCAGTCCTGAGACACTTTCGGGTGCGTCGAGGCGATGCCGAGGCGTTTCATGCGCCGGTACAATGTCGCCCGACCGATTCCAAGCGCCCGTGCCGCTTCCGAGACGTTGCCGCCCGCCCGCGTCAGCGCCCGAATCACGGCGGCGCGTTCCGCGCCACGAAGCCCCTTCTGTTCGCGATCGCGTCCGATGACGTCGACGAGCGGCCGTGGCCGAACCGGGCCTGTCGGCTCTAGCCCGTGAAGGCGCCGCGCATCCCGCGTCGCACCCACCACGACATCGTCCTCGTCGACCGCAAGCAGCGCCACGCCCGGGGATGCACTCTCCCGGGGCAGAACGATGCGATGACGGGCAAAGGCTGCGCGAAACAGATCAATCTCGATCTGCTGCGCAATCTGCGCCACCATCGCCGCGATCAACCGATTGAAGCCTTCCGTCTGGTCTGCCCTCGCGGAGGAGACGTCGAGCGCCGCGACCAGCGTTGCATCCGCTCCGTACACCGGCGCGTCGATGCAGCTCATGCCGATATTGTGGGGGAAGAAGTGCTGGTCCCGGTGGATGATGAGCGCCCGGCGCTCGACGAGGCAGGTGCCGATGCCGTTCGTTCCCTGCGCCGCTTCGCTCCAGTCGACGCCAGGTATCAGTCCCCACGCCCGAAAGACCTCGGCGTCGCCGGCCCTGCACCGGCTGTCGAGCACGACCCCGTCCGGATCCGTCAGAAGGACGCCGCACCCGCATGTTCCGATGGCCGCGAAAAGTTCGTCGAGCTTCGGCGAAGCAACCGCAAGCATCGAGCCGAACTCCTCCTTCCGCCTGCGCAGGCGCTCTGCATCAGGCGTCCCGGCATCATGCGGTCGGGTCGGATCAAGCCCATGCTTGCTGAATGAGCGAAGCCATGAGGCGGCAAGGCGCGACCTGGCGGCAGCCGCCGGAGACGTCAGGGCCGAGATGACCCGTTCGACATGTTCCCTTCGGTCCGTGATGGCGCACTCTCCGGTCGGCTCCAGGCTGGTGGCGCAATCTATCAGCAAGAGGACACGCTGTCCGCTGCATTGTCAGCGGACGGGTCATGGTGCGCTCTGGCGATTTTCGCCAGCGCCGCGGGTCCCGCTGGATGTCGATACCGGGCAGAAGTGCAGGCGGACGATCACCTCCGGTGGCCTCGCAGGTTCCTCGCGATGATGAGCGTCATTCAGGTTACGGTTGTATCTCGCGATTCCCGCGTGCGAAGATGTCGTCATGAAGCAGCCCCTGCACCGCGGCGAGGCAAGAGGACGCGCCGCCGCAATGACATCCTGGCGTGGACTTCGCCAGGCAGGCGGAGCGGACCACCGCCGCCGCGCGGGGCAGTGCTTCTGCCCGTGTGGGCCCTGGCACCGGGCATACTGACGATGGCGGCTCGACGCTTGCGTGCTCCTGATGCCCTGTCTGCCTTCGTGCGTGAGGCGCTGATCCGTGGCGGCGAGCGATCCGCGATCGCGGCGGCCGCCCGTGAGGCCGGCTGGACCGCCGCCGAAACCGAGGCAGCGCTCGCAGACTGGAGCGACGCGCCGGGGCTGCCGCCTGTGCCGCGGCCAGCCCGCGCGGTCTCGGCCCGCGATGCCTTCCGCCACGGGCTGATGTTCTTCGCGCTGCTGCTCGTCGCAACCCATTTCGGCCTGCTCGTGTTCGCGCTGATCGACCACTTCGTGCCCGATCCGCTCGACGTTTCCTTCGGCAGCGACGGAACCATCCGCTGGTCGATTGCGGTACTCCTCGTGGCCTGGCCTGTCTGGGCAGTGACGAGCCTCAACCTCGCTCGTGAGGCCGAGCGCGATTCCGGCGCGCGACGGGCGGCCATCAGGCGCTGGATGACCTGGGTTGCGCTCTTCCTCGCGGCTGCAACGCTGGTCGGGGATGCGATCGCGGTCGTCGCGGGTTTTCTTGGCGGCGACATCACGTTGCGGTTCCTGGCCAAGGCCATCACCGTTGCCCTGATTGCCGGAGCGATCTTCCTCGCCTACGGCAATGACCGTGAGCTGGATGATACGACGTGACCCTTGCTCGTACCCGCCGCGTCGTGATCCTGTCCGGCCTCGTGGTGCTGGCCGCGGTGGTGATCGGCCTGGCCGTCGTGGGTGGTCCCGACACCGGTCGACGGGATCGGCGCGATGCCGCAAGGCTTGATGCATTGCGCCAGATCGCTGGTGCACTCGCCTGCCATGCCGCTTCCGGGTCGGAACCGGCAGTCCCCAGAACCCTGGCGGAAGTTTCGCCCGCCTGCCTCGACAGTACCACCGCCCGTCGTCTCCTCGATCCGCAGACGGGCAATCCCTATCGCATCGACTATCCGGCCCCGGACCGGGCGAGGGTCTGCGCCGATTTCGAGGCCACGATGTCCGAGGCGCGGATTGCGGGCTGGCCACCATTCGATGCATCAACCGGATGCGTCAGCATCAATACCGGACGCGATCGATGACGGGGCCTGAGCGAAGGATGTGCAGGGACCCCACGCGTCGACAGCAGGCTGGCGCGGAGTCCGATGCCTCGGCGGGTGACGTATGCCCGAGGGAGAACCCGTCGCCACCACGGGCCGATGAAGCCTGCGCCTGCCTTGCCCGGGCATCTTCATGCGGGCATAGTCCGGTGATGTCATCCTGCCCGGCATTCCGGCGCGTGCAGGATGATCAGGAACGGGTCCGTGCCCCGCTCCTCGTCAACGGCGGACCCGTTACATGGAGAGGTCATGACAACTGCGCCCGATGATGCTCCGTACCTGCCGCTTGATGACCCTGACTTCTCCGTGCGGGGGCCCGAGGTGGCCGAGGCTCAGGCGAGGTCATGGTATGCGCGCACTCCCTTCGGCATTGCGGTCCTGCGGCATGCCGAGATGGGCAAGCTGCTTCTGCATCCGAAACTCCGGCAGGGAAGCCATGCGTGGCCTGCCCTCAACGGCGTCACCGGCACATTCGCCGAATGGTGGGAGCGCACGATACTGGTTCAGGAAGGGGCGGATCACGCGCGGCTCAGGAAGCTCGTCAATCCGGCCTTTGCGGGAAGGGTGCTGGAGGAGATGCGCCCGAGGTTCGAGGCCCTGGCGACGGAACTCGTCGATGCCGTCGAGGCCGATGGCCGCTGCGAGTTCATGCGCGATTTCGCCGATCCCTATGCCTCGCGCATCCTGTGCATGATGCTCGGCCTGCCACATGACGAGGCCCCGCATCTGCTGGAACTGGCGTCCGACATGGGCCTCGGGCTGAGCGTTTCGGTCAGGGAACATGTCGATCGCGTGGACCGCGCCACGGAGGGAATGTTTGCCTATGCCGACGCGCTGCTGGAGAAGCGCCGCGGCGTCACGGGGACCGGTTTCATGTCCACGCTCATCGCCGCGAGCGAGGATGCCGATCGCCTGTCGCGACAGGAACTGCGCGACATGATCCTCATCCTGATCCTCGGCGGGATCGACACGACGCGGAACCAGCTCGGCCTCGCCATTTCCCTGCTTGCCGAACATCCCGAACAATGGTCGCTGCTGGCCCGCCGTCCCGACCTGGCGCGAAAGGCGGTCGAGGAGGTGATCCGCGTCCGCCCGACGATCACCTGGGTGACCCGGGAGGCCGTCGAGGATTTCGAGGTCAATGGCCTGCACATTGCCGAAGGCACCACCGTGCATCTCCTTTCCGTTGCTGCAGGCACGGATCCGGCCGTATTCGACGGCGGCTTCGACATTTCTGCCGATCGCAAGCGTCACTACGGCTTTGGCGGTGGCGTACATCATTGTCTTGGCCATGCCGTTGCCCGGTCCGACATGACAGTGGCGATGACCGTGCTGCCGCCCCGGCTGAGGAACCTGAGGCTGGCAGGTGAAGTCGAATGGCTGCCGGACAGCGGCAATACCGGCCCGCTGCGCCTGCCTGTCGCCTTCGATCCGCCAGTGGCGCGGCGCGCCGTCTAGGACTTCTTCGGGAGTACGATAGAAGCGCCGTGCCCGGCGGTCGCGCGAGGCCCTGGGAAGAAGCCCTGTCGCTCACCAGCATGCGATTTGACCTTTCCCGGCTCCGCGCCCACCCTTTCCGCAGCGGCCCGGGCCGCGGAGGCCACGGGCAGGGCGGAAAGAGACGCCGATGAGACGCAAGCTCGGATACGCCGACGTGACGCCGAAGAACCTCTATCTCAGCCGCCGCACACTGATGGCAGGCGCGGCGGGGTTGGCGGCCGGCGCATTGCTGCCCGGCGGCGCGCTGGCAAGGATCGCGGCAGAGGCGAGTCCATATTCGATCGACGCGACGCCGACGGCATATGAAGACATTACCAGCTACAACAATTTCTACGAGTTCGGCGTCGACAAGGGGGATCCGAAGGCGCATGCCGGAGCGCTGACCACCGAGCCATGGTCGGTGGTCATCGACGGATTGGTCGGCCGCCCGGGCACCTATCCGCTCGAGGATCTCGTGGCGCCCGCGCGGCTCGAGGAGCGCATCTACCGGCTGCGCTGCGTCGAGGGCTGGTCGATGGTGATCCCCTGGATCGGCTTCCCGCTCGCCGACGTCCTCTCCCGGGCGGAACCCGGGTCCGGTGCGCGCTACGTCGCCTTCGAGACCCTGATGCGCCCGGAGGAAATGCCGGGTCAGCGCGGCTTCTTCCAGCCGCTCGACTGGCCCTATGTCGAAGGCCTGCGGCTCGACGAGGCGATGCATCCGCTGACGATCCTCGCCACCGGGCTCTACGGCGAGGAGCTGCCGAACCAGAACGGCGCGCCGCTCCGGCTCGTCGTGCCGTGGAAATACGGCTTCAAGTCGATCAAGTCGATCGTGCGGATCACGCTCACCGCCGACCAGCCGCCCACCACCTGGAACCTGCAGAACCCGCGGGAATACGGCTTCTATTCCAACGTGAATCCGGCGGTCGATCACCCCCGGTGGAGTCAGGCGACCGAACGCGTGATCGGCGGTGGCATCTTCGCACCGCGGCGCGAGACGGAGCTTTTCAACGGCTATGCCGAGGAGGTCGGGCATCTCTATGCCGGGATGGACCTCACGGTACATTACTGATGCCGGTGATGCAGGGCGCAGGTACGATCAACCAGGCGCTGCGGCGGCTGCCGACCGGGCCGGGGTATCTCGTCGGACTGGTGCCGGCTGCGTACTGGATCACCCTCGCGTTCCAGAACCGGCTCGGCGCCGACCCGGTCCGTACGCTCGAGCACGAGCTCGGGATCATCGCGCTCCAGTTCCTCGTCGCCGCCCTCGCGGTAACGCCGCTCAGGGAGCTGACCGGCGTCAGCTTCCTGCGGTTCCGGCGGATGTTCGGCCTGCTGGCCTTTGCCTACGCGATCCTGCATTTCACGACCTGGCTCGTGCTCGACCGCCAACTCGACTGGCCGCGCATCCTCGCTGACCTCGTCAAGCGGCCGTACATCATTCTCGGGATGACGGCGCTCCTGATGCTGATCCCGCTCGCCGCGACCTCGTTCGACCGGGCGGTCCGCTGGCTCGGTGGCGCCCGCTGGCGCCGGCTGCACCGACTTGCCTACCCGGCGACGGCGCTCGCGGCGGTCCACTTCATCTGGCTGGTCAAGACCTGGCCGCTCGAACCGCTGCTCTATGCCGCCGTGGTCGCGCTCCTGCTCGCCTGGCGGGCGCGCGGCGCCGTTTTCAGCCGCAGGCGCCGGATCCGCGGGCAGAGAGCCGCCTGACCGGGGGTGGAAAGGCACGTTTCGCGGTTCGCATGCTTGAGGCGAGTTCGATCCGCGAACCTGGTTGCAGCGGACCTCATGACCGTTCAGCCCGGCGCCCCTCACCGAGGTCGCCGGGACGATTGTTGCAGGACCTCGGGTCCGCTGCGCCGGATCTGCCCGGACCGGCTCTACTTGTTGAGCCCCTTCTCCTCCAGCCACCCGTTCACGATCTCGGCCACCTCCGTGATGTTGGTGTCTGCCTGCGGGTAATGGGTGTTCCCGGTGATGCCGGCTTCCGGCAGCACCAGGTTCGTGACATCGCCGCCGTGCTTGTTGGCGACCTCCGCGAACAGCCTGTACTGCTCGAGCCGGACGCGCCGCGTCTCCGGCGGGGTTGCGCCGTTCTCCGGGTCGAGTTCCTGCGCGATGTAATCGCCCCAGATCAGCAGGATCGGATGCCTGGTGAGCTTGAGGAATTCCTCGAGCGGGATCTCGGTCCCCGCGGGGATCTCCTCGCCATCGGCCCGCGGTATCGGTGGCGGCAGTTCTCCTTCCGGGAAGACCGGATCAGCGCTTGGTTCCCAGCCGATCTGGCCGGCAACCTTGTCTGTCAGCCGGGGCGCCAGCAGGCCGCGCGCATGGCTCGACGAATGGGTATGAAGAATGGCTCCTGCGCCATGCTCCTCGTAGACCTCCTCGAGCAGCACGGCGAGGGCCCTGCTTTCGCGCTCGACGTTATGCGGCTCGTTGAACTCGACATACTGGTTGCGGAAATACTGATCCAGTTCCTCGGGATCCTGCGTGAACGCCACGCCGGGGAAGAACTCCTTTTGCGATGCAGGCGTATCCTCCGGCCACGTCCCCACACGATTGGTGAAGACGAACCGGGCCGAGAAGGTCTCGTTGACGGGATCCCACGTGTATTCGTCGCAGGCCTTGCCGGCCCGCCCGGTCCACGGCAGATCCACGAGATAGACCGGGAATCCCTGCCTGAGAAGGATGGTCTGGAACCCGGGCTGGCCGTCGAAAGTCGTCTGGTAGGTCCTGGTGCTTGAGCCGTGCACGAGCACCATCGCGTGCTGGCGTGCATCGGGTGGAATGAACCATTCGGCAAAGCCGTGGTCGCAGGCCTGGAAATTGGTCGGGTCGTCGGCGGAAGGACTGTCGGGCATCGGAATGGTCGTTCCTCCGAACGCCCGCGCGCCCATGCTCTCGATCTGGATGACATTTCCTGAACCGTCCCCGCCGCCATCTCCCGGGGTCTCGGCGAATGCCGCCGGAGCAAGCAGAAGCAGGATCGTCAGGGATGCACCAGTACCGGCAGTAACCCTCTTGTGCATGTTGCTGTCCTTGTCCTGCACGCAAGCACTTCACCTCTTCTGGTCGGCGGGTCTCCGGGTGGCTCCACGCGGTCAGGCCTTCATGGCTCGCGGGGGCAGCTTGCGCACATCGCCGGCGCAGGAATGGTAAATCGGGGACCGTAACCCATCAACAACCTGCACGCGCAGATTTCGAGATCATGCTACCGACAGGCAATTGCTGCCGGAGATGTCAGCAGAACGAATGCGCAAGTCAGGGCCTTCTGATCCGGAACCTCCCGTGTTTCAGGTCCGTGCTTCTTCGCTGCAGGGAGGCGGGCGAACTCCCGGCGATGCAGATTGACTGGCCGATGCGCAATTCCCGAATCTGCTTCCTGTCCCGCCTCGGAACAATCGTGGTTCCGGGCAGCCAAGTCACGGTACCAACTGCTCGAGGATCGTCAGGTCGCGAACATGGCTATCCGGTCGGGACTGCAGGATGGCCGTCTGGTCCGCCCAGGCAGCCTGGCGGGCGAGGCTGATCGGGACCCGGTGCTCGACGTCGCTTCGCGTCCCATCGCCAGGCTGGATCACGGTGGCAAGGACGCCGGCCGGCGTGGCCCCGGAAGCGGTGTCGTGGTATCCTGGCGAGCACAGGCGCTCTGCGCAGGCTGCAGGGAGGAGCCGGATGTCGCAACTCGGGCAAGTGAGGCAGGCAAGGCGCCTGAGACACCTGACCATCAGCCGCCGCCAGTTCCTCGCCGGAAGCGCCGGTATGGCCGCGGTGATTGTGGGCGCGCTCCCCGCTCGTGCAAAGGCACGACCCCATACATTCACGCATGGCGCGTTCGAGATCACCGTGCTGAGCGACGGACATCTCGAGTTTCCCGCGAGTATTCACGGGCTCGGCCAGCCGCCCGAAGCCGTCCAGGCCTTGCTGCAGGCAGCGGGGCTCGACCGGGATCTGCTGAAGCCTGCGGCCAATCCCGCGCTGATCCGCGCCGGATCGGACCTCATCCTGGTGGATACCGGTTCGGGAGACGGCTTCCAGCCCTCCGCCGGCCGCATGCTCGAGAATCTGGCTGCGGCAGGTATCGAGCCCGGGGCGATCACCAGGGTCGTGTTCACCCACGCCCATCCCGATCATATCTGGGGCACCACCGCGTCCGACGGGACGCTGCTCTTTCCAAACGCAGCCTACTACGTCTCGGCGGTCGAGCGTGACTTCTGGATGACGCCGGATCTCGAGTCGACGATGCCGCGGGAGATGCATCCGTTGGTCGCGGGAGCGCGGGCCAACCTCGAGGCGGTCGCGGATCGGCTGACGGTGGTGCGGCCGGGTGACGACATAGTCAGCGGCATCAGTGTCGTCGACACCGCCGGACATACTCCGGGCCACATCTCGCTTGCGCTCGAGGGTGAGGACGGGCTCCTGATCCCCGCCGACGCGATCACCGAACCGGCGATCTACTTTGCCCATCCCGAGTGGCTCTTCGCCTTCGACATGGACGGCGGCCAAGCTGTCGCCTCGCGAAAGGCGATACTCGACCGGGCAGCAACCGACAGGATGAAGATGCTCGGCTTCCACTGGCCCTATCCCGGGACAGGATTCGCCGAACGCCACGGCTCGGCCTATCGCTTCGTCCCGCTGGGCTGAGCCGGTCGAGAACGGCCGGGCCGGCCATCCATGGGGTCTGGCCCGCTGAGCAAACAGCATGCCGTCAGGTGTGAACGGGAGGGTGCAAGCCAGTCCCCGGCCGGCACACCGTTTTCAGGACAGGGGCAGGACCCCTGATGCCTGTACTGGTTGGCGGGAGAAAGCCGCTGCACAGGCGCCTTCTTGCGGGGCTGAACGAAAGCCTCGTCCGGATGCATGCTCTGTGCGCGGCGTGACTGTCGCACGCGGCAGTCCGAGCTCGATCAGCCGCTGCAACGATTCCGGGAGAGACGTGCATCCGGTCGAGACGCGGCAGAAATCGCGTGGAAGGATCGTCCGGATCGTCGGGACCCGGACGCACCGGCCGCTCCGCATGGGTAGAGGACCGATCCATATCGCTGCCGCTTGCCCGCCATTGTGGCACAGGCGGAAAGCGAACCGGTAATCAGGAAACTTATGCGCAGCTTCAATGTCTGACGGGATTGGCTGGGGAGCCTGGATTCGAACCAGGACTAACGGAGTCAGAGTCCGCGGGTCTACCGTTAACCTACTCCCCAGCAATGGGCCCCAGTTAGGGGACTGCGGTGGAAAGTGCAAGTCCCCCGGAGACGGAAATCACTCCTCCGCCCGCCCCGCCGGCAGATGCCGGACGGGGCTGCGTGGCGCTATTCCGCGGCTTCCTCCTGAAGGACGCGGGCGCCCTCGGGGAGAACCTCGTGCAGGACCCGGCCGACCGAACCCGAGGGCGGCTTGGTGCCCATGTAGGTCGCCACCGTGATCGCGATGTCCTCGGGCGCGACGGGGCGGCTCACCACCTGCTGCGGGATGCCGGGGCCTGCCATCATCACCGGCACCCAGGTGTCATAGGCATAGGGCGAGCCGTGCATTGCCGCGAATTCCTCGGCATTCGGGTAGAGATACCAGAACTGGTCCTGGATGATCAGCACGCTGCCCGAAAGCTCCGGGTGGAAGGCCCGCTGGAGCTTGCGCAGGATCGGCGTGTCGGTGAGGGCGCCGGCCAGCAGGTCGGTGCGGGTCACCGCATAGGCGACGCCGGGCACCTTCAGGATCTCCTCGGCAAGCGCCCGCTCGACCTCCTCGACCTCGAGCCCGAGCTTCTCGACCGTGTCGAGATTGAGGTAGAGGCTCGGGTTCCAGAAGGTGATGACGAAATTCTCGTCGCTGCCGTAGCGCTCCTGCAGCCCGGCGTTGACCGTTTCCACGAATTCCTCCGGGTAATGGCGGCCCGCGTCGAGGCCGAGTTCGTGCTGATGTTCGGGGATCTCGTCGAAACCGTGATCGGAGGACAGGATGACCAGCGTCTCGTCCAGGCCCACCACCTCGTCGATGAAGCCGAAGAGATCCGCAAGCGTCGCGTCGAGATGCAGCATCCCGTCCTCGGCCTCGAGGCTGTTCGGCCCGAAGGCATGCGCGATGTAGTCGTTGGTGGACAGGCTGATCGCCAGCATGTCGGTGGCCTCACCCTGGCCGACGCCCTCCCGGTTGACGAGTTCCTTCGCGAACTCGACCGTGAGCTCGTCGCCCATCGGCGTGTAGCGCAGGGCGCCGTAGAAGTCGGCGGGCTCCTCCGCGGCGAGCTCATGCGGGAAACTGCGCCCCAGATGCTTGTACGGGCGCTCCGAGGGCCGGTCATCGGGATCGGCGAAGATGTAGTCGCCCGCCTCGCCGAGCAGTTCCCAGACCGCGTCCATGTAGCGGTCGGCATGTCTTGCCTCGTTCCACTCGACGACCCATTCCGGATAGTCGTCGTAATAATATGTGCTGGTGATGAACTCGCCGCTGCTCGAGGAATACCAGAACGCCTTGCCGAGCCGCCCGCCCGGCAGGATCGCGCCCCGGTCCTTGATCGAGACCGCGAAGACCCGCGATGCCTGGTTGGTGGCGAGGACGAGTTCGTCGCCATAGGTCGAGGCGGTGAGGTTGCGGGGCGATGCGCCTTCATGCGCTCGCGGTTCCCGGCCGATGATCGAATGCCGGTCGTCCTCGACGCAATAGACATCCTGCCCGCGGCTGTAGTCGTACCAGTCGTTTCCGGCGAGGCCATGCTGGGCGCTGTTGGCGCCGGTGAAGAGGGTCGCATGACCCACCGCCGTGAAGGTGGTCGAATGAAGATAATGGGCGTTGATGTAGAAACTGCCGTTGTCCATCAGGTAGCGGAAGCCGCCCTCGCCGAAACGGTCGGCAAGGCGCAGGGGGATATCGCCGCGCAGCCCGTCGATGGTGATGGCGAGGATGAGCTTCGGATGCTCCGCGGCAGTTGCCTCCGGAACCCAGGCGGGCGCGGCGAGTACGGCGAACAAGGCAGTTGCAGCTAGCGAATTACGAGTATTCATCGAAGCATCTCCTCCCCGGTTCAGTCAGATTGTTTTGTATACTTTATCACGACTGGCGGATTAACTGAACTGCCATGGACATGGTGGCAGTCCGGCAGGGAAGGGCTCCGCCGGCACCACTTCTTCGCGAAACGCTGTTGCACCCTCCGCGCCCGTGTCTATAACCGCCCAAACTCTCACAACGGGACCCGATCCCGCCGGCGGTCCCTGGCCGCGCGGCGCATCACGCGAGACCGCCATGCCGAAACGCACCGACATCAGCTCGATCCTCATCATAGGGGCGGGCCCCATCGTCATCGGCCAGGCCTGCGAGTTCGACTATTCCGGCGTCCAGGCCTGCAAGGCGCTCCGGGAGGAGGGCTACCGGGTCATCCTCGTCAACTCGAACCCGGCGACGATCATGACCGACCCGGAGATGGCCGACGCCACCTATGTCGAGCCGATCACCCCCGAGGTCGTGGCGAGGATCATCGCCAGGGAACGGCCCGACGCGCTCCTGCCGACGATGGGCGGCCAGACCGGGCTCAACACGGCGCTGAAGCTCGACGACATGGGGGTGCTGGAGAAATACGGCGTCGAGCTGATCGGCGCCAACCGCGCGGCGATCGAGAAGGCCGAGGACCGCAAGCTCTTCCGCGAGGCGATGGAGCGGATCGGCCTCGAGAATCCTCGCGCCACCATCGCCAACAACATGCAGGAGGCGCTCGCGGCCATCGAGCATGTCGGCCTTCCCGCGATCATCCGGCCGGCCTTCACCCTTGGCGGTACCGGCGGCGGTGTCGCCTACAACCGCGAGGATTACGAGCGCATCTGCAAGTCCGGTCTCGACGCCTCGCCGGTCAGCCAGATCCTGATCGACGAGAGCCTGCTCGGCTGGAAGGAATTCGAGATGGAGGTGATCCGCGACAAGGCGGACAACTGCATCATCGTCTGCTCGATCGAGAACATCGACCCGATGGGCGTGCACACCGGGGATTCCATCACCGTCGCGCCGGCGCTGACGCTGACCGACAAGGAATACCAGATGATGCGCAACGCCTCGATCGCGGTGCTGCGCGAGATCGGGGTGGAGACCGGCGGCTCCAACGTCCAGTTCGCGGTCCATCCCGACACCGGCCGCCTCGTCGTCATCGAGATGAATCCGCGCGTCTCGCGCTCCTCGGCCCTTGCCTCCAAGGCGACCGGCTTCCCGATCGCCAAGGTCGCGGCGAAACTCGCGATCGGCTACACCCTCGACGAGCTCGACAACGACATCACCCAGGTCACGCCCGCGTCCTTCGAGCCGACCATCGACTATGTCGTCACCAAGATCCCCCGCTTCGCCTTCGAGAAGTTCCCGGGCGCCGAGCCGCTGCTGACGACGGCGATGAAATCCGTGGGCGAGGTGATGTCGATCGGCCGCGGCTTCCACGAGAGCCTGCAGAAGGCGCTCTGCTCGCTCGAGACCGGGCTCACCGGCTTCGACGAGGTCGAGATTCCCGGCGCGCCCGACCGCGCCGCCATCGTCAAGGCGCTCTCCCGCCAGACCCCCGACCGGCTCCTCCTCGTCGCCCAGGCGATGCGCCTCGGCCTTCCGGACGACGAGATCCAGGCGGTCACCAGGTTCGATCCGTGGTTCCTCGCCCGCATCCGCGAGATCGTCGATACCGAGGAGGAGGTGCGGCGTACCGGCCTGACTTCGGATCGCGACGCCCTGCTGCGCCTCAAGCAGATGGGCTTCTCCGACGCGCGGATCGCCACCCTGACCGGGCAGTCCGAGGCGAGGGTCCGCTCCCTGCGCCGCGATCTCGGCATCCATGCCGTCTTCAAGCGCATCGATACCTGCGCCGCCGAGTTCGAGGCCCAGACCCCCTACATGTACTCGACCTACGAGGCCGAGGCGGATGGCTGCGCCGAATGCGAATCCCGGCCCACCGAGGCGAGGAAGGTCGTCATCCTCGGCGGCGGGCCGAACCGGATCGGACAGGGGATCGAGTTCGACTACTGCTGCTGCCACGCCTGTTTCGCGCTCTCCGAGGCCGGCTACGAGACCATCATGGTCAACTGCAACCCGGAGACGGTCTCGACCGATTACGACACCTCCGACCGGCTGTATTTCGAGCCGCTCACCCTCGAGCATGTCCTCGAGATCCTCCGCGTCGAGCAGGAGGCCGGCACGCTTCACGGCGTCATCGTCCAGCTCGGCGGCCAGACGCCGCTCAAGCTCGCCCACGCCCTGCAGGAGGCGCGCATCCCGATCCTCGGCACCACGCCCGACGCGATCGACCTCGCCGAGGACCGCGAGCGGTTCCAGAAGCTCATCGACGACCTCGGGCTCAAGCAGCCGCCGAACGGCATCGCCCGCTCGGCGGAGGAGGCGATGAAGGTCGCGGCGGAGATCGGCTATCCGCTCGTCATCCGGCCCTCCTACGTCCTCGGCGGGCGCGCCATGGAGATCGTCCGCGACGACGAGCATCTCGCCCGCTACATCGCCACTGCCGTCCATGTCTCGGGCGACACGCCGGTGCTCCTCGACCGTTATCTCCAGAACGCGATCGAGGTCGATGTCGACGCGCTTTCGGACGGCACCACCGTCCATGTCGCCGGCATCATGGAGCATATCGAGGAGGCGGGGGTGCATTCGGGCGACTCCGCCTGTTCGCTGCCGCCATGGTCGCTCGGACCCGAGACGGTCGCCGAGATCCGCCGCCAGACGGAGAAACTCGCGCGCGCCCTCAACGTCGTCGGACTGATGAACGTCCAGTTCGCGATCCGCCGCAACGGCGAGATCTACGTGCTCGAGGTCAACCCCCGCGCCTCGCGCACCGTCCCCTTCGTCGCCAAGGCCACCGACAGCGCCATCGCCAAGGTCGCGGCCCGGGTCATGGCCGGCGAGCCGCTCGCCAATTTCCCCGTGCGGCCCCCGTATCCGGAAGGGATCGGCCCCGACGACCCGCTGCCGCTGGCCGATCCGATGACGCTGGCCGACCCGCAGACGCCGTGGTTCTCGGTCAAGGAGGCGGTGCTTCCCTTCAACCGCTTCCCCGGCGTCGATCCGCTGCTCGGGCCCGAGATGCGCTCGACCGGCGAGGTGATGGGCTGGGACCGCTCCTTCCCGCGCGCCTTCCTCAAGGCCCAGCTCGGGGCGGGCCAGGACCTGCCCACCGCCGGCCGGGTCTTCCTCTCGGTGAAGGACAGCGACAAGACCGACGCGCTCGCCCGGGCCGCCGCCGACCTGATCGCCCTCGGCTTCACCATCGTCGCGACGCGCGGCACCGCCGCCTGGCTCGAGGCGGCGGGCGTGGCGTCGGAGCCGGTGAACAAGGTCTACGAGGGCCGGCCCAACATCGTCGACCGCCTCAAGGACGGCGAGATCGCGCTGGTGATGAACACCACCGAAGGCGCTCAGGCCCTCGCCGACTCCCGCGACATCCGCGCGGTGACGCTCGCCTCGCGCATCCCCTATTTCACCACCGCCGCCGCCTCCATCGCCGCCGTCTCCGCAATGAAGACCCGCGGCGACGGGGAGCTGGAGGTGCGGACGTTGCAGGGGTGAGCTGTATCAGAACGGTATGCCGTTGAGCTTGGCCTCAACCACCGTGAATAGATCCGTGCGCTCGTCATCCAGCCCGGATGGATCGCTGCAAAAGTCGAAGTTGGGGCGCAGCATTGCGAACGCGGTGCCGGTCGGGCTAGCTGCAAGAAGTACGACAAGATACTGCCCCTCATGCTCTCCCGCCACTTGGAACAATGCGTCTACGTCAGCCATCACAAACGAGGCTACAGGATTGCGCTTACTAGCGTAATCATCGGCAGTCCTGATTGCATTGTTTGCCAGGTACTTCCAATCGTCATAATCCGTGGCCGCTTGTCCCGATGGACATACGCCATCGGAAGCAACCGCTGCAGTCCCAAGGTTCACCGCCATCATGATGGCGCTCGCGGTTACGGTACCGCCTGCACAGCGTGGCATTCCGATGCTCCAGTGACAGAAGCCAAATCTCAGTTAGAGCAGATAAAAACGCAATGATGAGCAAGTGCAATTTCGCTTGCTGCTCCGGGTTTTTCCGATTCTCTCATCATCATATACCCGTAGCGCGCTTGATCCGCTAATCATGGCCCGATCATGCCTGATTGGGCCATAGAGCCTCATCGCTACCGGCTCGCCGTCTCCAGCCTCTCCAGCGCCGCCGCGGGCAGCGTGACTTCCACCGCGTCGAGCAGTTCGTCGAGCTGGGCGAGATCCGTGGCGCTGGCGATGGGCGCGGTGAGGGCAGGGCGGGTGAGGAGCCAGGCGAGCGCTACCTGCGCGGGGCGGGCCGAGACTTCCTCCGAAACCGCGAGCAGCTCGTCGAGCACCCGCTGCCCGCGCTCGTTGAAGAACCGGCTCAGGAACGCGGCCCGCGG
>JAJUJF010000119.1 GCA_029265455.1 Paracoccaceae bacterium | reverse complement strand
CGGGCTGTCGGTCATGGGCAGATCGACGTTCCGCGACAGGCGGGACGTGAAGCTGAAGACGTCGACGGGGCATGAATCGATGCAGGCGCCGCAGCTCAGGCAATCCCCGGACAGGATGAGCCGGGTACCGCTCCCGCGCAGCGCCGGAGTTATGATATGCGGCTCCGGGCATACGTTGAAACAGGCGGCGCAATTGGTGCAGTCCTCCCGCCGCTTTGCTGCCACCCGCACGAGAGAGCCCTTGCCGACGAGGCCATAGAAGGCGCCAACCGGACAGAGATGGCTGCACCATGCGCGTCGGGAGACGAACAGATCGAGAAAGAAAACGGCGAGGATTATTATCCAGCCGAAGCCGATACCCGAGATCATCCCGCGCTGGAGCGTGCTGACCGGGTTCACGAACTCCCACGCGATCGTTCCAGTCGCCAATGATGCGGCCAGTGTTCCGAGGAGGATGTAGATGCGCGTGCTGCGATCGAGCTTTCGGTCCCGTGTGAGGCCGGTCTTTTCCCGCAGCCAGAAGGCGAAGTCGGTGACGATGTTGACCGGACAGATCCAGCCGCAATACGCGCGTCCGCCGACGATCAAGTAGAGGGCAATGATGATGAGGGCGCCGAGGAGAGCAGGTGTCGCGACTTCCATGCCCGCGAACAAGGACTGGAGCAGGATGAAGGGGTCGCTGAAGGGCACGGTTTCGAGCAACTCGCTCGAGGCGAAGTTGCCGCGCACGATCCAGTAGCCGAACATCGGACCGGCCATGAAGACGGCCAGGGCGCCGATCTGGCTTGCGCGGCGCAGAAGCCACCACTTGTGGGCGCTCAGAAGGCCCTTGGCGGCAATTCCCTCGTGACGCCCTTGTGCCGTGATCGCGAACCGCATCACCACCGCCCCGCGCTGTTGACCCCGGTACGGCCCAGGCCGAGATCACGCGGAAGGACACGGATGGCAGCGTGTTCGAGGACGCAATGTTTCTCGCAGGTGCCGCAGCCGGTACAGGAACCGGAATGGACGACCGGAAACTCGACCCGTCGGCCGTTGGCTTCCCCTGGCTCGAGCGTGATCGCTTCACCACGGATCGGGCAGACCCGGTAGCAGATGCCGCAGGTGATGCCGCGGAAATTGAGACAGGTCTCGTGACCCACGACGACGGCGACGCCCATGTCCGCGTCGCGGATGCTCTCGATTTCGCGGTCAAGCGCGCCCGTTGGACAGGCCTTGGCACAAGGCACATCCTTGCACATGAAGCAGGGCGTTTCGCGAGGAGTGAAGAAAGGCGTTCCCAGTGGGGCCTCGTCACCGAGGGTGGCGAGTTCAAGTGTATCGAAGGGGCAAGCCTGAACGCACAATCCGCAGCGGACACATTTGGAGAGGAACTCATCCTCCCGCACCGCGCCTGGTGGCCGCAAGGCGCGGGCATCAGCCCGCGCCGTTGCTGCGACATACGCCGCCAGAGAGCCCCCGGCGAGGCAGGCGACTCCGGCTGCCTTCGCGCCTGTGGTAAGCATTTCGCGCCGGGTGATGTTACTTGACGTGGACATCCGTCGGCTCCTGGTTTGAGTTCCCTGAGGCTTCCCCTTCAGCTTTCGGGTTTCGCCGATCGTGCAGCGGCCGCGGTCTGCTCTGGTCCGTCTCGTTCGAGAAGGTGTTCATAACGAGCATCGGTCAGGGTCTTGAGGAAAGCAACAAGAGCATCCACCCGTGGCCCATCGAGCGCAAGCCCGGACTCCAGTTCCTTGAGGGAAATGTTCTCCGCGACTTCCGGATCCCCCCATGGTTCGCCAGTCTCCGGATTGATCTGGGCAGCAGGCAGGCGGCTCGTGTACTTGTTGTAGAACATGACCGCAGTTCGCAGGTCTTCGAAAATGCCATTATGCATGTAGGGGGCAGTTACGGCAACATTGCGTAGCGTCGGCACCCGGAACTTGCCGTCTTGGCGCGGATCGTCGATGCCCTCACGCTCGAGGAGGCCATGATCGACGTGGTTCTCCGGCAGGTCATTGGCAGCGCGAGCGGCGTGATTCACTGGCACGCCAATGTTGTGATACTCGTAATTGGTGAAGGTCTCGGTCGCGGCCTTGTCCCGCAGCATGTGGCACAGCTGGCAGTTCCAGCTCAGGAACACGCTGCGCCCGAACGCTTCCTCAGCGGTGAAACTTTCTTCGCCTCGCAGGACACGGTCATACTTGGAATCGAAAGTGGAGAATGCCGGGCTGCTCTGGTAGGCGGCAAGTGCAGTCGCGCCCGCGTCGAATGCGACATCGGGATCGTCGAAGACGTCCGGCCCGAACAGGCGCTCGAACTTCTCCACATATTCGGGAGATTCGAGGATCCGTTCCACGACTTCCGCGCTGGAAGTCATCCCCATCTCCACCGGGTTGAGCATCGGCTGACCGGCCTGGGCCCGGAGGTCGTCCGCGCGCCCGTCCCAGAACTGCCCGCCAACGTAGTTGCTGGCGCCATGCTCGTGGAACGGGGGAATCAGGCTTGCGTAGGTAAGCGTCGGTGTGTTGCGGTCGCCATGCGACTCGCCGTCATCGCCGACCGAAACAGCGCGACCTGCCTTGCCCTCGCGGGGATCCGAGAAGGCGTAGTCAGGATCATGACAGGTGGCACAGGACTGCGTCCGGTTCTTTGAAAAGTTCCGGTCGAAGAATATCTGCTCGCCAAGGGCGACAAGCTCTGCCTCACGGGCCGGATCAGGCTCCGGTTCCACCTCTGCGAATCCAGGCGCGACCGCAAACCCGGCTGCGGCGGCAAACCCGGCCGCAACAAACAGCGGGATCATGGTACGTCGATACAGAGACAAGGTTTCCCCTCCTAATCACGGTCCGTTCAGCCGGTCGGCTGCAGTGACCGTTCCAATCCTGCCGCTTCACGATGGCGCATTTCTGCGCCAAGGAGCTTGTGAGCGGCGAAATCCGCGAGGTTGGCGATGAGGCCAAGCCGTTGCTCCGCCGCCTGATCCAGCACCAGGGCACGAAGCCTTCCGGACCCGGCAAGAAGTGCATCCTGTTCGGGGCGAAGAAATTCCACGAGTTCGCCGAGCGACTTCCCGGCAAGTAGCGTTGCGTATTCCATCGCGCCTGAGTGAATCAGAAGCTCCTGCGTGACGGTGAAGGACTCGCGAACTTCCGCACTTATCGGCCCCTCGGGATTGGCACCCTCTGCCAGGATGGCATAGGCGCAGAGGAGACGATAGCTCGCATCGGGCGCGTTGCGGGTTCGTTTGTAGAGTGCGGCGAGTGGCCGAAGATCATCCGGCACCGTTGCGGCATCGGTATACGAGATGGCGAGTGCACTCGGGCGGAATGGGGTGCACCGCCATCGGGCACCGTGCGTCATGTCGGCCACACGCCAGCCGACAATATCCATGCCTCGCCCGGTATCGATGACGAATCCCGCGAGGCGACGCTCGAGATCCTCATGGGCAAGCCGCAAGGCCTCCTTGGGATCCGTGGCGGTGAGCCGGTAGAGGACCTCGCCAAGCTTGCCCGCGTCGTTGCCATAGAAGCCTACTTCGGCCGGGGCACCACCGAGCTCGCAAGCGAGGGTAGTGCCCGCGGCCTCCGCGCGCAGGTCGGCTTCCCAGGCCTGCGTCACGGGGTTGCGCAGGAAGAAGCCGACGAGGAAGGTCCGCGGTGCCGGATCCAGACGCGAGAGGCGGATCGTCTCCGCATCGGTTTCGGCCTTGAGGCTTCCGCTTGTGTGGTAGGGCAGCCACATCGTTCGGCAACTCCTTGGCTGGCTGGTCTACTCCACGATCACCTTGCCCGTCATGAACGGGTGCGGCGTGCAGACGTAGTCATAGGTTCCCGGCTCGTTGAAGCGGATCGAGTAGGTCTGGCTTGCACGGAGCATCGGGCCCTGAATGCCGTGCTCCTTGAACTCGACATTGTGCGGCACCGGATCGCTGTTCGTCCAGGTGACGACGGTTCCGGCCGGAACGGTAATTTCCGGATCGCCGTACTGCGAATTGACGATGTCGATCTGGACTGCAGCGGCATCCTCGACACTCGCCGCGGCATCTTCAGTGAGTACTTCTATCGCCTGGGCGCTCGCAGTGGCGGCGGTCAGAACTAGAACAGCCGCCCCGAGGGCGACCGTACGAACAAATGGGTTCACGAGGTGTAGTCTCCAACTTGGTCAATGCGCGGGGGCGGACGGGCCGCCCCCGCCTTCGGTTCAGCCCGCCTTGCCGACGATCGGGGAGATCGTGCAGTGGTAGGTCATGGCATCATCCTCGGCGCCGAAACACCAGATGATGTCGTTGGCGAATTCCGGACGGTAGACCGGAAGCTCGCCTTCGGTGACGAGGCAGGGGCACCGCCCCGACATGCCGACGCCACAGCAGTCGCGATAGGCAATCAGGTAGCTCTCGCCGTCGGTCGGGTTGTAGCAGCTCGCCACCCAGGAAGCGGTCGACAGCTTGGTGCCCGGCGGGCAGCTGGTGAGCGAGCCGCCCGAGCAGTCACAGATGTTGCCGTCGATCGAGCAGTGCCGCCAGTAGTCGCACCGCTGGACGTCGTGGTCCTGCGGCTCCCACTTGGCGCGCGGATCCGTGCCTTCCTCGGGCGTGGCGGCGGCGGCGCGGCTCATCCGGCCGCGGCGGTCGACCGGCAGCAGCGGCACGAGGCCGACGCCGAGCATGGCCGTGCCGACCTTGCCGATGAAGCTGCGGCGGCTGGTGTGGCCGGCGACGCGCCGCGACATCTTCTCGACCATCTCGTCGAACTTGAAGTTACCCAACATGGCAAATTCCTCCTCCCCATGGGGTTGTTTACTGAGTGCAGGGCCTCAGGCGGCGGCCTGCTGTTTCTTGCGTTGTGAAATGTATTCCTGGATCGACGCGAAACCCGACTTGTCCGCTTCCACGAGGCTCTCGAGATGCTCGCGGGTGTTGGTGAGTCCCTTTGCCCGGATCGTCCCCGAAGCATCGATCAGGATGCCGTAGGGAATCTTGCCGACCTGGAACGTCATGCCGACTTCGGGGGAAACCAAGTAACGGATGCTGCCGAGGTCATGCGACGCAAGGAAACGCTCGTGCTCCTCCTTCGCGCCATCGCTGATCATGATGACCGAGAGCCGCTCTGCCCGCGCCATCGACTTGATGATGGGGAAGAGCTTGTCGCAGACCGGGCAGCTCGGCGCGGTGAACATCAGCAGCGTGGCGCCGGCCGGGTTCGGACCGCCGATCTTGACCGTCTGTCCGAAATAGTCGGGAAGTTCGAACTGGGGCGCGGCGTCCCCGATGTCCGGACCGTGGTCCGTGATCATGGCACCCATCGGTGACGAACGCTCGTGAAGCAGCCCGACCTGGCGCAGCAGGCCCAGCATGATGAGCGACATCCCGAGGAACGCCAGCCACAGCAGAATATTGGAAACGACTAGATATGTTGTCATGGCTGACGCCTTTACGATGATTTTGCGGCGCGCCGCGGGTCAGGAAGCCCGCTGAGCAGCGACGCGCTGAAGTAGAGGATCGTGGCCATGGCGCCGGCCGCCACTCCCACGAAAAGATCAAGCACGGAGGGTGCAGGGACTGACGGCAGCACTGCTGCCGTCAGGACTGCCGCCGCCGCGAGCCCGATGTTCCTGAGCACGAGAAGCCAGCTCAGTGGCTGCTTCATGCCCTGCCGGAAGCACCCGCAGTCGATGTAGGTGCGACCGCGCATCACGTTGATCGCCATCGCCACCGCGAAGACGATCAGCAGCGCCGCCGTGGCGAGGGCTGCCCAATGCGCGACCGGCTGCACCAGCAGGGCCGCCGCCAGCACGAGCTCCACCAACGGGAGGAGCAGCGCGAGCGGCCGGCTGAGCCAGTCGGGTGTCAGCCGGAAGTTCCGCACCACGCCGAAGAACTCCTCACGATGGATGAGCTTCGGCACCGCGGCGAGCAGGAAGAGCAGCGCCAGGAAGGTGCGCAGGAACACCGTCAGCGTTGGCTGAACGAGCAGTTCCATCGCTCTCAGGTCCCCTCCGAGACGGTGATGATCTGCGGTCCATGGCCGAGCTGGTCAACGGAACGGAGCACCTCGCCGGTCTCGTGGTCGAGGATGTAGAGCGTCTGGTCACCCGACGAGAGGGCATAGAGCAGCGGCTCGTCATCCTGGCTGAGGTTGATCGAGTCGATGTCGAGTCCGAGGTCGAGAAGGTCGATGCGCTCGCCGGAGTCGGCATCGATGACGGCGATGTAGCGGCTCGGGGTCTTGTGGCGCCATTCGCCGCGCTGATCGACGAGGAGGTAGATGCGGTTCAGCTCGCGGTGGTAGGCCGTCTGCTGCCATCCGCCCGGGGCCCAGCCATCGGCGCGCTCTTCCTCGGTCAGGGCCTCGATCTCGGGCAGGAATTCCGCACCGTCGGCCGACAGGTTCATCTGGTAGATCTTGCCGGTATAGGTCGGCCAGACGAGACGGCCGGAAGTGATCGAATAAGCCGGCTGGTTGACGAGATACTCGTCCTCGTCGTGGAACACGTCCGTGTTCTCGATCGTCGGCTCACCGTCGCCGAACGTGACCTTGGCAAGGCTGCCGTCCCGGCAATGCATGAAGAAGCTGTCCTCGGAAACCGGGAAGATGTGGTAGCAGTCCCCGACATCGATCGGATCGAGGGATTCCTGACCCTCCAGATCGACGACGCCGACGGCCGGCGACGGCGAGAACATCTGGAACAGGACCTTGCTGTTGTCCGGCGTGAGCGCGTTGAACCATGGATAGGTGCCGATAAGGAAGCGCGGTTCCTCCGGCAGCTCGATGTCCGCCGTCGGCTCGAACGTCACCGGGTCGAGCACCTCCACATAATCGGTGCGGTCGCCGCGTGCGATGCGTGAGAAGACCGTGCTGGCCTGGGCGAAGAACGATCCGTCGTAGGCGAGCAGCGGATGCGGCAGGAAGCCGCCGTCAAAGATGGTGATCACCTCGCCCGCATCGGCGTCGATCACGAAATGCTGCGTGACGGGTGCGAAATGCGCAGGGTCGGTGATGTAGACGCGATGCGCGTTCGGCTCGGGCGCCTCGCCGATGGACATCTCGTCGGTCTCGCCGGCCGCCAGACGCTCCGCGGCTTCGGCGGCAACACGCTCGCCGCGGGTCATCTCGCCGCCATTCGCGGCGGATTCGGCTGCCGGGGCCTCGCCTCCGGTCTGGTCGCCCGCTTCCTGCGCGATGGACGGCCCCGTGGCCAACAGCGTGAAGGCAAGCGCACCGCCGAGCGCGGTCAACGCGTTCGGCAACTTGAACTGGACTGGATGGGCCATCTGTTCCTCCCTGGATGGCTGGCAGGCGCCGGGGCGCCCGCCCTCAAACAATATGTTTCTGAGGTGGTTGATTGTGATCCGGATCAGACGGCGGGGATCAGCTCAGGACAAGTACCGCGAAGGCCGCGCCGAGCGCGACGAGTACGGCGCCGTCAAACATGGCCGCACGCTCCTGATTGCGCGCCATCCACGCCTGCACCACGTAGTCCTTGACCGGCAGGGCGTTGACGACGAGCGGCAGGAAGCGACCGAGATTGAAGATCGCGAAGAGCCCGATGGCCGCGCCGACCTCGCCGCTGGCAGCTGCTGCAAGCGTCACGACATAGAGGAGCGGCGTCTGAACGTAGGTGAGATAATTGAGTCCGAGTGCAAGGCCGTAAAGCGCGCCGATCACCCACATCGGGAAGCGCTGCCGCGCGTCATGCGGAACCTGCGCCCGCCGCTGCGGGTAGGGTACGCGCAGGAAGTCGAGCTGGTGCGCGCCGTAGACGAGGCCCACCACGGCCAGAACCGCGAGGACCGCGTTCGTCATGCCGGAAAGGCCGAGAAACTGGCCTAGCAATGCGAGCCCGCCGCCCAGGATCACCGCACCGGCGGCATAACCGAGGGCATGCGTCACGAAGGTGGGAAGCCAACGCACCACTGCCGCCGGCGAATGCCCGACCGGCCGCAGCAGCGACACGCTCGAATAGCCGCATGGCGACCATGTCGACAGCAGTCCGCCGAGGAAGGCGGCAACGCCAAGGCATTTCCACGCGATGTCTGCATCCGCAGCACCAGGCGCAATCGCGAAGGCACCAGCCGCACCTATCCCCGCGCTTCCGAGGAGAACAAGGCTGCGGAAGCCGCGTGAATAGGTGTCCGGGAAGAAGGTGACGTCTTCCACGGACTGTTCGGCCGACGACGTGGCGTCGGCCCACTCTCTTATCGCTGACACTGGGTCTCCTCCCCTGACCTCGATTTATTTCGGTTGAGTTGACCGGAGCACTTGGGCCCTG
>JAJUJF010000058.1 GCA_029265455.1 Paracoccaceae bacterium | reverse complement strand
TAGATCGTCTCCGGGTGCTCTATTCCGGACATGTAGCCTCGCGGCCGCGGTAGGCACACCTGAACAATGTCGTTTTCAAAGCACCATCTCGCCATCCTGACATCGATGTACTTCTGGGCAGATTTCACGTAATCGAATGGTGGCATCTGATGTGCCCTCAGAACCATTACCCCGGTTCCCAATTGATCGACCACAACGGGTAGCGGGCATTCCTGATGTATCCCGATTCTATCACGAACTGCACCAAGTGGTCTCCGTCGCTCCTTCAAATACCGGCGCAACCCGCCAACCGACCACTTTCTCAACCTTGCACTGCGATAAATCGAGCCATGATAGCCGCCAACAAAGTTCGGCTCATCAATAGCCGTCATTGTCTTGATGGAATCAACGACATAGGTGTTTGGATAATGTATGTCATCATCACATAGAAACACCCAAGATGCATCAGACACATCAGGAAGGAATTTGCCAGTGTCCTTTGTGTCTTCCTCAGGTATCATCGCGCAAATTTTTGCATTTTTCTGGATCGCCAGAGGAACCTCTTGATACTGATTCAATACAACATTAATCCTATCCACCTGTGGACATAGGCGTTCTATTGTTTTCATGAGACTGCCAAGTCTCGGCGGGTAGGTCGCGAGATTTACCACGATCATTGCAAATCCCTTCGCGGGAACGGGCAGGCCTCCAGAAGCCGTTCCTGCAGATTGCTCAGCCTCGGCAGGGTCGCGAATTCGACGAGCAATGCCTCTGTTTTGCCCAAACCGACCGATTCAAGATAGTCGCTGAACTTCGTTCCATCCCCATCCAGCGCCTTCAGTGATCGACACCATACGGATGGAATGCCGTAGGCATGCGAGACAATGAGACCGTGCAGGGAAGTGCTTAACGTAAACTCGCAGGTCGTCAGATCATCCACCACCTGCTCCACCGGGCGCGTCACGTCCACGACATGCATGTCCGGAGATGCCAGCGCGCGGACCGCCGCCAGATCGAAGAAATGGGGAATCAAGCCTATGCGGCCGGGTACCGGCCGCGAAGCCGCCTGATAGAAGTGCGGAAGAAGAATGCCGGGATCGCCCACGATATCCGGTACCTTGAATCCGAGCTCATGAAGCCGTTCCTGGCTGCGGGGCCCTCGAACCGCAGCAACCTCCCGCGGTCTTCCGAAGGTATCGTCTTGCGAAATGATGCCACTGCCCCAGACGACTGCCTGATCATCCACCTGGATGTGCCGCAAGATGCTTCCGGCTGATGCAAAGAAGCAGGCCTTCACGCTTTTGCGCGGCTTCAGGTATCTGGGCACCATTCCGGTGATCTTCTCGTAGAGATACGGTCCGATCCAGTCGCCGAAGTTCCGCGGCTCGTACCAGCTCCAGAAAAGATTCCTGTGCTGCTGAAAGCCGAGCCTCTGAAGGTACTGCGCTCCCTTTCCCGGCCTTCTGTAATCGGTACTGGCGAGCGTGGCTCCCGTCACCAAACCTTCCCTTCCTAGTACACCCGCGCCTTCGGAGCGACCTTCGCCAGGGCGATGCCGCCTTCCTCCTCCGAGGTCAGGGGGTCGGTGTGGACGGGGCGGTAGCTCAGGGTGACGCGGTTGTCCTCGCCCACCACCGCGAGGGTGTGTTTGCGCCAGTTCTCGTCGTCCCGGTCGGGATAGTCCTCTCGGGCATGGGCGCCGCGGCTCTCGTGGCGGGCCTCGGCCGAGACCACGGTGGTCAGCGCGTTCGGGATCAGGTTGGCGAGCTCGAGCGTCTCCATGAGGTCGGTGTTGAATATCATCGACCGGTCGGTGACATGCACGTCGGGAAGCGCCTCCGCGACCTCGGTCATCCGCGCGACACCCTGCTGGAGCACCTCCGCGGTGCGGAAGACGGCGGCATCCTCCTGCATCACCCGCTGCATCCGCAGCCTGAGTTCCGCTGTCGGCGTGCTGCCTTTCGCATGGCGGAACCTGTCGAACCGCGCGACCGCACGATCGACCGATTCCGCGTTCAGCGGCCGGTTCGGACTGTCGCGTTCGACGACGTGTCCCGCGCGGATCGCGGCAGCCCGGCCGAACACGACAAGGTCGATGAGAGAGTTCGAGCCCAGCCGGTTCGCGCCATGGACGGAGGCGCAGCCGGCCTCCCCGACCGCCATCAGCCCGGGGAGCACGCGGTCGGGATCGTCGGGCGTCGGGTTCAGCACCTCGCCCCAGTAATTCGTCGGGATGCCGCCCATGTTGTAATGCACCGTCGGCAGGACCGGGATCGGCTCCCTGGTCACGTCGACGCCGGCGAAGATCTTCGCGCTTTCGGAAATGCCCGGCAGCCGTTCCTTGAGCGCCTCCGGCGGCAGGTGGTTGAGATGAAGGTGGATGTGGTCCTTGTTCGGGCCGACGCCCCTGCCCTCGCGGATCTCGATGGTCATGCAGCGCGAGACCACGTCGCGGGAGGCGAGGTCCTTGTACGTGGGGGCATAGCGTTCCATGAACCGCTCGCCCTCGGAATTGGTGAGATAGCCGCCCTCGCCCCGCGCGCCTTCGGTGATCAGGCAACCGGCGCCGTAGATCCCGGTGGGATGGAACTGCACGAACTCCATGTCCTGCAGCGGCAGCCCCTGGCGCGCGACCATGCCGCCGCCGTCCCCGGTGCAGCTGTGGGCGGAGGTCGCGGAGAAATAGGCGCGGCCGTAGCCTCCCGTGGCGAGCACCACCATCTTGGCGTTGAAACGGTGCAGCGTGCCCTCGGTGATGTCCCAGGCGACAACGCCCTGGCAGACGCCGTCCTCCGTCATGATGAGGTCGATGGCGAAGAACTCGATGAAGAACTCGGCGTTGTGCTTCACCGACTGGCCGTAGAGCGTGTGGAGGATGGCATGGCCGGTGCGGTCGGCAGCGGCGCAGGTGCGCTGGACCGGGGGGCCCTCGCCGAATTCGGTGGTATGGCCGCCGAAGGGGCGCTGGTAGATCCGCCCGTCCTCGGTGCGGCTGAAGGGCACCCCGTAATGTTCGAGCTCGTAGACCGCCTTCGGCGCTTCCCGCGCGAGATATTCCATCGCGTCCATGTCGCCGAGCCAGTCGGAACCCTTGACGGTGTCATAGAGATGCCACTGCCAGTGGTCGGGGCCCATGTTGCCGAGGGATGCGGCAATCCCGCCCTGGGCCGCCACCGTATGCGAGCGGGTCGGGAAGAGCTTGGTGACGCAGGCGGTCCTCAACCCCTGCTCGGCCATGCCGAGGGTGGCCCTGAGCCCCGCGCCGCCGGCGCCGACGACCACGACGTCGTAGGTATGATCGGTGAAGGTGTAAGCGGCCATTGATTGTCTCCGGTCAGCCGGCGAGCGCGATCCTGAGCACCGCGAAGACGCCGACGAGGCCCAGCACCCAGCAGAAGCCGATGTTCACGAGGAGCGCCGCAGTGAGCAGCGGTTTCGAATGCACGTAATCCTCGATCACCACCTGCAGTCCCTGCTGGAGATGCAGTGCGGTGACGCCGAGGAAGAGGACCGCGACGATCGCATTCCACGGGCTCTGGTAGATCTCGATCACCTCGGCATGGGGCTGACCCAGTGCATTGACGAAGGGAAAGACGAAGAGGATCCCGAGCGGGATCAGCGCGATGGCGGTCACCCGCTGGTTCCACCAGTGGTGGACTCCGTCCTTGGCGCTGCCAAGCCCGGCCGCGCGGGCCCGGGGTGTGCGGAAATCGGTATTCTGCTGGCTCATGCCGCCCTCCTCAGAACAAGGCGAAGACGAGGGTGAAGAGGGAAAGGAGCGCCGTGGCGGCGAGGGTGATGTAGCCCGAGGTGTAGACGTCCGGCAGCGTCATCCCGTAGCCGGTGTCCCACATCAGGTGCCGCATGCCGTTGACGAAATGGTACCAGAAGGAAAGCAGCAGCGGCAGCCAGATGAAGATGACGATGAACCAGTGGGTGAGGAAACCGTCGGCCCGCGCGAAGCTTTCCGGCCCCGTGGCGGCCGCGGCGAACCACCAGACGATCATGACCGCGCCGAGCGTCATGAAGACGCCCGTGATGCGGTTCGCGATCGACATCACCGATGTGATCTGCGGGCGGTAATGAGGTCCGATCATGAAGGGCGATAGCGGGCGTTTCCCGCGATTGACGTCGGCCATGGCGTTCCTCTCCCGGCGCTGTGGACCGGAGCCGGCTGCGGTTGCTCGACCCCCGCGACACCGGCAATCATCTCCGTTTGCCGCGCAATTGCAACAGGAATCCGGTTTGTGATCACTGCCTGAAATTATGTGATCACAAACAGTGGCGCAACTTCCCCTTCCCGTCCCTGCCACGGCGGCCTAGAAACCCTTCATGGAGCGCGAATATGTCGACATTCTCGTTGCCGGTGGCGGAGTCGCCGGACTGAGCGCCGCAGCGGGTCTTGCCGCCGCCGGCTTTTCCGTCCTCTGCGTGGATCCGGTGCCGCCGGTGACCACGGCCGAGGCAGCGGGATCCGATCTGCGCAGCACTGCCTTCCTCGGTCCGTCCATCGCCTATCTCGAGCGTGCCGGGCTCTGGCAGCGCCTCGCGCCCCATGCCGCACCGCTGCGGGTGATGCGTCTTGCCGATGCCGGGGAAACGGGGACGCTGCGCACGGTGGCGGATTTCGATGCGGCGGAAATCGGCATGGAGCTGTTCGGCTACAATCTCCCGAACTGGCTCATCCGGCGCGAGATGGTCGCCGCGCTCGAGAGTCTGCCGAACGCGCGTCTGCTCGCGCCGATGCGGGTGGAGGCGGTGACACCGCGCTGGAACGGCATCCTGGCCCGGTTGTCGGACGGAGCGCGGGTCACGGCGCATCTCCTCCTCGCGGCGGACGGGCGCGATTCGACGGTGCGCGAGGCGCTGGGAATTCCGGCCCGCCGCTGGGGCTACGGGCAGAAGGCGCTTGCCTTCACGGTGACGGCCGAGCAGCCGCACGAGGGTATCTCGACCGAGATCCACCGCACGGGCGGCCCCTTTACGCTGGTGCCGCTTCCCGACCGTGACGGCCTGCATCAGGCGGCGGTGATCTGGATGGAGACCGGGCGGAAGGCGCTGACGCTGGCGGCGATGGAGGCGCCCGAGTTCGACGCGGCACTGAACGCGCGGGCCTGCGGCGTGCTCGGCAGGCTTGCCCTTGCCTCGGAACGGCGGGTCTGGCCGATCATCAGCCAGGTGGCCGACCGCCTCGACGGGCCGCGGACGGCGCTGGTGGCGGAGGCCGCGCACGTGGTGCCGCCGATCGGCGCCCAAGGTCTCAACATGAGCCTGCGCGACATCGCCACCCTCGTCGATCTCGCACGGGAGGCGCGCGATGCGGGGCGCGACTTCGGAGAGCCGGCGCTTCTTTCCCGCTACCACCGCATGCGCCACCGCGACATCCTGCTGCGGGTCGCGGGCATCGATGCGCTGAACCGTGCCGCGATGGCGGAAGCGCCGCGCCTGCGGGACCTTCGCCGCGCGGGACTGCGCCTCCTCCACGGCCTCGGGCCGCTGCGGCGGGGAGCGATGCGCCTCGGACTTGGCGCGGGCGGCTGAGGTCTGCGCCTCCTACCAGATGAGCCGGGAAATCGCGGCGCCGAGGACGAAATGATAGCCGACATAGAGGCAGATCCGGTCGATCCGCCGCCAGTTCGTCACCCGCGCCGCCCGGTCGTCGCGCAGCTCCTGCGCCACCGCGTCGAGCGCGCTCGCGTCGCCCATCTCCCGCCGGCGCTCGATGATGCGGTCGATGCGGAACAGCGCCTTCTTGCGCAGGTCGAGCGAGAACGCCGGCACGGCGAGGATCAGCACGCCGATCACCGCGGCGAGATTCTGGAGGAAGGCGATGCGTTCCGGGCTCACACCACCGCGGCCGCGATCGTCTCGCCCTTGGGGATGCCTCCACCCTTGCCGGTCCGCCGCGCGAGGAAACCGATCTGCACCTTGGCGTCGCAGGCCGCCGCGTAGCGGTGCAGCGTCTCCGTGGTCGGCATCGGGCCGGTCGCCGCCTCGATCTTCGAGATGTGCGACTGGCTCAGGCCGGAACGCTCCGCCACTTCCGCCTGCGTGAGGCCGGCCCAGCGCCGGAGCGAGCGCAGTGCAAGCGCGAGGTCGCGCTTCTCGGTATTCGCCTCGAAGGACGCGCGCAGCTCCGGATCGGCGTCGAGGAGAATCTCCCCGAGGCTCCGGCCCTTCGCCGTTTTCGTCTTCGCCGTCATCCTTCCTTCCCTTTCCCTCACGTCACTCCGCCGGCTCCCAAGACGCCCCCTCGCGCCGGAGATGCCGCGCCACCAGCCGCTGCGCGTGCCGGCAGGCCCCGCGCACCGGTACCGCGCCGTGGATCCGGGCAGGCGGCGGCGTCGCCTCGCCGAAGGCGACCGACACCGCGAGCCGCGCCTCGCGACAGGCAGGCACAGGCATCGCGTAGACCTCGACGTCGCCGCCGATCACGCCGCACCGCGCCGACGGTTCCGGATCGTGCCGCCTGAGCTCCATCTCCAGCATCAGCACGTTCTCCCGGCAATCGGCCGAGAGCGCCCGGATCGAGGCCACCACCTCTTCCTCCTCCTCCGCCGGCACGAGGACGGGGCGGCCCTCGTAGGGCCTGTATATACTCACATGAATATTCCTTTCAAGACATACCGGCCGGGCGGAAGGTAATTGCGGAACAAGCCACTCGCAATCCGCAGGCACCTTCAGCAAAAGAGGCGGCCCCGGCCTGGACCGGAGCCGCCTCCCACCCCAACCGGCTGATGCGCTACTGGACGATGAACTCCGCATGCAGCGCGCCGGCAGCCTTTATCGCCTTCAGGATATCGATCATGTCGTTGGTCGATACCCCGAGCGCGTTGAGCCCCGCAACCACTTCGGGGAGCGAGACCGAGGTCTCGACAAGGGCAAGACCGGTCCCCGGCTCCTCCTCGATCGCGGCTTCGGTGCGGGGGATGACGACGGTATCGCCGCGGGCGAACGGATTCGGCTGGACGACGAGCGGCGTCTCCTCGACCCGCAGCGTGAGATTGCCCTGGCTGACCGCGACACGGGAAATCCGCACGTCCTCGCCGAGGATGATCGTCCCCGAGCGCTGATCGACCACGACCCGCGCGCGGGAGGAGGTCTGCACCTCGATATTCTCGATCGCCGCCATCACCGCGGCCGGCGTGCCGTTCACCGGCCTGAGATCGAGACTCACCGTGCCCGAGTCAAGCATCCGCGCCACTCCGCTGCCGATCGCCGCGTTTATCGCCGCCTCGATGCGTGACGCCGTGGTGAAGTCCGGGTTCCTGAGCGCAAGCCGCAGATCCTCCATGTCGGCAAAGGAAAAGGCCACCTCCCGCTCGACCCGCGCGCCGGCCGGAATGGTCCCGGAGGTGGGCACGCCCTGCGTCACCGAAGCGGCCACCCCCTCTGCAACGATGCCGCCGGCGATGATCCCGCCCTGGGCGACGGCATAGACCTGGCCATCGGCCGCGTTCAGCGGCGTCATCACCAGCGTGCCTCCCATCAGCGAGCGTGCGTCGCCGATCGCCGAGACCGTCACGTCGATCTGGCTGCCGGCACGGGCAAAGGGCGGCAGGGTGGCGGTGACGAGTACCGCCGCCACGTTCCTCGCCCGGATCTGCTCGCCGGTGACATTGGAGCCGAGCCGCTCGAGAAGGTTGAAGACCGCGTCCTCGGTGAAGGGGGAGTTGCGGAAGGAATCGCCGGTGTTGTTGAGCCCGACCACCAGCCCGTAGCCGAGCAGGTCGTTGCCCCGCACGCCATCGACCTCGACAAGGTCCTTGAGCCGGGCGGGCGAGGCCTGGGCAGCCGGCGCCAGCACGCCGGCCATCAGGATCACGACTGCGAAAAGGGAGCGCAGCATCTGACCCTACCGCATGAAATTGGCGAAGCGCAGTGTCGCGAGACGGGCGGTCACGGTGTAGATGTTCTCGAGCTGCGATTTCATCGCCTCGAAGACGGTCGCCGACTCATAGGGATCGGCTCCGAGCATCCGCGACCGGGCAAGATCGTAGGCTTCGCGCTCGGCCGTCCGGTGGGCCCGCGCCGTCTCGACGGTTTCCTGCGCCTGGCCGGTCCGCGCCTCGAGGGCGAGCAGCCCGTCGCGGGCAGCGAGAAGGGCATGGCCGGCGGTCTCGAGGATCATGAACCGCTCGGCCGCATCCGCCTCCGCAAACGCCCCTCCCTCAGCGACAAGGGCGGCAAGCGCGTGCCCCTTCAGTGCCGCGGTGAGCGCGGGATCGTCTGCCCGGATCGCGTAATCGAGGCGGACACCGTCACCAAGTTCCACCGGCGAGGGCGGATCGAGCGGCCCGGTGAACGCGCCCGGTCCGTCGAACCAGGCCTCGACGGCGGCGATGGCGTCTCCGACCGGAAGCCCGGCGACAAGAGTGGTGATCTCGGCGAGGATCGCCTCCGCCGCGCGCAGGGGCGGCCGGTCGGTCGCGGTACCGGCAAACAGGCTGTCGCCGGCAACCCCGGCATTCAGTGCGCCCACGATGTCGACAAAGGCCTGGCGCGAAGCCGCCGCCTGCATATGGGCGCTCACGCTGTCCCTGAGCCCGGTCGCGGTCAGCATGTCGACGGCGATGGCGCCGGTCTTGTCGCGTGCCTGCGAGAGGCTGAGCTGCATCATCTCGAGTCGGGTCGCGGTGATGCCGATGGTGTCGAGATGGACCGCGTTGCGCTCGAGCATCCGCTCCAGCCGGTAGATGCGCCCGAGATCGCCACCCGCGGCCCCGAGTCGGTCGGCCTTGAGCCCGGTCGCCATCTCCTCGCCTGCGCGGTCGAGGGCGAGGCGCGTGTTCGCCGAATGGCGCTGGAGCACCAGCATGCGCGAAAGCTCGGTGGAGCCGTGAACCTTCATGACCTCAGATCTCCAGGAGCTGCCGCAGGAGGGAGTCGATCACCGTGAGCACGCGCGCATTCGCGGCATAGGACTGCTCGACCAGCATGAGGAACTGGAGCTCCGCATCGGTATCGACGCCAAGGAGCGATGCCTCCCGCTCGCCGAGGATCGCGCTCTGTCCGGCGAAGAAGGCTCGCGCCTCCTCTGCCTGCGCCGCCTGCGCCCCGAACCAGGCGCCGATCTCGGCCGCAAGCCCGGCAGCGGTCGCCGCCGCGCTGGTCGAGACCATGTTGCCGGGATTGCGGCTCTCCGTCATCGCGTCGACCAGCGCCTGCAGATGGCCGCCGAAGCCGACCGGCCCCGGGGCGGCGCTCGCGAGCCCGTCGCGAAGGCGGCGGGCCTCGCCCCCATGCGCCGGGTCGACGAGCGGATTGAGTTCCAGCCGTGCGGCGATGCCCGCACCACCGGCACCCGGATCGGTGAAGAGGCCGGCCTCGCCACCGTTGAACTCGGTGAGGCCCGCAAACCGGGCGACGAGATCGTCCGCGAAGGCGTCCAGGTCACCCGCCATCGCGGGCGCGATGCTGTCCCTCACCTCGAAGAGGGCGCCGAGCGAGCCCCCCGCCATCAGCCCGGCTCCGGTTGCGGAAACCGCTTCCGGTCCGCTGGCGCTTCCCCGGTCCTGGCCGAGCGGCGGAAGCGGCCCGGTCATCTCCGGCGTGATCACAGGGAGCGTACGATCGAAGGCGAGTTCCCATACCCGCCCGTCCAGCAGCACCCCGCCGTTGGCGGTGTAGATGGCGATCTCGCCGCCCTCGCGCCTGACCGTGCGCAGGGGCACGATGTCGGCGATCCGATCGAGAGCACGCGTGCGCTCGTCCTCGAGGGATGCGGTCTCCAGCCCCTGCTGCATGCCGATCCGGATCTTCCGGTTGAGCGCGGCAATGTCATGAAGCGTCGAATTGAGGATCCCGACCTGGCGCTCGATCTCCGCTTCGGCGTCGGTGCGGATCGCGGCCATCGCTTCGGCGGCGCCGTTGATCGCACCGACGAGGGACCTGGCGGCTTCCGCCGCCTGTTCGAGCTTCAGCGAGGCGCTGGGCGACGCCGCTGCGGCAAGGAGCGCCGTCTCGAAGGCCGTGACCCGTGCCGCGAGCGATCCGGCCTCGCCCGGCATGCCGACGGCGGCAAGCACCCGCTCGCGCGCCTCGGCAATTGCCCGCGCCGCGCCGGATTCGGCATCCATAATCCGCCGCTCGGCGGTGATCTGCGCCTGCTCCGCCCGTGCGGTCCCGAGCACGCGGACGCCACTGCCGTGGCCGCCGAGCGGCACGGAGGAAAGGCCGACGCTGCGTCGCGCATAACCTTCGGTCAGCGCATTGGCGACATTGGCCGATATTGTCTCCGCGAGCCGCGCGCTTGCGGTGAGGCCACTCCCTGCGGCATTGAAGGCGGCGCCGATACTCATCGCGTCTTTCCCCGGTCAGTCGCGCTGGTCAGCGCTTGAGATTGGTGGTTTCCTGCAGCATCTCGTCGACGGTCTGGATGATCTTGGCGTTCGACGAGTAGGCGCGCTGGGTCTGGATGAGCTGCGTGAGCTCGGCCGCGACGTCGGTGGTCGACTGCTCCATGGCAAAGCCCATCATCGCGCCGACCGGCCCGGTGCCCGCATCCCAGAGGTAGAAGTCCCCCGACTCCCGCGTCACCCGGAACGCCTGCCCGTCCACCGCCTGCAGGCCGTTCATGTTCGGCACATCCGCGACCGGTATCTTGTAGGCGACCCGGCTGAACCCGCTCGAATAGTTGATGGCGAGATGGCCGTTCTCGTCGATCGAGACGCCGGTATAGGTCCCGGCCGGTGCTCCGTCGCGCACCACGCCGACGGGCGAGTAGACGGAGGCGAGCTGGCTGAGGAACTGCGGCTCGGCTCCGCCGGCGGCACCGAGCCGGACCGTGACCTCCTGGTTGCCGGCGAGGGTCATCGTGATCTCGCCGGTCACCGGGTCATAACCGGCACTGCCGGCGGCCGGAACGACCGAATCGATCTTGCCTGCGTCCGGGCCGTCATTGCTGAAGGTGATCGCGTAGACGCCGATTTCCGTCCCGTCGGCATGGTCGGTGATGGTCAGCGTCCACTGGTTCGGCTGGACCTCGCCCGCCCCGTCGAGCGCGGGTGCGAAATCGAAACCCATCGACTGCGGCGCCCCGAGCGTGTCGAAATACTCGACCATCAGCGGGAACCGCGCCGCGGGATCGGCGCCGGGCCGGGTGGCGACCGCCGGCAGATTCGCGTTCAGCGTGATGGTGCCCGTCGCGGCCGCGGCGACGGCGGAGCGGTCGATCACCACCGGCGCGAGCGAGGCCGACGACTGGCGCGGCATCTCGCCCACGTTGCCGTTCGCGTCAGCCGGCCAGCCCATCAGCACCAGACCCGAGGCGGTGCGCAGGACGCCGTTCGCGTCGAGCTGGAAGCCGCCCGTCGGCGCCAGCATCAGCGGAAGCTCGCCCCCGCCCGCGACCGAGGTATAGGATGTCACCGGCAGCATGCCCCGGCCGGCAATGGCCAGATCGGTGGCATTGTTGGTGCCGAGGAACCCGCCCTTCGCCTCGATGTCCCGGAGCGTCGTCGTCCGTACGCCGCCCGCCGTGTAGCTCCGCTGACTCTGCGCAAGGGCAATCGCGGCGAAATCGACATCGGCGCGCTTGTAGCCGGCGGTATGGGAGTTCGCGATATTGTCCGAAATGGTCGCGAGCTTGTTGGAATTCGCGGTCAGGCCGGAGATGCCTGCGTTCATCGAAGCCGAAATGCTCATCTGTCGTCCTCTGCTCGGGAGATGTCCGGATGGCCGCCACCCGCGTGGGGCCGGGATCGGGATTGAATGTGAGGCTCGTCCATGGCCGGGAAGCGGCGCAGAAGGGTGATCTCGATCCGCCGGTTGCGCGGATGGCTGGGCTCCGCCATGACGGGATCGCGATCTGCCTTGCCGGTGACGCGGGCGATCCGCTCGGGCGCGAGACCCGCTTCCACCAGCCCCTCCCGCACGAAATGGCTGCGCCCGGAGCTGAGCTGCCAGGCGTCCGTCTCGCCGGAAACGGAACCCACATGGCCCGTCACCGCCACCGCATTCGTCGTATGGCCGAGAACCCGGCCGATGAGCGCGACCAGCCGGTTCAGGACCAGGTTCGGGCGGATGCTCTCGCCATCGAAGAGCGGCGAATCCTCGATATCGAAGATCTCGATGATCAGCCCCTCGTCGGTGACGCGCGTGCGGATATGCCGCAGCAGGGGATCGGCCTCGACCGCATCGCCCGATCCCCCGAGAAGCATGTCCTCGATATCGGCAAACCCGTCCTCGGTGCCCTCGTATTCACCGGCAGCCGGATGGGGTGGCACGATACCCTCGTGGATGAGACGGTCGGTCGAGAAGATGCTGCTGCCGCCGAAGACGCCATCGCCGCCGGTGGTCGTGGTGGTGGGCAGACCGACCGAAGGCGCGAAATACTCGGCAAGCCCCTGCCGCTGCTCCTCGGTCGTGCTGCCCAGGAGCCACATGAGCAGGAAGAACGCCATCATCGCCGTCACGAAATCGGCATAGGCGACCTTCCACGCGCCGCCGGCATGCGCCGCCTCGATGCGCTTCACCCGCTTGATTATGATCGGTCTCGGTTCCTCGGCCATGGCCGCTCCATCAGGTTGGCGCCAGACTGGGCCCGATCCGTTGCCGCATGGTTACCGCGGCCGGACTTGATGTTTCGAACTTTCGAAAAATGCCGCCCGGCCGTTCAGCATTCGCTAACGCCGACAGGTCAGGTTGCGCGCGAAGGCGGAGGTGAAGATGCGCGTTGGCGGCAACGTTCTGATCACGAGGATGCGCCGGAGCGGGGTCGCGCGCTCGCCGCTCCCCGATACCGATGTTGTGGGCGAGGCCTTTGCCCGGCAGGTGGAGGATCGGCTGCGCCCCTTCATCAAGTGCGCGCCGGATGCCTTCGTCCACGAGTGCCGGGTCGTCCGCCTCGGGGAGGCGATGGCCGAGATCGGCACGCCGGCGATGATCGGCATCGTCGGCCTCGAGGAAGCCGACTCGCAGGCGCTGGTGGCGATGGACGCGGTCCTCGCCTGGCATCTCACCGACCTCGTCATGGGCGGCGATCCCGCCGACCCGGGTGCGCCGGTGGTGCGCTCGTTCACGGCCGTGGACATGGCGCTGTGCCGGCCGCTTCTCGCCGCCCTGGTCGCGGCCTTCGGCGCCGCCCTCGCCGGGGTGCTCGGACGGCCGGTCCCGCAGGCGTTCTCGCTCACCGGGCAGCGCCAGGGCACGGCCCAGGTCCGCATCGCGCCCGACTATGTCGATGCGCTCAAGGTGCGGCTCGACCTCACCATCGGCGATGGTGACCGCCGGGGGCGGCTCGACCTCGTGGTGCCGCTGTCAATGCTTGACGTCATCCGCGCGGCCATCGTCCGGCAGGGCGCCGCGGATGCCCGCGAGCGGCCGAACGATCTCTGGCGGACGGCGATGCGACGGGCGGCGGCAACGGCGCCGGTCGCGCTCCGTGCGGTGATCCATCGCGAGAAGATGACACTCGGCGCGATCGGCCGGCTCGCGGTCGGAACGGTGATCGAGATCGATCCTGACGCTCCGCGCGCGGTCGAGATCACGATCGCGCAGACGGGAACCCGCGAGGCGACACTTGCCCGTGCCCAGCTTGGTGCCTACCGCGGCCGGAAGGTCGTCCGCCTGAGCGAAGATCCGGATCCGCGCCTTCGCGAGCATCTGCGCCGGGCACTCGCGCGGCACGAACCTGCCGTACCGGCCCCGGAGCCCCCGCAGCTGGAAGGGCCCGATTCGGCGCAGCCACGCACCGAGGCGACCCCGTCAGCCGGGGAGGTCTGACCAGCAGGGAAGCGGGTCGCCGTCCCGTGGCCGGGCCATGAAGACGCCCCGCGCGATCGCCCGTGCCAGGCAGAGTGCCGCCGCATGCCCGATCAGCACTCGCGCCTCCGGCGAGGGCTCCGGCCGCCGCCCGGTCGCCGCCCCGAACACCAGATCGCCGTCGAAAACCGTATGGGCCGGGACCAGCGCGCGGGCGATCCCGTCCTGCGCCGCCTCGGCAAGCCGCAGCACGCCTGCCTTGTCGAGTTTCGCATCCGTCGCCACCACGGCGATCGTGGTATTGGCACCCGCCTCTGCCGCGCGCGGCTTCGCCGGCAGCGGCCGGGTCGCGTCATGGCGCATCGCCGGCGGCCCGAGTCCCCCGAACTCGTCTCCTTCCTCGAAAATCCCCGCCCAGAAGGCGCGCCCGCCCGGCAGAACGGCGCTGCCATATGCGTTCACGGCGGCAATCGCGCCGACACTGGTGCCATCCGGCAGCCGGTACGAGGCCGAGCCGATTCCGCCCATCAGCGTCGCCGTCATCGCGCCCGCGCCAGCGCCCGCCCGCCCGAGAGCGAAATCCGCACCCGCCGCCGCCAGTGCCGCCCGGCCGAGGGAGGGATAGGGATTCCCGCACCAGTCCTTGTCGCCGCCATTGAGGAGATCGAAGAGGATCGCCGCCGGGACGATGGGGACGATTGCCGGACCGAGGCGGAAACCACGGCCCTGGGCGCGCAGCCCCTCCATCACCCCCGAGGCCGCATCGAGGCCGAAGGCCGACCCGCCCGAAAGGACGAGCGCATCCACCCCCTCGACAAGGCGATGCGGCGCGAGGAGATCGGTCTCCCGCGTCCCCGGCGCGCCGCCCATGACATGGACGGCGGCGGCGAAGGGCGCGTCCGAGGTGACGACGGTGACGCCCGAGCGAAGCGCCGGGTCATCCGCCTGGCCGACGCTGATACCCTCGACATCAGTGATCAGATTGCGCGGCCCGGGCCGCATCAGGGCCTCCCTCTCCCGGAATTGCTGCGGGCGTTCTCCGGCGCAGGAAACGGACATCCGCCCGCCGCGAGGCTCCGTCAGGTTCCTGACTGCGAAAGCCTACCGGCGGGCCGGCAGCATGTCGAGCCGGGCGGCCCCGGGCCTGATCGAGGGCCCTGCCCCGGTCGCATGGTCAGCCCGGATCGGCCACCAGTCCCTCCGCCTCGATCGCGGCGACGGCACATGCCTCGTCATTGTCGGAACTGTCGCCGGTGATGCCGACTGCGCCGATCACGGCGTCGCCCTGTCGGATCAGCACCCCGCCCGGCACCGGCACGAGCGCGCCGTGGTTGAGCGCATTCATCGCCTGCAGGAAATACGGCTGCTTCTCCGCCCGGGCATGCAGCGCGCGCGAGCCTAGGCCCATCGCCACCGCGCCCTTCGCCTTGCCCTGCGCGATCTCGGCCCGGAGATTGCTCGCGCCGTCCTGCCGGGCCAGGGCGACGAGATGTCCGCCGGCGTCGATCACCGCCACCGTGATCGGCTTCATGCCCCGCGCCGCCGCTTCCGCGAAACAGCCGTCGATCAGGGCCCGGGCAAGGGCGAGCGTCATGGTCATGTCGTACCTTGCACGAACGTTCCGGACATCCGGGCGTCAGCTTCCGGCCGCTTTCGCCGGCGCGGCGGCGACGAGGCCATGGGCCGCCGCGATCACCTCCGCCTTGCCGCGGATATGCTCGCGCAGGAGTGCGCCGAGGCCGACGCCGTCGCGCTCGCGCAGCAGCTCGATCATCCGCACATGCTCCTCCACCGCGCAGCGCCACTGCTCCTCGGTCTTGTGCGCGGAATAGCGGGCGCGCTGGATGCGGCCGGAGATCGACTGGTAGATGGACCGGAGCGTGCCGTTGCGCGCCGCCGCCATGATCGCGTCGTGGATGGCGCGGTTGCGGGTGAAATACCCCGTCTCGTCGCCCCGCTCCCACGCCTCGAGCATCGCCGCATGGTCACGCTCGATCGCGGCAACCTCGTCCTCGGTGATGTGCCGGCAGGCAAGCTCGCCCGCCGTCGCCTCGAGACCGGCGATGACCTCGATCATCTCCTCGATCTCGGTCTGTGTGATCTGCGCCACCCGGGCGCCGTGGTTGGGGAGCGTCTCGAGCAGCCCCTCGGCGGCGAGGATCTTGATGGCCTCGCGCATGGGCGTGCGCGAGATGCCGAAGGCTTCCGCCAGCTCGATCTCGTGGATGCGGTCATTCGGGGCGAGCTGGCCGCTGAGGATCAGCTCGCGCAGCCGGTCTGCCGCTTCGTCATGGAGGTAGCGCCGGCGGATGCCCAGCGGCTTCGGTGTCATGGTGTTCATCCTGCATCCCCCGGTCGGTGCGGACCGCCGTCATCGTCGGCGACTCCGATGATCTCCGCAAGCACATGCACGACATGGCGCGCGGCGCGGCCGGCGCCGTCGCTGATCTGATGGCGACAGGAAGTACCATCGGCAACGATGAAATCCTCCCGCCCCGCCGCCCGTACCGCCGGCAGCAGCGAAAGCTCGCCCATCGCCAGCGAGACGTCGATCGTCTCCGCCCGGTAGCCGAAGGCACCGGCCATGCCGCAGCAGCTCGATTCCACGGGCCGCAGGTCGAGACCGGGAACGGCGCGGAGCACGCTCTCGACCGCGCCCATCGCGCCGAACGCCTTCTGGTGGCAGTGGCCGTGGAGATGCGCGACCCTGCCGCCCGCATCCGGGAATTGCGGCAGCCGGTCGAGATCGGCGGCCATCGCCTCCTCCACCATGACCGCCGCCCCGGCAAGCCGCGCCGTGGCCTCGCCCGGCATGAGTGCCGCGAATTCGTCGCGCATGGTGAGCAGGCAGGAAGGTTCGAGCCCCACCACCCGCGCCCCGCGCTCGACATAGGGGAGAAGCGCCTCGAGCGTGCGCCGTGCCTCGGCCCGGGCCTCCTCCACCATCCCCGCCGCGAGATAGGTCCGCCCGCAGCAGAGCGGCCGCCCCTTCCGCTCGGGCGCATGCAGCCGGTACCCCGCCCAGTCGAGTACTGCCCCGGCGGCCTCGAGATTCTCCGGCTCGAAATACCGGTTGAACGTGTCCCCGAAGAGGACGAGGTCGCGGCCATCGCCCGCCACCGCCCCCACGCCCGTGGCGGCCGGTTCGTCCCATGGCCGCCGCCAGACCGGCAGCGTCCGCCGAGCGGAGAAGCCGAGCAGCCGTTCGGAGAGGGCGGCAAGACCGGGCAGGCGGTCACGAAGATTCACGAGGCCTCGCGCCTTCGCGGCGAAGGGCGCATAGCGCGGCAGATGCGCAACCAGCTTCTCCCGGAGGGGAATTCCGTGGCGCGCATGGTAATGATGCAGGAACTCGATCTTCATCCGCGCCATGTCGACACCGGTCGGGCATTCCCGCCGGCAGGCCTTGCAGGAGACGCAGAGATCGAGCGTCTCCTTCACCTCGTCGCCAGTGAAGGCCTCCGGCCCGAGCTGCCCGGAGATCGCGAGGCGCAACGTGTTCGCCCGTCCCCGCGTCGAATGCCGCTCGTCGCGGGTGGCGCGGTACGAGGGGCACATCGCCCCGCCCGCGAGCTTCCGGCAGGTGCCGTTGTTGTTGCACATCTCGACCGCGCCGCCGAAGCCGCCCCAGGCCGACCAGTCGAGCGCCGGACGTCCGGGCTCTGGGGTCGCGTAGCCTTCGGGAAAGCGCATCAGGCTGCGGTCGTCCATCGCGAGCGGCCGCACGATCTTGCCGGGGTTGAGGAGATTCTCCGGGTCGAACGCGTCCTTCACTCCCTCGAAGGCGCGGACGAGCCGCGGACCGAACATCGCCTCGTGGAACTCCGAGCGGGAAATGCCGTCGCCATGTTCGCCGGAATGCGACCCCTCGAACTTCCGGACGAAGTCGAAGGTCTCCTCGGCGATCGCGCGCATCGCCCGCACTCCGTCCGCGGTCTTCATGTCGAGGATCGGCCGCACATGCAGGCAGCCGACCGAAGCATGCGCATACCAGGTGCCGCGGGTGCCGTGACGGGCGAAGATCTCGGTGACCGCCTGCGTGTAATCCGCGAGATGTTCG
>JAJUJF010000112.1 GCA_029265455.1 Paracoccaceae bacterium | reverse complement strand
GGTCTGCTGCCGCCTGATGGGTCAGGCAGGAAGCAGCCTCATGTCAGGAGTAACCTCCCACCGCTGCACGATTCGCCGTCCCGGGCTGTGCCCCCTGTTTCCGCCCTTGTTTCGCGGAGGATGAGAGGATTGCCGTTTGAAGAGTGATGAACTTGCGGCAAGTCATCGTTTGTCGCCTGTTGACGCAATTCTCGCCTATCCATCGACGAGGTCAGGAGTGGCTGGCTGGGCACAACCTTTGCGACATCATCTGACAGTTTGCGGTATGATCCATCATTATTTGAAACACCGCTGCATACCTAGGAGCGTCGTGATCACCGGCAGTGTCACTTTTTCGGGTCGAGCTGTTGGTTCCCGGCCTGCGTGGCCGCCAAAGTGGCCTTCAAGGCCGGATGTCCTTACTGGGATAGGTGCAATGGACAAAGAGGTGCCGGTAAGGGCTGAGCTGCTGCCCAGCCCCAGGATTTTCTAATGGCGTTCAGACTTGCGGGTATTGCCGCCGTCATCGTGGCGGCAATCTTGTGGGGGACCACGGGAACGGTCCAGACACTACTCCCGCCGGAGAGCAATCCGCTGGCTGTCGGTGCGCTGCGGCTCCTGATCGGTGCCACGGTGCTGTGGCTGCTCGCTCTCTCCCGCCCCGAGAGCAGGCGAGCATTTGCTCGGGTCCCCTGGCGTATTGTTGCCGTGGCCGGAACCGCGATTGCAGCATTCAACATGCTCTTCTTTCGCGCGGTGCTCGAAGCCGGCGTCGGCGTGGGGACAGCTATTGCCATCGGCAGCGCGCCGGTCTGGACCACAGGTTTCGAGGTCGTCGCCGGGAAGGGGCTTCCGAGCGGCCTTCGCGTCGCCGGCCAAGCAGTTTCGATTGCGGGCGTAGCTGTTTTAGGTCTCGCAGGGGCAGACGAGGATGGAACGATGGCAGGCGGGATATCGGCGATGCTCGCAGGCGCCAGTTATGCAGTCTATTCCCTTGCCACCGTCCGGGTGGGTGAAGCTGTGCCATCCGCCACGGCCGCCGCAGCGACGATCGGCGCGGGCGCGCTTCTGACCCTTCCAGTCCTTGTCATCATCCCTCCCGTCTGGCTATCGGGCATAGAGCCCTGGATCGGTATCCTGTTCTTGGGCATCGGCACGACGGCTATCGCTTATGCACTTTATACTTGGGGCCTTGGTCGGATTGCCGCCTCGACGGCAGTCACGCTCGTGCTGGTTGAGCCGGTTACAGCATGGTTGCTCGCAACTTTCATTGTGGGGGAAGTTGTCACGCTAACCAGACTCGTCGGCGCAAGCTTGATTCTTGTGGGTCTGGCACTCGTCGCGATGGTGCCGTCACGGCGCAAACTAGGTCATGTGCAACCTGATCCTGAAGAAGGTGCGCTGTGTAGCAGCCATGGCACATGAATGACTGGTTATTCTGCGCTACTACGGTATTTCTAATTTGTATAGTATAAATCCAATACAATGTTTATGTGAATAAGCTGTTGCGATAAGGTTGTGAGCAGTATGTGATGGGTATTTGACTCCCAGAGGGGCCACGCTGCAGCCAGGTAATCCGAATACGTAAAGTCTGAAGCTGAGCGTGTGTCAGTTGACTGACGATTTGTCTGAAAAAGACAGATGAATGAGATGGCACAAGCTGATGCCTTAGTTGTCGGCAGAAGGGGGGCGGGAAGCAAACCATGCGGCGACTGCTTCAATGTCGGCAGGGTCCAGTGCGTGAGTAGCCATCGACATGAGGTGCTCAAAGTCTGCCCCGCTGCTTCGGGTGCCGCTTACGAAAAGATTGAGCTGTATTTCAATATACTCGCGATACTGGCCGTGGATCTGCGGGAACTCGGGGCGACCGGTCTTGGGGCCATGGCAGCCAAGGCAGGAAGCGACGTTCCGCTCGGGAATACCGATTTGCGCGATTTCCTTGCCGCGCCTGAGGATATCCGGAGGTAGCGAGGCGGGATCGACGGGGGCGGGCGCGTCAGGTGCCTTGCGTGCGTAATGAGCGGCCAGGGCAGTGGTCTCTGCCTCGGTAAGGGGAGCAACCATGCTTTCCATTATCCCGCTTGCCCGCTGACCACGATGATAGGCTTCAAGCGCCTTGCGAAGATAGATCTCGGTCTGGATATCGAGGCGTGGAAAAGCGCCGTTCGGATCGCCTTTGCCCTCATGATCGTGGCAGCGCACGCAGTTCTCGAGCGGTGGGCGGGTGACGAGCGACAGCCCGCCGGCTCCCCTCGCCGGTGGTTCTGCCGCCCCGTAAGCGAGAGCCGTGTAGGTTGCCCCATCCATTTCCGGCATGGCGAGCAGGAAGGCGGTGATCGCCCAGACCTCGTCGTCGCGGGAAAGGGCAGGCCAAGCGGGCATTCCGGTGAACTTCACGCCGTGTTTGACGATCCAGAAGAGATGCTGGGGCTCCCATTGACCGATCACGGGCGCGAGCGGCGGTGGCGGAGGTGTCATCTCTTGCGGGACGGTGCTCCGGGGACGTACCGGGCTGCCGTGGCATGGGGCACAGCCTGACTCGAAATGGGCTGCGCCGCGGCGGACAAGGCCGGGATGTTCCAGATCCGGTGGTACCGTGACGTTGCGGGCGTGGAAGATGACCGAGCGGCGCATCGCCGTGTGGAGGATGAGGTCGGTAATCGTCCAATGGCCGGAACTTGCCGAGATGCTGATGATCCCGCTCCAGAATACCGCGGCGCAGGTCACGACGAGGGCGGCGAGGACATGGACGAGATGGCGGAGCCGGATCGTCATCGCCGCCGATCCGGTAGCCGAAGGATTCCGGCGACGAGGACGAGGCCGCCGACCAGGTAGACCGTGCCGCCGATGCCGAGCATGAGGATGCCCCCAATTTCGCGGTCGGTGGCGGGCGAGAGGTCGAACGGCGGCATTCCATGCCCGGCATGAAAGAGCGGCAGCGGTGCCAAGGCAAGAAGCACGCCAAGCAGCGTCATGTGCATCGAGGTGAAGAAGAGCGCCGCCGAGCCGGCGAGGGCGGATCCGCCCGGGTTCTCCGCCGGAGGCGCGAGGGCGGAAATCCAGAGCAGAAGCCCGACAACAAGGAAGCTCGCCTGTTCGAGGGCCATCGCGCCGCCACCGCCGCGCGCCCATTCGTGCAGCACCGGCATGTGCCAGGCCCAGACGACGACGAGGTCGAGAAGGCTTGCAAGCATCGGCCCGGTCGGCGTGAGGCCCGGAAGCTGCCTGCGCAGCCCGAGCGCGAGGAGAGGGGAGGCAACGGCGACCACTGCCATATGCATGAGCATGTGCGCGGCGAAACTCTTCCCGGCGAGGGCAGGGAGCGGACCCGCCCAGGCAGCGCCGAGGACCAGCGCGCCAAGCAGCAGGGGCAGGCTGCGCTTCACCGGCAGGTCTCCAGGACGAGGATCGGGATGGTCGTGTAGATCACGGCGACGATGGAAAGCGCGCTCGAGGCGAGGGACATGTGGGTGAGGAAGCGGTGGCGTTCCTCCGGCGTGTTGCCCTCGAAGCTGAAATCGGCATCGGTCACGCTCGGCCGCCGGCGGCGCCAGCTGCCGAGAAAGAGCCAGACGAGGAAGCCGAGAGCCACGGTGGACGCGGCGAGCACGGCGGCGCGCGCGGGGTCGAGTGCGGCATCGCGCCCGGCCTTGGCGCAATAGACGGCGAACCCCGGGATAGACGACGAGGAAATGCAGGGCCCAGATCGTCGGGGCGAGCAGAACCTTCCAGAGGTGGGTGCCCTCCCCGGGTCCATGGCGGAATTCGTCTCGAAGCCGATGGGTCATGCGACGAGCGGAAAGCCTCCGATCACGAGGGTTGTCACCAACGCTGTGAACAGCAGGAAGTGCCAGTAGAGCGTGGTGTTCCAGATATCGGCGTCATGGTCGGACGTGAGGCGGCCCCGGATGTGCCCGGCGAGACAGAATCCCTGTGACACGAGGCCGATGCCGGCATGAGCAACGATCCAGACGACGAGCGCCCAGACGATCGCAGGATATGCATGATGCGTGGCGTCGAGCCCGGTGAGCGCAGGCCCGGCGATCAGCGCAGCAATGCCGACGGCACCGGCGAGGATGCCCGCACCGAGGCAGACCCGGGTAGCGCCGATATGGGCGCGGTCATTGAGCTTGCGCGCCGCGAGCGTCAGGCCCCAGGCAAGAACGAAGAGCAGGCCCGCGGCGAGGGGACCGGCCCAGCCGGGACCGGCGGCATCCGCGGGCGGGAAGTCGGTGTGGATCGTCCAGAAGAAGAAATAGCTGAAGACGAGGCTGAGATAGGCGACAAGATCGGCGGTCATCGTGATGAACATCGCCCACCAGCCCACAGATTGCGGCCCGGCCATGTAGATCGGCACCCGCTCGCCGAGTCCGATTTCCTTCACGGGTTTCTCGGGCGGGAGCGCGGTGCCGGTCCAGAGCCACCAGAGGATCGCTCCCAGCGCGACGAAACCGGCGAGGACGGTGAGGGTCCACAGGTGGAAGGTCGCGAGGAAGAACATCGCCGCGAGCGCGACGGCGGCGACGATCGGCATCAGGCCCGGCCCGGGCACGCGCAGGCACTGGACCGGATCGGCATCGAGGACGGAGGTGACGATGGTTTCGCGTTTCCCCTCCTCTGCGTCGGGGAGGTAGAAGCGGCCGGCGTCGTATCTGGCAAGGAAGTCCGGGGCGTCCCAGATCGGGTAACGGCTCTCGATATGCGGGATGGTACGGGCGCCCCACGGTTTCGGCGGCATCTCGAGCATCCACTCGACGGTACCGGCGTTCCAGGGGTTGCGTGGCGCGGTCGCGGGATTGCGCAGCGTACGGATGACATCGAGGATGACGGTCGCGAAACCTGCGGCAATGACGATCGCGCCGAGGCTGGAGACGAGGTTCGGAATCTCCCAACCGAGATTCTGCGGATAGGTGAAGACCCGGCGCGGCATGCCGAGGAGCCCGGTGAGATGCATCGGCAGGAAGGTGACGTTGAAGCCGACGAAGAGGAGCCAGAAGGCAATGATCCCGAGCCGGCGCGAGAGCAGTTTCCCGAAGGCGAGGGGGAAGTAGTAGTAGAATCCCGCCATCAGCGGGAAGACCATGCCACCGAAGAGCGTATAGTGGAGATGGGCGACGATGAAATAGCTGTCGTGCCCCTGGAAGTCGAAAGGGGCGACGGCGATCATCACGCCGGTGAGCCCGCCCGCGACGAAGATCATCAGCGCCCCGAGCGCGAACAGCATCGGCACCGACCGGATGACGCGCCCCATCATCAGCGTGGCGATGAAGACGAAGATCTGGATGCCGGTCGGGATGACCACGGCTTCGGACGCGGCCGAGAAGAAGCCGAGCGAGATCGACGGCATGCCCGTCGTGTACATGTGATGCGCCCAGAGGCCGAAGGAGATGAACCCGGTCCCGATCGCGGAGAGCACCACCCAGGAATAGCCGGCGATCGGCCTCTGGGCGAAGGTCGGCACGATCATCGCGAGAAGCGCGATCGAGGGCAGGAAGATGATGTAGACCTCCGGATGGCCGAAGATCCAGAACAGGTGCTGCCAGAGCAGGGGGTCGCCGCCGCGGCTGGCATCGAAGAACGGCCAGTCAAACGCCTTCTCGAGCTCGAAAAGGAAATCGCCGGCGATGAGCGGGGGGAAAGCGAAGACGATCATGCCGCCGACGATCAGCACATACCAGCCGTAGAGCGGCGTCAGGTTGAGATGCATCCCCGGCGGGCGGCATTTCAGGACGCCGACGATCAGCTCGACCGCGGCGGCAATGGAAGCGACCTCGATGAAGGAGAGGCCGAGGAGCCAGATCTCCGCGCCAATGCCGCCCTGGTCGATGGAGAGCGGCGGATACATGAACCAGCCGCTGTTCGGCGCGGCGTCGAAGAAGATCGAACCGCAGACGAACAGGCCCCCGAGCAGGAAGCACCAGAAGCCGAAGGCGGAGAGCCGCGGGAAGGGAAGGTCGCGCGCCCCGAGGAGGGCAGGGAGGAGCAGGATCGCCACGGCCTCGAAGATCGGCACCCCGAAGAGGAACATCATCGCCGTGCCGTGGAGGGTGAAGACCTGGTTGTAGAGTTCGGCCGAAAGCAGGTCGCCATCCGGTCGGGCAAGCTGGGCCCGTATCAGGAGCCCGAGGACGCCTGCGAAGAGCATGAAGGCGAAACTCGTGACGATGTACCAGAGGCCGACCTCGGAATTGTTCACGGCCGTCCAGTAGCGCCAGCCCTTCGGCTGCTCCCAGACCCGGGCCAGCCGCTCCTCCTGGGCGCGGCGGATCGCGGGATCGTCCTGGGGATCCGGACCATGCCCGTCGCGCGAGACACTGGTCATTCGAGGGACAGGAGAAAGTCGGCGATCGCCAGGATCTCCTCCTCCGGGAGCATGGTGTAGGCCGGCATTCCGGCTCCGGGCTTCAGAGCCTGGGGATCGGTGATCCAGTCTGTGAGCGCCTGGCGGGACATCGGTGCTGTTCCGGCGGCGAGTGTACGGCGGCTGCCGACATGGGTGAGATCCGGACCAACCTCCCCGAGCTCGACGATGCCACCGATGCGGTGGCAGGCAGCACAGCCGTTCGCGAGGAACAGGCGACGTCCCTCGGTTTCTGCGCTGTTCGAGGCAGGGCTTGTCTCGGCGACAAGCCAGTCATCGAACTCCCCGGGCGGGTGGACGACGATCGCGAAGGCCATCAGGGCGTGCGACGGGCCGCAGAACTCGGCACAGGCACCGCGATAGATGCCAGGCGTTGTGGGGGTCAGGATCAGGCGGTTCACCCGGCCCGGCATCATGTCCATCTTGCCGCCGATCGCCGGCATCCAGAAGGAATGGATGACATCGGCGGTGGTGAGAACGAACTCGACCGGTTCCCCAGCGGGAAGATGGATTTCATTCGCGGATACGATCCGTTCATCACCGCGTTCATAGGCTACCCGCCACCAGAACTGCTCACCGTGCACATGGATGCGCAGGTCCGCCGGACTGCCGGACCAGTCGGGAAGGGAGCGCAGGCCGACGGTGAGAAGGGCAGCCAGGCCAATGGTGGGGAAGATGACGCCGCCGCCGATGATGAGGGTATTGGCGAAACGCTCGGTGTGTCGGCCGGGTCTGCGCAGGATGGCCAGGATGGCGGTGCCCATGAGAAGGGCCCAGATAGTTGCCGCACCCAGGACCATGAAGAGGAAGAAGGAACCGATGCGCTCGGCTTCAAGACCGGCGGGATCCAGGGCTGATTGCGGGCCGCCGCAGGCGGGGACAAGGAGCAGCAAGAGGAGCGCCACCACTCGCTGATTCCGCTCCGACGCTCGCGTGCTCCCTTGTCCCGCCGGTGGGTGCCTCGTCATTTCGAATGAGACATGGTCGGGGACTCTGACTGGACAGGGCGCCCTACTCAACGGGCTACCAATAGGCTCTGTTCCATAGAGGATGCGGAGGAGGATCCTGGAGTCTCTTTATTTATATGCCAATCCTGGAGCCGCATAATCCGCGTGCCTTAGACACGGGCTGACGGAGAGTCTGTTCAGCCGGAAGTGAGCCTGGAACGTTAGTCTCGCAGGATCGAAACAGCGCCTGTCAATGTGAATGAGGCAGCGAAGGAAGTCTTCGCGGAAGGATGCTGCTTCCCCTGCAGTCCGCCATTTTAGATCCACGTCCCATTTGGAGGGAAGTCAGCTTCGTCACTGTTTCCGGAAGTACTTGGTGACAAAAGAACAAGGGGAAAGGGCTGTGGCATGCGCCGCCAACAATTTCGCAAGCGCTTGGTTAGGCCGCGGCAAATGGGCGGCTCTCTCCGAGGGAGATTGCAGTATTCCCGGTCGGGGTTCAATGCGATGGCGCCTGTTCGCCTGCCGTGATGGTATCGCCGTCGAGGTCAGGCTGGTGGAAGTGTTCCTGCACCTGCAGACTTTGACCGGGGTCAGGCTCGCAGTTTTCCTGGCCTGTACGACCCATCATCGAAGTCACCCACGATATGGGTACGCCAAGGCATGATCAAGAAGCCGGTCAAAATACATTTGACGGTCGGCAAAGCGTTGGCAGATCGCCAGATGGCGCCAGAGAGAAACTTCTCGCAGATGCTCAAGCGCCGGGCGAGCCGGCAACTTGCGGATGGATGAATATCCGGCAAGGAGATCGCCGGCGCAGACGTCATAGGTGCCAAGGTCGGCGTGATGGCGCAGACTCAGTTCCTGCAGATGAGCAAGGAAGTTCCCCAGATCAACCGCAGGATCCCCCATGGCCACTAGATCGAGATCGAGAAGTACGACGCAGTCTGGCTGGATCAACACCTGATCAGGGTAGAAGTCGCGATGCAGGAGGGCAGACGCAGTATCGGGATGGTCTTCCAGAATTCGCTGGGCTTTTTCCGAAATGTTCTGTAATGGCTTGGCAAGTGCCGGATGCGCCCGTGCAATCTCTTGCAGTGAGCGAACCAGTACATCTGCCTCATCCTTTATGGTCCAAACACGAGTGCATTCAACTTGAGCCGAATGAAGATGGGCCAGAGCCGCTCCGGCGGCGGCGAATGCCTTTCCATCATGCTGTCGGGGATCGAGCATGGCCCCTGAAAGCTGCGGCATGGCCCAGAGCCCAAGCTCGGAACTTGCGAATACCACGTCGGGTACCTCGACGTGTAGAGGGGCTGATCCGTCGAAGCCGATGGCGCGCAGGTCCTGATGCAGGCGGACGGCTCTATGGTCAAGGCCTTTACGCCGCATCTTCCCCAGCAGCGGATGCGGCGCGGTGCCATAGCGGATAATGGCGCGCCGGCCGGGCTTGTGACGAAAAAGCTCGGGCGGCGCGCTCAGCTTATACCCGGCCTCTTCTAGAAGGGGAGCGATCCTGGGTGCGTGCAGTGCATCTGCCAGTGCTGGCAGGGCAATATCAGGCGTCTTGAGAAGTGGCGCAGGCAGATCTGACAGGCCGCGCTCGATCCGTTTCAGCAGGGCTTCAGTGCGCTTGTCCCAGTCGGGGCGCTGTTGGCGGAAGTCCTCGGTCAGGAGCAGTGCAAGATGGCGCAGATGCTGCGTTCTCCAGGACGGGGGTACAGGCGCATCCGCTGCGTAACCCTCAAGAAATCGGCGGCGCGCCCGTGCCGCGGCCCCGGCATCCAGGGTGCCGTCAAGGACATCCTTATCCAGCCGTGCAAGGAAACAGCCGATGTCGCTGCCGCGATCACCCACCGCGCTGCGATCCCAGTCAATCAGGTATGTTTTCGCCGGGCCGATCAGAACCTGATCTGCGCTGAAATCCCCATGGATCAGTCCCGGTGTCACGGGCCAGGCTAGCAGTGCTGCCCGT
>JAJUJF010000035.1 GCA_029265455.1 Paracoccaceae bacterium | reverse complement strand
CTCCTCATGCGCAAAGCGCGCATGGAAGAATTCTGAAAGGGGGATTCTAGAGCATGAAGAAACTGCTTCTCACGGCTTCTGCTGCAGCCCTGATGACCACCCCGGCCTTCGCCGGCGCGCTGATCTTCGAACCCGAGCCCGAGCCCGTCGTCGAGGTGGCTCCGGCCCCGGCACCCCTCCCGGTCGTCGACTGGAGCGGTCCCTATGTCGGCCTCCAGGGCGGCTGGGCGATGGCAGATGCCAACGATGACGACGATGACTGGTTCGTCGGCGCCCATGCCGGCTACGACCACGATTTCGGTGGCTTCATCCTCGGCGGCGAGCTTGCCTATGATTGGCTCGACATGAACGCCGGCGACACCGAGCTTGACCATCTCGTCCGTGCGACGCTGAAGGGCGGCTACGCCTTCACCGATCAGACGATGGGCTATGTCAAGGCCGGTGCTGCCTGGCTCGATGGCGAGAATGCGGCAGGCTCCAGCACCGACGAGTTCGGCTGGGTTGCCGGCGCGGGTGTCGAGCACCGCTTCACCGACAGCATGTCGGCCGGTCTCGAGTATCTCTGGCACGATGTCGACGATTTCGACAACGCCGAGATCCAGACGGTGGGCGCCCGCCTGTCGTTCCGCTTCTGAGTGGTTCGGGCGGGTCCGCCCGCCCGGCTCCGTTCACGGCCCGCCTCGCCTGGTGCGACGCGGGCCGTTTCCTGTCCGGAAGGTGGCAGGAACTCCCGATCCGGCGCGACGTTGGCGGCGGAAGGGAGATGCGGATGTTCCTGACAGAAGGCGATCGGCCGGATCTGCGTGGCGCGGTGGTAGCCGTCACCGGGGCCTCGGCGGGAGTGGGGCGTGCGGCGGCGATCCGGTTCGGTCGCTGCGGTGCGGCGATGGCGCTGATGGCGCGCGATCCGGCCGCGCTCGAGGAGGCGCGATCCGAGGTCGAAAGAACGGGCGCGCGGGCGATCGCGATCCCGCTCGATGTTGCCGATGCGGATGCCGTGTTTGCCGCGGCGGAACGGATCGGGAGCAAACTCGGGCCGATCGACATCTGGGTCAACAACGCGATGGCGACGGTCTTCTCGATGGTCGCGGATCTCGATCCGGCCGAGCTGAGGCGGGTGACGGAGGTGACCTATCTCGGCACGGCATACGGGACGATGGCGGCGCTGAAACAGATGCGGCGGCGCGATCGGGGCGTGATCGTCCAGGTGGGATCGTCGCTAGCCTATCGTGGCATCCCGTTGCAGGGGGCCTATTGCGGCGCCAAGCACGCTGTCCGGGGCTTCACCGATTCGCTGCGGGCGGAACTCCTCCACGAGGGAAGCGGAATCGCTCTCACCGCGGTACATCTCCCGGCGATCAACACGCCGCAGTTCGACTGGGCGCGGACGAAACGGGCGCGGCTGCCGCGTCCGGTCGCGCCGGTCTACGAGCCGGAAGTGGCGGCACGGGCGATCGTGCGCGCCGCGGTCGCGCCGCAGCGTAAATACTGGCTGGGCGGGCGGACGCTGCTGCTGATCATGGCGAACATGCTGGTGCCGGGATTGCTCGACCGGGTCATTGCCGCGCAGGCCGTGGAGGGGCAGGCGCGGGCGGAACCGGTCCCGCCGGGGCGGCGCGACAACCTCACGGCGCCGGTGCCGGGCCTCCACCGGACCTCGGGCGTCTTCTCGCGGGAAGCGCGCGAGAAGGCCGTGGCGATTCCGGCCCCCTTCGGGCGGTTCGGGGCGGTGCTGGCGGGAGGCCTCGTCGTTGCCGGAATTGCCGGGCTGGCCGCGGGACGGGGGATTCGGGCGCGGCGCGAGAAGCGGCGCGGATGAGGCAGGACGGGCGCCGGAACTGACCGATTCCGGCGGACAGGCCCACGCAATGCCCGCAGGTGCCCACGCGTGAAAACCCATCTAAGTGCTTGATTGCAAACCGTGGGCAGGGGTTACTTCTTCGTTAACGGGGCTTGGGGGCACATCCTTCGCGGCCTTCTCCTGCGGAGCCGGTGCGGCGGCGGGTGGACGGTCGGGCAGGTCCATGCGGAACACCGCGCCGGGCCGGTTCGGCATGACCCGGAGCCCGCCGCCGAGGTTGCGCATGATCTCCCGTGCGATCGGCAGGCCGAGGCCGGCAGAGCCCGCGAGATTCGCCTCGCTGAGGCGGGTGAACTTCTCGAAGACCTCCTCGCGCTTGTCGGGCGGGATGCCGGGTCCGTGGTCGGCAACCTCGATGAAGGCGCCGTCTGCGTCCCTGCCCATGCGTATGGTGATGCGCGGATCGACGCTGCCGCCGTATTTGACCGCGTTCGAGATGAGGTTGATGACGACCTGGGCGACGCGGTCGAAATCGGTCTCGATCTCGATCTCCGGCACTTCGCGGATCGTCTCGATGGTGACGCCCTGGGATCTCGCGAGGCCCTGGGTCGAGAACAGGGCGCGGTCGATCACCTCCGAGAGCCGCACGGGCGCGATGTTGAAGGTGACCCGCCCCGATTCGAGGAAGGAGAGATCGAGGATCTCGTCGAGGAGCCGGGTAAGGCGCTGGCTCTCCTCGCGGATGATGCCGAGGAAGTGGCGCGCCTCCTCGGAGCTGACGTCGGGTGTCTCCTCGAGGATCTCGGCAAAGGCGCGGATCGAGGTCATCGGCGTGCGCAGCTCGTGGCTGACCTGGGAGAGGAAGGCGTCCTTGAGCGCGTCGATCCGCTTGAGCTGGTCGTTGGCGTGGCGGAGCTGGCGGGCGGTTTCCTCGAGTTCGGCCGACTTCGCCGCCAGACGGCGCGAGGTCTCGATGAGCTGGAGCGTCTCGTCGGCGATCTTCATCAGCCCGTCCACCGAGACCGTGCCGCGCCCGGCGATCTGGGAGACGAGTTCGTGGGCCGAGGCGCTGCCGACGGCGCCGGCAAGTTCGCGTTCGAGATGCTCGATGAAACTGTCGGTCGGGTCGGGCAGGCCGCCACGCTTGCCCTGCGCCCGGGCGGCGCGGGCGAAGAGTTCCTCCCCTTCCTCGCGGCCGAGGATGCGGGTGGCAAGTGCGAGCAGATCCTCCGAGGTCGCCGAGCGGGCGACGAGGGCGGGGGCGGCCTCGCTCTGGCGGAAGACGTCGACGAACTGCGCGGCCTGGAACTGTTCGAGCGGCTGCGGCCGGCTCGCCAGCGACACTCCGACGAAGAGCGAGACATTGGCCAGCATCGACCAGAACAGGGTGTGGGTGAGCGGGTCGAAACCCTCGAGGCCGAAGAGCGCGTGCGGTCTGAGGGCGGCGATGCCGAAGGCGCCATGCTCGATCGTCGCGGCGCCGAGGAGGAAGTCGCCCTCGAAGGAGGGGAGGGCAAGGGTATAGCCCCAGATCAGGAAGCCGGCGGCGATGCCCGCCAGCGCCCCGGTCCCGGTCGCCCCGCGCCAGAAGAGGGCGCCGACGAGCGCGGGGAAGACCTGCGCCATCGCCGCGAAGGAGATGAGGCCGATCGCGGCCAGCGCCTCGGGCGCCGCGACGAGGAAATAGAGATAGCCGAGCGTGAGGATCGCGAGGATCGACAGGCGCCGCGACGCGAGCAGCACCGCGCGCAGGTCGCCGGCGCGGCCCTTGGATCGCGCCCAGCCCAGCCAGAGCGGCATGACGATGTGGTTGGAGACCATGGTGGACAGCGCGATCGCCGCGACGATCACCATCGAGGTCGCCGCCGAGAAGCCGCCGAGGAAGGCAAAGAGCGCGACACCGTTCGCGCCCGCCGAGAGCGGGAGGGTGAGGACGAAGAGATCGGGATCCTCCCCCGGCAGCCGGTCGAGCCCGGCGATGGCGATCGGCAGCACGAAGAGCGAGATCAGCGCGAGATAGAGCGGGAAGGCCCAGACCGCGGTGGTGAGGTTGCGCTCGTCGGTCTGCTCGACGACGAGGACCTGGAACATGCGCGGCAGGCAGACGATTGCGGAGGCGGAGAGGAAGGTGAGCGTCACCCAGCGCGGCGTGACCACGGTGTCGATCGCGGCGAGATGGGCAGGGCTTGCGGCGAAGACATCCTGCGGCCCGGCGAAGAGCACCCAGGTGACGAAGATGCCGACGGCAAGCAGGGCCGCGAGCTTGACGATCGCTTCCATGGCGATCGCGGCGACGACGCCGTGGTGGCGCTCGTTGGCATTGACGTTGCGGGTGCCGAAGAGGATGGTGAAGATCGCGAGGCCGATGGCGATGTAGAGCGCGGTCAGTTCGGAAGCCGGCGCCGCATCCTCGCCGCCGTTGGCGAAGACCGAGAAGGAGAGCGTGATCGACTTGAGCTGGAGCGCGATGTAGGGCGTGGAGCCGAGGACGGCGAGCAGCGTCACCGCGACGCCGAGCACCGGCGACTTGCCGTAGCGTGACGAGATCAGGTCGGCGATCGAGGTGATGCGCTGGGTCCGGGCGATCCGCACGAGCTTGCGCAGCAGGAAATACCAGCCGGTGAAGACGATCGTGGGGCCGAGATAGATCGGCAGGAATTCGTAGCCGCTTCGTGCGGCCGTGCCGACCGCGCCGAAGAAGGTCCAGGCCGTGCAGTAGACCGAGAGCGACAGCGTGTAGACATAGGGCGAGCGCAGCCAGCCGAACCGTCCCTGGCGGGCGCGCCGGTCGGCCCAGAAGGCGATGGCGAAGAGGAAGACCACGTAGCCGAGGCAGACGGTGACGAGGACGTCCCAGGCGAGCATGTCACCGCTCCTGGTCGTCGCCCAGCCGGCGCGCGAGAAGGCCGGTGGCGGCGATGAGCGCGAACCACGAGCCGAAGATGTAGAGGACGCCGACGGGAATGCCGAAAAGCGTGTCCGCGCCGGCCATCAGGTCGAGAAGCGGCGAGACGAAGAGGACCAGCGCCGCGAAGGGCAGCACCGCCGCAGCGTCGCGGCGCCGGCGGTGTTCGAACGTCGCGCTGGCGGGCGGTGCGCCGTCCTCTCCCGGGCGGTTCCGGCTCCCTGTCTGCATCGGGCGCATGCCTCCGGTGGCTCCCCGCGCCGACGATAGCGCCCGCGCCGTACTTGCGGCAATGGTGCCGGTCCGGCGCGCGTTTTCTTGTGTGCGTCGGAAGGCGACAGTTTATATAAGGGCGTGAGACGGGGGCGGAGTGTCGTGGGTGCCGCTGCCTGGCCTGATCGTGACCGATGGATTTTCCGCGACCCGCCCGTGCCGGCGGCAGATTCCAGAAGGGAGATATCGTCGATGGAAGCTCAGATGTACCCCCCCTCCCCGGAGATCGTCGCGCGTGCGCATGTTGACGCCGCCAAGTATCAGGAGATGTATGATGCGTCGATACGGGACCCGGACGCGTTCTGGGGCGAGCACGGGCAGCGGATCGACTGGATAAAGCCGTACACCAAGGTCAAGAACGTCTTCATCGGCGAGGACGACGTCTCCATCAAGTGGTTCGAGGACGGCGAGCTCAACGTCTCGGCCAACTGCATCGACCGGCATCTCGCGACACGCGGCGACCAGGTGGCGATCATCTGGGAGGCCGACGAGCCCGGCGAGGGCGAGAAGATCACCTACCGCCAGCTTCACGACCGGGTCTGCCGTTTCGCGAACGTCCTCAAGAATCTCGGCGTCAGGAAGGGCGACCGGGTCGTGATCTACCTGCCGATGATCCCGGAGGCGGCCATTTCGATGCTCGCCTGCGCGCGGATCGGCGCGGTGCATTCGATCGTCTTCGCGGGCTTCTCGGCGGATGCGCTGCGGGCGCGGGTCGAGGGATCGGGCGCGAAACTGGTGATCACCGCCGACGAATCGCCGCGGGGCGGGCGCAGGACGCCGCTCAAGTCCAACACGGACAAGGCCCTCGAAGGGCTCGACGACGTGCGCCAGCTCGTCGTGCGCCGCACCGGCGGCGAGGTCGCCTGGGATCCGGCTCACGACATCTGGCTCCACGAGGAACTCGAGAAGGTCGATGCCGACTGCCCGCCGGAGACGATGAACGCGGAGGATCCGCTCTTCATCCTCTATACCTCGGGCTCGACCGGCCAGCCCAAGGGTGTGCTGCACACCACGGGCGGCTATATCGTCTACGCCTCGATGACCCATCAGTACGTCTTCGACTACCATGACGGCGACATCTTCTGGTGCACGGCGGACGTGGGCTGGGTGACGGGGCACAGCTACATCGTCTACGGGCCGCTCGCGAACGGGGCGACGACGCTGATGTTCGAAGGCGTGCCGACCTACCCCGACCCCGCGCGCTTCTGGCAGGTCTGCGAGAAGCACAAGGTCAACATCTTCTATACGGCGCCGACGGCGATCCGCGCCCTGATCGCGCAGGGCAACAAGTGGGTCGAGAAATGCGACCTCTCGAGCCTGCGGATCCTCGGCACGGTCGGGGAGCCGATCAATCCCGAGGCCTGGAAATGGTATCACGAGGTCGTCGGCAAGGGGCGCTGCCCGATCGTCGACACCTGGTGGCAGACCGAGAACGGCGGCATCCTGATCGCGCCGCTGCCCGGCGCGATCCCGACCAAGCCGGGTTCGGCGACCAAGCCGTTCTTCGGCGTGAAGCCCGCGGTGCTCGATCCGCAGACCGGCGAGGAGATCACCGAGACCGAGGCCGAGGGCGTGCTCTGCTTCGCCGATTCCTGGCCCGGGCAGATGCGCTCGATCTGGGGCGACCACAAGCGGTTCTTCGAGACCTATTTCAGCCAGTACAAGGGCTACTACTTCTCCGGTGACGGCTGCCGGCGCGACAAGGACGGCTACTACTGGGTGACCGGCCGCGTCGATGACGTGATCAACGTCTCCGGGCATCGCATGGGCACGGCCGAGATCGAGAGCGCGCTCGTCGCCCATCCGAAGGTCGCCGAGGCCGCGGTGGTGGGCTATCCGCACCCGGTCAAGGGCCAGGGCATCTACGCCTACGTGACGCTCAACAACGGCGAGGAATATACCGACGGCCTGCGCAAGGAGCTCGTCCAGTGGGTGCGCAAGGAGATCGGGCCGATCGCGAGTCCCGACCTCATCCAGTGGGCGCCGGGCCTGCCGAAGACGCGCTCCGGCAAGATCATGCGCCGGATCTTGCGCAAAATAGCGGAAAACGATTATGCCACTCTTGGAGACACGTCCACGCTCGCTGATCCGGCGGTAGTGGACGAGCTGATCGAGAACCGCATGAACCGCGGCTGACTGACCGCGGGCGACAAGGGAGAGCGGCGATGCGGAAGCTGGTGACACTGGCGGGCCTTGGCATGGTCATGGCGCTCGGCGCCTGCACGCAGGACAGGAACGAGGCCGGTGCGGAGACCACCGGGACCGCCGCTCTCGGCGGCGGGGATGCGTGCGGCGCGGAGGCGATGCAGGGTCTGGTCGGCTCGTCGATCGGTTCGCTCGATGCCTCGACGCTCCCCGAGGACCGTCGCGTGATCTTCCCGGGGATGGCGGTGACGCAGGACTTCCGGGAGAGCCGCCTCAATGTCGAGGTGAGCCCGGACGACACGATCGCGCGAATCTACTGCGGCTGATCCTTCGCTGCCGCCTTCGGGCGGCGCGCAAGGACCGCGAGGGGCAGCAGCCCGAGCGGGGCGAGCAGCAATATCGCGGCGCCGAGGCCCAGTGCGTCTGCAAGTCCGCCGATCAGGGGCGGCGCGATCAGGAAGGCGCTGAAGCCGATCAGCGTCAGCGTCGCGACGTTCTGCTCCGGGCGTCTTCCCGGCATCCGCGCGGCGAGGGAGAGCGAAAGCGGATAGATGTTGCCGGTGCCGGCGCCGGTGACCGCGGCGAAGGCAAGCGCCATCCCGACCGAGGGCGCAAGCGCAAAGCCGAGGATGCCGCTCCCCATCACCAGACCCGAAGCCAGGAGAACCGGTCGCGGTCCGGCGATCTCGGCAGCGCGGTCGCCTATGAGGCGGGCCCCGGCCTCCGACAGGGCGAAGACGGAAAGGGCGAGTCCGGCGGCGAAGGGTTCCGCCGCCCGCTCCTGCCGGAGGAAGAGTGCCGACCATTCCATCATCGTTCCCTCGATGAGCAGCGCACCGGCGGGCAGCAGCGCAAGCGCGAGCAGCGCCGCGGTCGGCCAGGCGTGGCCGCGGCCGGTCTCGCTCTCCACATCATCGTCGGTGATGAGCCGCGAGGCCGCCCAGACGGTGCCGAGGGCGAAGAGCGGCTGGAGCAGGAGCTGCTGGGCAAGGAGGGTGAAGCCCCATTGTGCCATGGCGCCGCCGAGCGCGCCGCCGGCGACGGCGCCGAGCGACCAGAAGGCATGGCAGCGGGTCATCAGCCTGCGGCCGAGGACGCGTTCGAACTGGCCTGCCTTCGCGTTCATCGAGACCTCGATCAGGGTGACGACGAAACCGGCAGTGAAGAGGGTGAGAAAGAGCGTCACCGGGCCGGTGGCGAGGCCGGGGCCGATCATCGCCAGCAGGAAGCCCGCGCCCGCGACGAGGACGCTGCGCCGGAGCCCGAGCCGCGCGATCACCGGAGTCACGGCAAGGAAGCCCGTCATGGTTCCCGCCGGCAGTCCGAACAGGCTGAAGGCAAGCGTGAGGATGTCGAGATCGAGCGCTGCCTTGACGTCGGGAATGCGCGGAAACCAGGTGGCGAGGCCGATCGCGTTCAGAGCATAGACGGCCTGGAGCGCAAGGAGGCGGGAGTCGAACATCGGATCTTGGGGATGACGAGGCTGCGGACCTCCTCTGGCACAGGCGCTGCGCGGGGGGAAGGGCGGGCGGCGGGGTGGAGCGCCACTCGTCGCAAGCTTTGCCGGTTGACGCCAAATGCGCAGCGGCTTAAGTGGCCGTCATCGCGCCGGGCAGATGCGTCCGGCCGCCGCCGGAGGGGTGGCAGAGCGGTCAAATGCAACGGACTGTAAATCCGTCGGGGCAACCCTACGCTGGTTCGAATCCAGCCCCCTCCACCATCTCCCCCGGATCATGAACTGACCGTCCCTCGGGAGCATCGTTCCTGCCGGCGGTTCGCACGGGCGTCCGCCGATCAGAGATGCCGGACAATCGTCAGAGTTGCAGCGGCACGTCCAGGCCCGCCGGCGCGATGTATTCCGTCATGCGGCGGCGGGATATTTCCATGTGCCCGCGCATGATCTCTCCGGCTGTTTCCGGATCGTGATCTGCAATGGCCGCGATGATCTGATCATGCCGGGCAGCGGCCAGCTCCGGATCCCGCTGCATGTCGGGAGTCGTCGGAGAACGGTAGAAGGTCTTTCCCAGTCGCGCATGATCGATCTGCACCCGCTTGAGGCTCGGCATCAGATACGATTGCGGGCGATCTCCCCGATCCGGTAGTGGAACCTGTCGTTCCGGATCACGCGCCCCTCCGGGTCATTCTCGTCGATCGCGCGAAGGAAGTTCGTCTGGATTTCCTTCAGCTGGTCGATGTCCGGTCCGGTGGTCTGCGCGGCCGCCAGCTGTGTCGTGGCGATGTAGATCAGTGGCGCGGCCAGGAAGAAGCAGCGCAGCGTGTCGTGGCTCATGGAGGACACGCGCGACGGCCGGTTCGGCTCCAGCGTGATGTAACCTTCGGCCGCCATCTGGTGCATCAACTCGCGGATCGGGGGTCGCGACAGGAACCAAGCGGCTTCTTGACCTCGGGGAATTGTGGGAACAAAAAGAGAACACAGGGCTGGGACCGATCCGGGAGGACACAAGGCATGCGGCACCCGTCCGCGATACTGTCCCTGCGCAGGCAGATCGAAAGGATCGGCAGACGGCACCGGCGATCCGGGGGAGTGCTTCCCTTCCGAATCGCCCGGATCGATGCGCGGCTTCCCGGCGGCGGCCTGGCGCTGGGGGCGCTGCACGAGGTGGCGGGCGGCGGCAACGGAGCCATCGACGGCGCGGCGGCGGCCCTGTTCGCGGCCGGGATCGCCGCCCGGACGAAGGGCCGGGTGCTCTGGTGCGTCACGCAGCCGGACCTCTTCGCGCCGGGGCTGGCGCAGGCCGGGCTTGCTCCGGAGCGGGTGATCCATGTCGAGGCCGGCGACGACCGGACGGTGCTTGCCTGTGTCGAGGAGAGCTTGCGCCACGGCGGCCTCGGCGCCGTCATCGGCGAGGTCGCGCGGCTGTCGATGCCGGCCTCGCGCCGTCTCCAGCTTGCCGCGGAGGGAAGCGGCACGATCGGCATCGCCCTGCGTCGCTGGCGGCGGCAGGCGGATGCGGCGGATTTCGGGCAGCCCACGGCGGCGAGAACGCGCTGGCGCGTCTCCGTCCTTCCCTCGGCTCCGCTGCCGGTGCCGGGCCTCGGCCGTGCCCGCTGGCTGGTGGAACTCATCCGCGTGCGCGCGGGCGAGAGTGCTGATTTCGAAGTGGAGGCGTGTGATGCCACGGGTCGTCTCGCTCTTCCTTCCGACCTGGTCCACGGATCGGGTGCGGCGGAGGGAAGGCAGCGCGGGGTTGCCGGCTGAGGCGCCGCTCGCCCTCGCCGGCCACGAGGGGAGCCGGCGGGTGCTACGGGCGGTGGATGCGGCCGCCCATGCCGCGGGCCTCCGGCTCGGCATGCCGGTGACCCGGGCGCAGGTCCTCCTGCCCGGCCTCGTCCTCCGCGACCATGATGCGGCCGGCGATGCCGCGGCGCTGGAACGGCTCGCCCTCTGGGCGCTCCGGAGCTTCGCGCCGGTGGTGGCGGCCGATCCGCCCGACGGCATCGTCATCGATTCCACGGGGGCCGACCATCTTCATGGCGGTGAGGAGGCGATGCTCGCGGCCCTGACCGGCAGGCTCACGGCTGCGGGTCTGCGCGCCCGGGCGGCCATCGCCGACACGCGGGGAGCCGCCCATGCGCTTGCCCGTCATGCGGCGCGGCCGCTTTTCATCGCGCCGCCCGGTCATGGCGCTTCCGTCCTCGCGCCGCTGCCGCTCGAGGCATTGAGGCTCCCGGAGGCGCTGTCCACGGAATTGCGCACCTTGGGATTCGACCGCATCGGCGATCTGCTGGCGCAGCCGCGCGCGCCGCTCGTGCTGCGGTTCGGAGCCGAGCTCGGCCTCCGGATCGAGCAGGCATCGGGCGAACGTCCCGAACCCTTCGAGCCGCTCCGTTCGCCCGATCCGGTCGAGGCACGGCGCGCCTTCGCGGAGCCGATCGGCGCGGCCGAGACCATCGCCCGCCATATCGGCAGGCTCGTCCACCGGCTCTGCGCCCTGCTCGAGGAGAGGGGCCTCGGCGCGCGCCGTCTCGACCTGCTGTGCCAGCGCGTGGATAACCGCGTCGTGGCCGTCCGGATCGGCACGGCGCTGCCGGTCAGGAATGCGCAACGCCTTACCCGGCTCCTCTGCGACCGGATCGAGACCATCGACCCCGGCTTCGGCATCGAGGCGATGACCCTCACCGCGACGGTCGCCGAACCGCTCGCGCACAGGCAGGCGGCGAGCACGCTCATCGAGGAGGAGGTGTCCGATATCTCCGACCTCGTCGATACGCTTGCCAATCGCGTCGGCGGGCGCGCGATCTACCGCGTGGTACCGGTCGCGAGCGATGTGCCCGAACGCGCGGTCTGCCGCATCCCGGCGATGGCGCCCGGTACCGGCACGACCTGGCCCGGCGACTGGCCGCGTCCGGTGCGGCTGCTGCCCCGGCCCGAGCCGATCGAGACGGTGGCGCTGCTGCCGGACCATCCGCCGGTTTCCTTCACCTGGCGCGGGGTGCGGCGGCGGGTGACACGCGCGGACGGGCCCGAGCGCATCTTCGGCGAGTGGTGGAAACGCGATGCCGAACTGGCGGCGGTCCGCGACTACTTCCGGGTCGAGGACAATGCCGGCGAACGCTACTGGATCTACCGCGCGGGCGACGGCGAGGATGTCGCCACCGGTTCGCACCGCTGGTTCCTGCACGGGGTGTTCGGATGAGCGCCCCCCGCTATGCCGAACTCCAGGTCACCTCGCATTTCTCCTTCCTGCGCGGGGCCTCCTCGGCGGAGGAACTGTTCGAACAGGCAGCGCGCCTCGGCATCGAGGCGCTCGCCATCGTCGATCGCAACTCGCTTGCCGGCATCGTCCGCGCCCATGAGGCGGCGAAGGCAACCGGGGTGCGCCTCGTCGTCGGCTGCCGGCTCGACCTTGCGGACGGCATGTCGGTCCTCGCCTATCCCACCGACCGCACCGCCTATTCCCGGCTCTGCCGGTTGCTGTCACTCGGCAAGCGTCGCGCGGGGAAGGGCAGGTGTCATCTCGAATGGGCGGATCTTGCCGATCATGGCGAGGGGATGATCGCCGTCCTCCTGCCGGATCTTGCCGATGACGAATGTGCCCTGCGCCTGCGGCGCCTGCGGGAGACGTTCGGGGACCGCGCCTACATGGCCCTGACGCTGCGCCGCCGGCCCAATGACCAGCTCCGGCTCCATGAACTCTCGATCCTCGCCATGCGGATGCGGGTGCCGACGGTCGTCACCAACGACGTGCTCTTCCATGTGCCCTCCCGTCGTATCCTTCAGGATGTCGTCACCTGCATCCGGCACAATGTCGCCATCGACATGCTCGGCGCCCGGCGCGAGCGCCATGCCGACCGGTATCTCAAACCGCCCGCGGAGATGCACCGGCTGTTCGCCCGTTACGGATCTGCCCTCGCGCGCACGCTCGAGATCGCCGATCGCTGCCGCTTCTCGCTCGACGAACTTGCCTATCAATATCCCGAGGAGCGCGACGATCCGGCGCTGACGCCGCAGGAGACGCTGGAGAAGCTGACCTGGGAGGGGGCGGCCGGACGCTACCCCGAAGGTCTGCCCGAGAGCGTCCGCGCCACGCTCGAACACGAGTTGCGCCTGATCGGAAAGCTGCGCTACGCGCCCTATTTCCTCACCGTGAATTCCATCGTGCGTTTCGCGCGGGCGAAGGGCATCCTCTGTCAGGGGCGCGGATCGGCGGCCAATTCGGCCGTCTGCTATGTCCTCGGCATCACCTCGATCGATCCCGGGCGCAACGACCTCCTCTTCGAGCGGTTCGTCTCCGAGGAACGGCGCGAGCCGCCTGATATCGACGTGGATTTCGAGCACGAGCGGCGCGAGACCGTGATGCAATGGGTCTTCGAGACCTATGGCCGCGACCGCGCCGCGCTCTGCTCGACGGTCATCCGCTACCGCACGCGGGGTGCGCTGCGTGATGTCGGCAAGGCGCTCGGCCTGCCCGAGGACCTCGTCAGGACGCTCTCCGGCCAGGTCTGGGGCGGGGGCGGCCTCGCGGATCGCCATCTTGCGGAGCTGAACCTCAACCTCTCCGACCGGCGGCTGCGGCTCACCCTCGCTCTCGCCCGCGAACTGAAGGGGACGCCGCGGCATCTGAGCCAGCATCCGGGCGGTTTCGTGCTGACCCGTGACCGGCTCGACGAACTGGTGCCGATCGAGCCCGCGGCCATGGCCGGCCGGCAGGTGATCGAATGGGACAAGGACGACATCGACGCGCTGAACTTCATGAAGGTCGATGTGCTGGCCCTCGGCATGCTCACCTGCATGAGGCGTGGCCTCGACCTCCTCGCGGAGCACAAGGGCACCCGCCTCGATCTTGCCACCATCCCGGCCGAGGACCCGCGCACCTATGCGATGATCCGCCGGGCCGACACGCTCGGGACCTTCCAGATCGAGAGCCGGGCGCAGATGGCGATGCTGCCGCGGATGAAGCCCCGCACCTTCTACGACCTCGTCGTCCAGGTGGCGATCGTGCGGCCGGGGCCGATCCAGGGCGACATGGTCCATCCCTATCTGCGCCGGCGCGAGGGGCTCGAGCCGGTCCATTATCCGACGCCGGAACTCGAGAAGGTGCTCGGCAAGACCCTCGGCGTGCCGCTCTTCCAGGAACAGGCGATGCGGGTCGCCATCGAATGCGCGGGCTTCACGCCGGGCGAGGCCGACATGCTCCGCAAGTCCATGGCGACCTTCAGGAGCCGCGGCGGCGTCTCCGCCTTTCGGGAGAAGCTGATCGGCGGCATGGTGGCCAATGGCTACGAGATCGGGTTTGCGGAACGGACCTTCCGGCAGCTCGAGGGTTTCGGCTCCTACGGCTTCCCGGAGAGCCATGCCGCCTCCTTCGCGCTGATCGCCTATGCGAGTGCCTGGCTCAAATGCTGGCATCCGGATGTCTTCTGCGCCGCGCTCCTCAATTCGCAGCCGATGGGCTTCTATGCCCCGGCGCAGATCGTCCGCGATGCCGAGGCGCATGGGGTCGAGATCCGACCCGTCTGCGTCAATGCCTCGCGCTGGGACTGTTCCCTGGAATCCGTCGGGGAGGATAGCTTCGCGGTCCGGCTCGGCCTGCGCATGGTGAAGGGCCTCGCCAATGCTCATGCCGCTGCGATCGTCGCTGCCCGGGCCGACCGGCCGTTCGCTTCGGTGGAGGATCTATGGCGGCGGGCATCGGTGCCGGTGGCGGCCCTTGGCCATCTCGCCCGGGCCGACGCCTTCCGGGCTTCCTTCGGGCTTTCACGACGGCAGGCGCTCTGGGCGATCAGGGCGCTGCGCGACGAGGAACTGCCGCTCTTCGCGGCGGCCTCCGCCCGCGAGGGAGAGAGGGTGGCGGAAACCGGAGAGGTTGCGGTCACGTTGCGGGCAATGCCGGAGGGCGGCGAGGTGGTCGAGGATTACCGCCATGTCGGCCTGTCGCTGCGTCGCCATCCGGTCGCCTTCCTGCGCGAGGACCTGCGCCGGCGGCGCATCGTCTCCTGCGCGGAGGCGATGGAGGCGCGCGACGGAAGCTGGCTCGAGACCGCCGGCATCGTGCTCGTCCGCCAGCGCCCCGGCAGCGCCAGCGGGGTCGTGTTCATCACCATCGAGGACGAGACCGGCATCGCCAATCTCGTCATCTGGCCGAAGGTCACCGAGGCGAACCGCCGCGTCATCCTCACGGCGCCGATGATCGCCGTCCGCGGCAGGATCCAGCGGGAGGGCGAGGTGGTCCACCTCGTCGCGCGGAGCTTCACTGATCTTTCGGGCGATCTTGCCGGTGTCGGCAGGAGGGATGCGGAATTTCCCCTGTCGCCCGGCCTGACCGCGTGCGGTATCGGACTTCCCGATCATCATGCGACCACGATCCGGTTGAAGACACGGGATTTCAGATGACGCCTGTCCCGGCGCTCCGCGTCAACCGAAGCCCGGAGCGCTGGCCGGGCCGGCGCCTGCGACAGGAGGATGTGTGTTCAACGGCGGCGAGGGCCGAGCGACGCAAGGAAGCGGCTGGCCGACCTTCCGTAGCTGGACAGGAAGACCGCCAGCGTCACGAGGACTGCCATGATGGATGCCTCGTTGAACAGGCCATAACCGACAGCCGTTACACCGCCGGCCCCGGCAAAGACACCCGGGGCGATCCGCGGCGGGAAGGCCTCCCGCGAAAGCCGCCGCGCCCAGACGAACGCCAGGATCGCGTTTCCGGCGAGCCAGAGATAGCTGAGAGAGCCAAGCGGGATCTGGAAAGGCTCCGGCAGCCAGATCTGCCCGTAGCCGATCATGGGCGAGAGCAGGTCGCAGGAGAGGTGAACACCAATTCCGACCAGTGCGCCGGCCATCGGCGCTGCCCTGGTCCGGGGGTCCATGCGCAGCAGGACCAGAGCTGGCAGGACCGAATGCGTGATGATCGACCGATGGTGGAGGAAATCCAGGAAGACGAGATCGAGATCCGGAACCCAGAGGAAGATGTAGACGGCTGCCGCCAGCCACAGGACGCGCATCCCGACCGTCCGGTTGATCATGGCGAGGGTGCCCGTACGTGAAGCAGCTCTGCGCATGTCAACGTTGAACCTCCATCGGCACTGCCGGAAACTGCCATGCCTCGCGCTGGCAACGGGATTGGGCCGGAACGGCGCCTGTTACTCTTCAGATGCAGTCATGGCACTAGTGCAGTAACCGATCGTCCCGGCCAAGACATCACCCCCAGCACCCGGAATGGTCTGATGCCGCAGCATGTCAGGAGAGGGCGCATCGATCTCGTCCGGCTTCAGGTGCAGGCGAGCCGTGCCGGGTCGACAGGAGGCCCTGAGCAGGATTGGGCCCATGGAGCAAGACGACGAACAGGTGTTCACCTGAGGCGCGCGGGCACGCGGTTCCGGATGGTGCCCGGGTAACGAGGATCAGTGAACCGACCCGCCTGCGCGAGTCTTGCGTATTCCAGGGCTGCACCAGTTCCCCAGCGGCATCTGGGTCGCCGGAGGCCGCGTGGCCTGACGTCGTGCTGTCGGCCTCACCCTCTGGTGCCGATCCCGATGATCGCCGGAAGCGAAAACTCGGCGGCGCCGTCAGCCGTCTTGTACCGGGCGAGGGCATTTCGCGCCTCCCGCATGAAGGCAGCGTGATTCTCCTCGCCGAAATCGCCACCGACCCAGCCCCGGACCTCGGCATCCACCCAGTCCTGCAGGGAAGGAAACCGGGCAACCGCATCGACCGTCTCTGCGTTGCATGCGATGAATCCGGCGCTGTCGAGGAGCGTCCGGATCGTTTCCGTGTTGCCGAGGGCGAAGGAATCACGGGATCGGCGCGGCCGCTTCGCCACCGAAATGGCGCTCGACGACCTCGGCAAGCGCCACATAGGCCGGGCTCCGCTCGATCCCGTCCCAGACCACCACCGCGACCCGGCCGCCCGGCCGCAGTACGCGCCGCATCTCGCGGAGGGCCTGCGCGCGATCGTCGAAGAACATCAGGCCGAACTGGCAGAGGGCCACGTCGAACATCTCGTCCGCGAAGGGAAGTGCCTCCGCCCGTCCTTCCCGCAGGTCGAGATCGGGCAGCTTGCGCCGCGCGACCGCGAGCATGTCCGGGCCGAGATCGATGCCGGCGACCGTCCCCTCCGGCCCGACACGGCCAAGCGCCTCGCCTGCTACCGCACCTGTGCCGCAGGCCACGTCGAGCGCGCGCTCCCCAGGCGACAGGGCTGCGGCCGTGATCACCCGTTTCGCCCAGCGGCCGGCAAGCGTCGGCAGGAAGAGGCGGTCGAATATCTCGGCGGCAGTCTCGGACTCGGGATCGACCTGAGGACGTTCATGGAAGCCTCCCGAAGCGAGTCGATCTTGATGAACATACGTACCACCGGCACGTTCCGCCCGATACGGCAATGGCTTCCGGCACGATCATGGCGGCGGTCATCAGGAACGTGAACGGGCGGGAATTACCTGCTGCGCCCGCGGAATTGTCTTTCCGGCCTGGAGGCGTCCCGTCGGCCCCTTGACCCCGATCGGGCAGCGGGGCCATGTAAGGCAGCCCTTTCCCGCGCCGGAATCCGCCGATGCTCCTGCTGATCGACAACTACGACAGCTTCACCTGGAACCTCTACCATTACCTCGCCGCTCTCGGCACCGAGGTCCGGGTCGTGCGCAACGATGCGATCACGCCCGAGGAGGCGCTGGCGCTCGGTCCCGAGGCCATCCTGCTCTCGCCCGGTCCCTGCGATCCCGATCGGGCCGGCATCTGCCTGCCCCTGATCGCCGCCGCGGCCGAAATTCGCCTGCCGCTCCTCGGCGTCTGCCTCGGTCATCAGGCGATCGGCCAGGCCTTCGGCGGCCGCGTCGTGCGTGCGCGGGAGATCATGCACGGGAAGCTCGACCAGGTGAGCCATGACGGCACCGGCGTCTTTGCCGGCCTCCCCTCGCCCTTCACCGCGACCCGCTACCACAGCCTTGCCGTCGACCGCGCAAGCCTGCCGGAGACGCTGCGGGTGACGGCGGAAGTTGCCGACGGCACGATCATGGGGCTCGCACATCGCGACCTGCCGATTCATGGCGTCCAGTTCCATCCGGAGTCGATCGCTTCCGAACACGGTCACGAACTGCTCCGGAACTTCCTCGACCTCGCCCGTCAGCCGGTGCCGGCATGAGCGAGCCGCTGAAACCCCTCATCGCGCGCGCCTGCGCCGGTCCGCTCAGCCGCGAGGAGGCCGAGACCGCCTTCGCCGCGATCATGGAGGGTGACGCCACTCCCGCCCAGATCGGCGGCTTCCTGATGGCGCTGCGCACCCGCGGCGAGACCGTTGACGAATACGCCGCCGCCGCCACGGTGATGCGGGCGAAATGCGTCCGGGTCACCGCGCCCGAGGGAGCGATCGACATCGTCGGCACCGGTGGCGATGCCAAGGGCACGCTCAACATCTCGTCCGCCGCCGCCTTTGTCGTCGCCGGGGCAGGCGTTCCGGTCGCGAAACACGGCAATCGCAATCTCTCGTCGAAATCGGGCGCGGCCGACGTGCTGACCGAGCTGGGGATCAACGTGATGGTCGGCCCGGAGATCGTCGAGCGCGCGCTCCGCGAGATCGGGATCGGCTTCATGATGGCGCCGATCCATCATCCGGCGATGCGCCATGTCGGCGGCCCCCGGGTCGAGCTCGGCACCAGGACGATCTTCAACATCATCGGTCCCCTCACCAATCCGGCCGGCGTGCGCCGCCAGCTCACCGGCGCCTATTCCCGCGCGGTGATCCGCCCGATGGCCGAGACGCTCGCCGCCCTCGGCGCCGAACGGGCCTGGGTCGTCCACGGCGGCGATGGCACCGACGAGCTCTCGATCGCGGGGACGAGTTACGTCGCGGCGCTCGAGGACGGTGCCGTGCGCGAGTTCGAAATCCACCCGGAGGAAGCCGGCCTCTCCGTCCATCCCTTCTCCGGCATCGTCGGCGGCAGCCCGGCCGAGAATGCCGCGGCCCTGCGCCGCCTCCTCGCCGGAGAGCCTTCGGCCTATCGCGACGCAGTGATCCTCAACGCCGCCGCTGCCCTCCTCATCGCCGGCCGCGCCGCAAGCCTCCGGGAGGGGGCCACCCTCGCTGCCGAGAGCATCGATTCCGGCGCTGCCCGGACCAAGGCCGAAGCTCTCGCCACCCTCACGAGTACCGCCGAGACATGACCATCCTCGACCGCATAAAGGCCTACAAGCTCGAGGAGATCGCCCGCGGCAAGGCCGAACGCCCGCTTGCCACGATCGAGGCCGAGGCGCGCGCGGCACCTGCAGTCCGTCCCTTCGCCCGTGCGCTGATCGATGCTGCCCGCAGCGGCTACGGCCTCATCGCAGAGGTGAAGAAGGCGAGTCCCTCGAAGGGACTCATCCGCGCGGATTTCGACCCCGCTGCCCATGCCCGCGCCTACGAGGCGGGGGGAGCCGCCTGCCTCTCGGTCCTCACCGACGCCCCCTCCTTCCAGGGCTCGCCCGACTACCTGCGGGAAGCGCGCGCGGCGACCGCCCTTCCGGTCCTGCGCAAGGACTTCCTCTACGATCCCTGGCAGGTCGCGGAAGCCCGCGCCATGGGCGCCGACTGCATCCTCGTCATCCTCGCCTCCGTTTCCGACACGCAGGCGGCCGAGCTTGAAGCGGCCGCGCGCGACTGGGGCATGGATGTCCTCCTCGAGGTTCACGATGAAGCCGAGCTCGATCGTGCGCTCACCCTCGAATCGACCCTCATCGGCATCAACAACCGCGATCTCCATACCTTCGAGACCTCGGTCGAGACGACGCGCCGCCTCGCGCCCAAGGTGCCGGCGGACCGGCTCACCATTTCCGAATCCGGCCTCTTCACCCCGTCCGATCTGGCCGGTCTTGCCTGTGCAGGTGTGCGCGCCTTCCTGATCGGCGAGAGCTTGATGCGCGAGGCGGATGTGGAGGTCGCGACCCGAACGCTCCTCGCCGATCCGGTGCCCGCATGAGCGGCAATCTCACCCATTTCGACGAGTCCGGCGCGGCTCATATGGTCGATGTCTCGGAGAAGCCGGTCACTTCCCGCACCGCGATCGCGCGGGGCGCAGTCCGGATGGGGCCGGAGACGCTCGCCCATATCACCGAGGGCACGGCGAAGAAGGGCGATGTCCTCGCCGTTGCCCGTCTCGCCGGAATCATGGGGGCAAAACGCACCGCCGACCTCATCCCCCTCTGCCATCCGCTTGCGCTGAGCAAGGTGACGCTCGACCTTCGCCCTGATCCCGGGGCATCTCGCGTGCTGATCGAGGCGACCGTCAAGACCTCCGGCCAGACCGGGGTCGAGATGGAGGCGCTCACCGCCGTCTCCGTTGCGGCCCTCACCGTCTACGACATGCTCAAGGCCGTCGATCGGGCGATGGTGATCGAGGAGATCCGACTTGCCTTCAAGGAAGGTGGCAAGTCCGGCCGTTACGAGGCGCCCTGATGATTTCCGTGGAAGATGCCCATCGGCGCCTGATGGCGCTGTTCGCACCCGTGGGTACGGAAACGGTGCCGCTTGCCGAGGCCGGAGGCCGCACGCTCGCCAGGGATATCGTCGCGGATCGCGACCAGCCGCCGTTCGCGGCTTCGGCGATGGACGGTTACGCGGTGCGGGCCGAGGATCTCGCGGCGGGGATTCCGCTGCGGGTGATCGGCGAGGCGCCCGCCGGTCGCCGCTATCCCGGCCGCGTGGGCCCGGGGGAGGCGGTTCGCATCTTCACCGGCGCACCGGTGCCGGAGGGCGCCGACACCATCCTCATCCAGGAAGATGCCGAACGCGCGGGCGACATGATCACGCCCCGGGCTGACCCTGACACCTCCCGCTTCATCCGTCCCGCCGGTGCCGATTTCGCCCGGGGAACCCGCATCACCGCCCCCCGCCGGCTCACCGCCGCAGAGATCGCGCTCGCCGCAGCGATGAATGCGGGCACGGTGACCGTTGCGCGCAGACCTGTCGTCGCCCTCATCCCCACCGGCGACGAGCTCGTCTGGCCGGGGGAAAGTCCCGGCCCCGACCAGATCGTCTCGTCCAACAATTTCGGTCTCAAGGCGATGCTCGAGGCGGAGGGGGCAGAAGTCCGTCTCCTGCCGATCGCCCGCGACAATCCTGAAAGTCTTGCTCTCGCCTTCGACCTCGCGAGCGACGCCGATCTCGTCGTCACGCTTGGCGGCGCGTCGGTGGGCGACCATGACCTCGTGCAGGCGACAGCACTCGCGCACGGGCTGACGCTCGATTTCTACAAGATCGCGATGCGGCCGGGGAAGCCGCTGATGGCTGGCCGTTTCGGCACCACTCCCCTCGTCGGCCTTCCCGGAAACCCGGTCTCGGCGATGGTTTGCGGCCATCTCTTCCTTTGCCCGGCGGTGCGGGCCATGCTCGGCCTCGACGCCACGCTGCCCGAACCGTTGCCGGCGAGGCTTGCCATGCCGCTTGGCAAGAACGGCCCTCGCGCCCATTACATGCGCGCCAAGGTCGAGGCGACCGCCAACGGATGGCACTGTACTCCCTTCGACCGCCAGGACTCCGCGCTTCTCTCCGTGCTTGTCGCGGCCAACGCGCTCCTCGTACGGCCTCCTCATGATCGGCCGCGGGAGCCTGGGGAAGAGGTTGCATTTCTTCCCCTATGAACCACTAACAGTTGTGCATGCCGTCTTGCCTTGACACAAACCGCGAACGTTAATAGAACGTAACAGCGGCTTCACGCAGTGGGCGAGGTGGTGATGCTGACGCGGAAACAATACGATCTCCTCCACTTCATCCATTCGCGCATGCAGAAGGAAGGGATTCCCCCTTCCTTCGACGAGATGAAGGACGCACTCGATCTCCGCTCGAAATCCGGCATCCACCGCCTGATCACCGCCCTCGAGGAGCGGGGCTTCATCCGTCGCCTCGCACATCGTGCCCGCGCGATCGAGATCCTGCGCCTGCCCGAGGGGATCGACGGTGCCGACTTCCAGCCCCGCGTGATCGACGGCAATGCGCCGGAACAACCCGCTCCCGTCCCGACCGACGCGCTGGCGATGGAGCTTCCGGTGATGGGCCGGATCGCTGCCGGTGTCCCGATCGAGGCAATCCAGCAGGTGTCGCACACGATCGCGGTGCCGACGGCGATGATGGCGCGCACCGGCCGGCACTATGCACTGGAAGTCAAGGGTGATTCCATGATCAACGCCGGCATCAATCACGGCGACGTCGTGGTCATCCGCGAACAGGCTACTGCCGATAACGGCGACATCGTGGTCGCCCTGGTCGAGGAGCAGGAGGCGACCCTCAAGACCTTCCGCCGCCGCGGCCGCACCATCGCCCTCGAAGCCGCCAATCCGGCCTACGAGACCCGACTCTATCAGGATCATCAGGTACGGGTGCAGGGCAAGCTCGTCGGTCTGATCCGCAGCTACTGATCATATCACTGATCATATCGTCGCTGCAGCCAGCATCACCAGACGTTGCGCCGCTTATGGAGCGGCGGCGCAGATCATCCCGGTCCCGCCGTGTCCGGTCGGATCACGGATCGCGCGGGCGGGTTCCGGATGATTCCTCAGGATCGGGCAAAGTGTTTGTCGAAGATCCGCGGCACCACTTCCTCCCGCCGCATGCCACGCCGTGCAAGCTCGGCGTCGGAATAGCCAAGGAGACGCTCCGCTTCCTGGGCTGCTGCAAGCAGTTCGCCCACCTGGGTGAAGAATGCGCCAATCCGGGCAAAGAGTGGCCGACGCGCCTGATCGTTCGAGGACGCCGTTGCCGTCGTCATCTTCTCTCCTTTCGGTGAAAATCAAGTACTACTTGCACTTGGGATGCATCTTGCGCTGCACAACGGCTATCTTCGCATGCCCGCCATGCAGCCGGAGCAGGACAGTCATCAACGGACGCCATGGGCAGTCATGGACCGTCGGCAGCTTGCTTCCTGGCGTGATTTCTGATGCCTTCCTCCCGATAACGGGAGAAGCATGTGAGCCGCCTGCAGATCGCGACACTGGCGGTGGCCGCCGCCGGCGCCATCGTCTGGTTCCTTCTCGGGCTGCCGCTGCCGCTCCTGCTGGGGCCCATGTTTGCCTGCCTGATTGCGGGCCTCCTGAAGGTGCCGTTGAGGGGAACCCCCGTCGTCAGCGATTCAATGCG
>JAJUJF010000124.1 GCA_029265455.1 Paracoccaceae bacterium | reverse complement strand
CGCGTGGTGCCGGGCAGGCGGCACTCCGAAAGGGCCGGAAGCCGGGCGAGGGGGCCGAGGCGAGCGGTGATCCGACGGGTCACCTCCTTCATGCGCAGGTTCCACATCGGGGCGGAAATCACTGCGCCCGAGAAGAAAGTTCCATCAAGTGACCTGAGCCCGATACAGCCGCCCATCGAGTGAGCAGCCATGAAATACGGGCGGGGAAGATCGGCCTTCCCGGCGGCCGCCCGTACCGTCGCCCAGTCGCGCTGATAATCAAGGAAGTCCGCCACATGGCCGAGCATCGGGTTCCGCGCCGGACGGGTCGAGAGGCCCTGACCGCGCCAGTCGAAGGCCGCGACCGAGAAGCCGCGTGCGACGAGGAGCGCGATCACCCGGCCGTATTTCTCCACATATTCGCTGCGGCCGGAGAAGATGAAGAAGGTGCCGCGCGCGCCCCCGCGCCAGAAGACGATGCGGATCCGGACGCCGTCCCCGGTCACGGTCCAGAAGGATTCCGCACCCGCCGGGGCCTCGGCAACCGAGGCGAAGAAGGGCGCGGGCGCCGCCATCAGAGGAGGGAGGCGAGTTTCATCGCGAGGCCCATGTCCCCCTCGATCCTGAGCCGGCCCGACATGAAGGCCGTGGTCGGGTCGAGGTCACCATCGAGAATCCTCTCGAAGACATCCGCGCCCGCGGTCAGGGTGGTATCGGCCGGCGCATCAATTGCGCTGACCTCGGCGCCGTCGATGTGGACGGAGCCCTCGTCCGCGATCACGAACCGGACGGAACCGGGCAGGGACTTGCCCTCCATCCGCTTCTGCAGGGCCGTGACCGCCTTCTCCACGATCTCGCTCATGGGGATCCCTCCATCCGATGCCATCCTTGACCCTCGCATTGTCGCGCGGAGCATTCTATTTAGAGGGCATGGTGGGATTGCAAAAGTACGCAATGGGGCTTGCCGTCGTGGCAGGGCTCGCCTTCGTTGCGCGCGGACCTGCCGCAGATGAGACGGGCCCGCCGCCCGGGGACGATCTGGACACCCTCTTCGCCGAACTCGCGGAGCCGGACCAGCGGGACTGGCAGCGGATCGAATCCGAGATCGTGCGGCGCTGGTCGCAATCCGGGTCACCGGCGATGGATCTGCTGCTGCAGCGGGGCAGCGAGGCGATGGAGAAGGGGGACTGGCAGGCGGCGGTCGAACATCTCTCCGCGCTGGTCGATCACGCGCCGGATTTCGCCGAGGCCTGGAACGCGCGCGCAACCGCCTTCTACATGATGGGCGAGTATTCCCTGGCCATTGCCGATATCGAACGGGTGCTTGCCCTCAATCCGCGTCATTTCGGCGCGCTTTCCGGGCTTGCAATCATGTTCGAGGCGATGGACGAGAAGGCGCTCGCGCTCAGGGCACATCGCGCCGCGCATGCCATCCACCCGCATCGGCCGGAGGTCATTCGCGCCATCGAGCGCCTCGAGCACGAGACCGGCGGCGCCGAGTTGTAATCACCGGAGATCGTATCCGCATCATGCCCCTCGATGTCGACGCCCGCGTCACCGCGGTCCTCGGGCCGACCAATACCGGCAAGACCCATTACGCGATCGAACGCATGCTCGCGCATCGGACGGGGGTCATCGGCCTGCCGCTCAGGCTGCTTGCGCGCGAGGTCTATGACCGCATAGTTGCCCTGCGGGGGCCCTCGGTGGTGGCGCTCGTGACCGGCGAGGAGCGGATCGTTCCCGCCAGGGCCGCCTACTGGGTCTGCACGGTCGAGGCCATGCCGGTCGACCTCCTCCCGGATTTCCTCGCCGTGGACGAGATCCAGCTCTGCGCCGATCCGGACCGCGGCCATATCTTCACCGACCGCCTCCTCCATGCCCGGGGCACGTTCGAGACCCTGTTCCTCGGCTCCGACACCATGCGGAGCCGGATTGCGGCCCTGATCCCCGAGGCCCGTTTCCTGCACCGGGAGCGTTTCTCGAAACTGTCCTATTCCGGGACACGGAAGCTGAGCCGGATGCCGTCGCGCAGCGCCATCGTCGGTTTCTCGGCGGATGATGTCTACGCGATTGCCGAGCTCATCCGGCGCCAGAAGGGGGGTGCTGCGGTGGTGATGGGGGCGCTCAGCCCGCGCACCCGCAACGCGCAGGTCGCACTTTTCCAGAATGGCGATGTCGATCACCTCGTTGCGACGGATGCGATCGGCATGGGGCTCAACCTCGACATCACCCATGTCGCCTTCTCCGGTCTCGCGAAGTTCGACGGGCGGCGTCATCGCCACCTGCAGCCGAACGAGCTGGCCCAGATCGCCGGCCGGGCGGGACGCTATACCCAGGACGGCAGCTTCGGCGTCACGGGCGAGGCGCCACCACTCGACCCGGAGGTGGTCGAAGCGATCGAGAATCACCGGTTCGCGCCGGTACGCAAGCTGCAGTGGCGCAATTCCCGCCTGGAGTTCGGTTCGGCCGAGGCGCTCCTCGCCAGCCTCGAGGCGCCGAGCGTGCATCCCGATCTCGTCCGTGCCCGCGAGGCAGATGATGTCGTGACCCTCAAGGCGCTCGCCGAGCTTCCCGAGGTCGCGCGCACGCTCCGCCATCCCCGTGACGTGCGGCTGCTATGGGATGTCTGCCAGGTCCCGGATTTCCGCAAGGTCTCGCTCCACGAGCATGCAAGTCTGGGGGCGCGACTCTACGGCTTTCTCCATAAAGGCCCGATCCCGACGGACTGGCTTGCCCGTCAGGTGCGGCTCATCGACCGGACCGAGGGGGATATCGACACGCTTTCGCAGCGGCTGGCGTTCATCCGGACATGGACCTATGTGGCCCAGCGCAAGGGCTGGGTCGATGATGCAGACCATTGGCGGAACGAAACCCGTGCGGTAGAAGATCGCCTGTCGGACGCGCTGCATGCACGGCTGACACAACGTTTCGTGGACCGGCGCACCTCGGTCCTGATGCGACGGTTGAGGCAGAGGGAGACTCTGGTGGCGCATGTGAACGACAGTGGCGAGGTGACGATCGACGGCGAATTTGTCGGCCGCCTCGATGGTTTCCGTTTCCGCCTCGATCCGAAGGCGGACGCCGAGCAGGCCAAGACGCTGCGCGCCGCCGCCATCGCGGCACTTGCGCCGGTGTTCTCCCTCCGGGCCGACAAGTTCTACAATGCGCCCGATACCGAGTTCGACGTGACCGAGCAGGGCGGCCTGATGTGGGGTGAACACGCAGCCGGCAAGCTGGTCGCCGGTTCCGATCCCCTCTCTCCTCGCGTGGAAGCCTTCGTGGACGAGGATGCGGCTCCCGAGATCGGCGAGAAGGTTGCCCGCCGCCTTCAGCACTGGATCGACCGCCAGATCGCTGCCCGGTTCGAGCCGCTCCTGGCAATGAAGGCCGACGAGACTCTCACCGGCATGGCCCGTGGCGTCGCCTTCCGGCTGGTCGAGGCGCTGGGCGTGCTGCCGCGGGCGGAGATTGCGGAGGACGTGAAGAGTCTTGATCAGGAGGGACGCGCCAGCCTGCGCAAACATGGCGTGCGCTTCGGGCAGTTCTCGGTGTTCATGCCCGCGCTCCTGAAGCCGGCGCCGACGCGGCTGCGCCTTGTCCTCTGGTCGCTCGCAGAAGGCTTCAGCGAATTTCCCGAGGCACCCCCGCCCGGCCTCGTTACGGTGCCTGCGGTGACGGGCGCGCCGAGAGGCTACTATCCCCGCGCTGGCTACCGGCTGGCCGGGGACCGCGCGATCCGCATCGATATGCTCGAGCGGCTCGCCGATCTTCTCCGCGCCCAGGATGCCCGCGCCGGATTCGAGGCGACGCCGGAGATGCTGTCGATCACCGGACTGACCCTTGAACAGTTCGTGAAGCTCATGTCCGGGCTCGGCTACGACGCCGAACGGCGCACGCGGGCAAAGACGCGTCCGGCGCCCGCAGACACGGCAGTGGCGACCGGAGCAGATGTTGCCCCGACCGGCGAGACACCGGATCCGGTCATTGCGCCGGCCCCGCCCGAGGGGGCGGAGTCACCCGACGATGCCGCGGCCGCGCCGGAGTCTGCCGCCACCGAAAGGGACGAGGCGGCACATGACTCCACGCCTGAGGGGGGCAGGGATCCGAATGAGGTGGGGGCTGCCGACGACAATGCGATGTCGCCGGAACAGGCGCCGGTTTCTAAAGCGTCCGCGTCGCCCCAAGGCGCCGGCGCAGCGGATGTTGAAACCTCGGGAGCAACTCCGGATGAACCGGGGAGCACGACGGCCGAGGTCGAGACCTACTTCATTTTCACCCGGTCTCACCGCCCTCGTGGCCGGGGCGCGCAGCGGGCACCACGGCGGGACGAGCGCGCCGAAGCCAAGCCTGGGGGAGGTCGTCCGAAGGCCAAGTCGGGACGGGAGAAGCCGACGAGGGAAGGCCGAGGGCCGAAAGGGCAGAAGCCCGGCCGCGCCGAACGTCCGCCACGTGCAGAGAAACCCGTCGATCCCGACAGTCCGTTTGCGGCGCTGATGGCGCTCAAGCTTGATCTGTGACCAGTCCGGGCGGTCGGGGACGGTGAACGAGACGGAGCGGAGCGGGACGATCCGGCTCGACAAATGGCTCTGGCAGGCGCGGTTCTTCAAGACGCGAGGGCTTGCTGCGAAGGCGATTTCCGAGGGCCGTATCCGGGTGAATGCAGCTCGCGTGGCCAAGCCTGCGACCTCGGTCACGATCGGCGATGGGCTCACCTTCGTTCAGGGAGGCAGGGTGCGGGTCGTCCGGATCCGCGCACTGGGTGTACGGCGCGGACCGGCTCCGGAGGCGCAGCTGCTCTATGAAGAGGTAGAGCCGGGCGGCAGTGCGGCCCTTGCGTCCGGCAGAACGGTTGATAGATAACCGCCATCTGCGGAAATCGCGGACGGAACGAAGTGGTCCGAGTCGCGCGCTCGCGTGCGGCGGGACGGAATGCGGAGCAGCGCCGAGCGATGACCTATGTTGTGACCGACAATTGCATCGCGTGCAAATATACCGATTGCGTCGAAGTCTGCCCCGTGGACTGCTTCTACGAGGGCGAGAACATGCTCGTCATCCATCCTGACGAGTGCATCGACTGCGGCGTGTGCGAGCCCGAATGCCCGGCCGACGCCATTCGCCCGGACACCGAGCCCGATACCGAGGCCTGGGTGGAATTCAACCGGAAATACGCAGAGATATGGCCGGTCCTTGTCACCAAGCGTGATCCGCTGCCCGATGCGGAGAAGCACGATGGCGAACCAGGCAAGCTCGAGAAGTACTTTTCGGAGAAACCCGGGGAAGGCGGCTGAGCCTCTGACGCCGGGTTAACCGCCGTTCGGCGGCTTCCGTCGCGGATATGTGTGCGATGCATGGCTGGACTTCCCTTTCCGGCCCTTTTCTGATACTTTCCATTACCTAAATATGAACCTGGTGCGGGCCGAGACCCCAAAGGTCCGCCATGCAGCCGTACAGACGCATCCTCGCGAAGGTGGGAATAGCCGGCGCCGGGGATGTTTGCGTCTCGTGGTAGCGGTCCCTTTCGGGACACCGGGGCAAGCAGAAGGATCGACGCGCATATGAGCAAGACCAGGAAGGCTCTCGAATTTCGCCCGAACGATTTTGTCGTTTATCCGGCCCATGGTGTGGGACGGATCGTGTCGATCGAGGAGCAGGAAGTCGCGGGCCTTCGGTTGGAGATGTTCGTGATCTCCTTCGAGAAGGACAAGATGACGCTGCGCGTGCCGATCGCCAAGGCAAGCTCGGTGGGGATGCGACCGCTTGCTTCCGCCGATATCGTCGAGAAGGCACTCGAGACGCTGAAGGGTCGGGCACGGGTCAAGCGCGCCATGTGGTCGCGCCGCGCGCAGGAGTACGAGCAGAAGATCAATTCCGGCGACCTGATCTCGATTGCCGAGGTCGTACGCGACCTGCACCGCAACGACGATCAGCGCGAGCAGTCCTATTCGGAGCGCCAGCTTTACGAGGCAGCGCTCGAGCGGCTCACCCGCGAGGTGGCGGCAGTGAGCGGGATTGCCGAGACCAAGGCAGCGGAGCGCGTGGACGAGGTACTCGGCGGGCGCGTAGCCGCCTGATCCGGATGCGTCGAGCCTCATGGCCCCGGGCGGCTCGTCCGGGGCTTTTTCATTCCTCCTGATTCATTCCTCCAGACGACAGGCAGTTCAGCGCATCCTCGGCAATCGGGGGATGACATGGTTCCCGCCGTGGACGGGCCGCAGTGCCGGACCCTTGGTGGCGCCCTTCCATCTGCCGGCGGGAATGCCGACTTGCCCGCTTGTTCTCCGGACGGGAAATCCGCAATAGGACGGCCGATGACACCTGCCGCCCGCCTCAGTGCCGCCATGGAGCTGCTCGACGCGATCCTCCGCGGCGAGCCGGCGGAGCGCGCGCTGACCCGCTGGGCGCGGGCGAGCCGCTTCGCGGGATCCAAGGATCGTGCAGCGATCCGCGACATCGTCTTTGACTGCCTGCGGCAGCGCCGTTCGCTTGGATGGCTGGGGGGCGGCGATACCGGCCGCGCTCTCGTTCTTGCGCGCGCCGCGGCGGAAGGGGAGGATCTCGATGCGCTGTTCACCGGGCGAGGCTTCGACCCCGAACCGGTGAGCCAGGCCGAACGGGCGGCCCTCGCAGGCGATCTCGATGCGGCGCCCCGGGCGGTACGGCTCGATGTGCCCGATTTTCTTGAGGATGAACTCGCCGCAGGCCTCGGTCCCGACTTCGAGCAGGTCATGCGGGCAATGCAGTCCCGCGCGCCGGTTGATCTCCGTGTCAACACGCTCAGGACCAATCCGGGAGCGGCAACTGTCGCACTCGCCCGGGATGGCATCCTCGTCGAGCCGCTGCCGCTCGTGCCCCATGCCTTGCGGGTGATGCAGAACCCGCGATCCGTGGCCCAGAGCCGCGCCTATACCCAGGGCATGGTCGAACTCCAGGACCTCTCCAGCCAGTTCGTCGCCCATGCCGCCGGCGCAGCGCCGGGCATGACCGTGCTCGATTTCTGTGCCGGTGGCGGCGGCAAGAGTCTCGCGCTTGCGGCGGCGATGCGCGGCCATGGCCGCCTCCTCGCCCATGACGCCAATCTTTCCCGGATGAAGGATCTCCCGGAGCGCGCGCGGCGGGCTGGGGCCCGTATCGAGATCGTCGCGCCAGGGAGCCGGGGGGAGGTGCCGCCCTGCGATCTGGTCTTCGTTGACGCGCCCTGTTCGGGAACCGGCGCCTGGCGACGGCGGCCGGAAGGGAAGTGGCGCCTCGGACCCGCAGACCTGCCGCGTTTTACCGGGCTGCAGGACTCGATCCTTCGGGAAGCCGCCGGTCACGTGCGGGCTGGCGGCATCCTCGTCTATGCGACCTGCTCGCTCCTCGAGCGGGAGAATGTGGATCGCGTCCGTGCCTTCCTTGGTCTGCACCCCGGATGGCGTCTCCTCGATGACCGACGTCTGAGCCCCCTCGATGGCGGCGACGGCTTCTACATGGCGCGGCTGCTGGCGCCCGGCAGCTGAGCGGGTCGCACTGGCCGTCAGCACCGTCACCTTGTGCCGCAACCCCATCTTGCCGGTTGCGTTTTCTCGCGATCGGTCTTAGAGCGCAGCCCACTTGAGGAATCCAATCCGTGGCGCGTGTTCCATGCGCCCGTCTGCCTTGGGGAAGATGGATGGCGAAGGCAAAATTCGAGCGGACGAAGCCGCATGTGAACGTTGGCACGATCGGCCATGTCGACCACGGCAAGACGACGCTGACGGCGGCGATCACCAAGTACTTCGGCGACTTCAAGGCGTATGACGCGATCGACGCGGCGCCGGAGGAGAAGGCGCGCGGGATCACGATCTCGACGAGCCATGTCGAGTACGAGACGGACTCGCGGCATTATGCGCATGTCGACTGCCCGGGGCATGCCGACTACGTG
>JAJUJF010000086.1 GCA_029265455.1 Paracoccaceae bacterium | reverse complement strand
CCACCGGGGGGGGGGCCGCCCCACCTTAAAATCGCCCCGGCCCGGCCTTCATGGGCGCGCCGGGCCCCGCCGATGCTCCGCAGGCATTGCAGCTTCTGCGTGCGAGGCAAACAGGAGCCTTAACCGCTCCTTAAGCGCCGCTCCGGTTATCCTCCGGCCGAGGAGCCGGCATGTTTCGCGTCACAGAAATGTTCCACCCCGGGATCATTCCCGAAACCGAAGACGCGGCTCTCGACTGGCTGCGCCTCATCCGTTCGCGCCGGGTGGGGCCCTCCACCTTCATCCGCCTCCTGCGCGAGCATGGCGATGTCGCCGCCGCCCTTGCTGCCCTGCCCGGCATTGCAGCGAAGGCCGGCGTCTCCGGCTACCGATGCGTGTCACGCGCAGAGGCCGAGGCCGAATGGCAGGAGGCCAGGGCTGCTGGCGCCCGCCCGCTGTTCCTCGGTGCGCCGGACTATCCGCCACTTCTCGCCCTGCTGCCGGATCCGCCGCCGTTTCTGTGGGCGATCGGCAGTCCCGCCGTCGCCGCGCGATCGCCTATCGCGATCGTCGGCGCCCGCAATGCCTCCGGCCTCGGGCGGCGGATGGCGCGCGGCCTTGCTGCCGATCTCGGCGGCGCCGGCCATGCCATCGCTTCCGGGCTTGCCCGGGGCATTGATGCCGCTGCTCACGAGGCGGCGCTCGAGACCGGCACCGTGGCGGTGCTCGCCGGGGGAATCGACGTGATCTATCCGCCCGAGAATGCGGGACTCGCCGCTGCCATCGCGGAGCGCGGCCTCATCCTCTCGGAGATGCCGATGGCGACGCCCCCGAAGGCATCGCTCTTCCTGCGCCGCAACCGCCTGGTCTCCGGCCTGTCGCTCGGCGTCGTCGTGATCGAGGCGGCAGAGCGTTCGGGCGCCATCAACACCGCCCGTGCCGCGCTCGACCAGGGGCGGGAGGTGATGGCAGTGCCAGGGAGCCCCCTCGACCCGCGGGCGGGGGGCTGCAACGCATTGCTTCGCGAGGGGGCAACGCTCGTCCGCTCGGCTGCCGATGTGCTGGAGGCTCTCGACGTGCCGGCCCGCCCGCAACCGCCGATCCCGCCCGCCGAACCGGAGGAACCGCCCGCGGAAGATGCGGATCTGCCCCTGCGTCTCCTCGCCCTGCTCGGGGCCGCGCCACTCTCCGAGGACAGCCTGATCCGCGAGACCGGTGCGGGGGCTGCCGCGGTGGCGGCGGTCCTGCTCGACCTCGAGATGGCCGGCAGGATCGAGCGCCACCCGGGCGGCCTCGTCTCCCGCCCCGCGAGCTGAGCCGCCATGCCGGCGCTCGGTTGACAAGGTTTCGGCCGGGGCACAAGTACCCCCCGTCCGGTCCCGAATCCGCCGGCAAGGAGTCCACATGCCCGTCGTCGTCGTCGAATCGCCTGCCAAGGCGAAGACCATCAACAAGTATCTCGGCCCCGACTACACGGTGCTTGCCTCCTATGGCCATGTCCGTGACCTGCCGGCCAAGGACGGATCCGTCGATCCCGAACAGGGATTCGAGATGAAATGGGAAGTGGCGCCCCAGAGCCAGAAACATGTCCGCGCCATCGCCGAGGCCCTGAAGAAGGACGGCAAGCTCATCCTCGCCACCGACCCGGATCGCGAGGGCGAAGCGATTTCCTGGCATCTTCTCGAGGCGCTGTCGAAGCGGCGGGCGATCAGGAAGGACACGCCGGTCGAGCGCGTGGTCTTCAACGCGATCACGAAGTCCGCCGTGACCGAGGCGATGCGCAATCCGCGCCAGATCGACATGGAGCTGGTCGAGGCCTACCTGGCCCGGCGCGCGCTCGACTATCTCGTCGGCTTCAATCTCTCGCCGGTGCTCTGGCGCAAGCTTCCCGGGGCGAAATCCGCCGGCCGCGTCCAGTCCGTCGCGCTGCGGCTGATCGTCGAGCGCGAGATGGAGATCGAGGCCTTCCGTCCGCGCGAATACTGGTCGGTGAAGGCGCTGCTCGCGACGCCGCGGGACGAGACCTACGAGGCGCGGCTCACGGTCCTCGATGGAGCGAAGCTCGACCGCTTCGACATTCCTGACGAACGCCGGGCCGCCGAAGCGGTGAAGGCGATCGAGGGCGCGAACCTCGTCGTTACCTCGGTCGAGGCAAAGCCGGCGACGCGCAATCCGGCTCCCCCCTTCATGACCTCGACCCTCCAGCAGGAGGCGAGCCGCAAGTTCGGCATGGGCGCGCGCCAGACGATGTCGGCCGCCCAGCGCCTCTACGAGGCCGGCCACATCACCTACATGCGGACCGACGGGATCGACATGGCGCCCGAGGCCGTAATGGCGGCGCGGGACGTGATCCGCGAACGTTTCGGCGAGGCGTATCTTCCGAAAAGCCCGCGCATGTACAAGAACAAGGCGAAGAATGCGCAGGAAGCGCATGAATGCATCCGGCCGACGGACATGTCGGTAGATCCCTCCCGCCTGCGCAACCTGGAGAGCGACCAGGCCCGGCTCTACGACCTGATCTGGAAGCGCACGCTCGCGAGCCAGATGGAAACGGCGCGGTTCGAGCGGACGACCGTGGAGATCGAGGATCCGGCGAGGAAACTCGGGCTCAGGGCAACGGGACAGGTCCTCGTCTTCGACGGGTTCATCAAGGTCTACACGGAAGGTCGGGACGACGCCGACGATGCGGCGGTGGACGAGGACGACCGCCGCCTGCCGACGATCCGCAAGGGCGAACCGGCGGAGCAGCGCGCGGTCACGCCCGAGCAGCATTTCACCCAGCCACCGCCGCGCTATTCGGAGGCGACCCTCGTCAAGCGTATGGAGGAACTCGGCATCGGCCGGCCCTCGACCTATGCCTCCATCGTCTCGACGATCCAGGAGCGGGGCTACGTCCGGAAGGAGAAGAACCGCCTCTACCCCGAGGACAAGGGGCGGCTCGTCACCGCCTTCCTCACCAATTATTTCTCCCGTTATCTCGATTACGACTTCACCGCCGATCTCGAGGCGGATCTCGACCGGGTCACGACGGGCGACGAGGACTGGAAGGTGCTGCTGTCGCGGTTCTGGCAGGACTTTTCCGCCGCGCTTGGCGAGACCGAGGGGCTGCGGATAAGCGAGGTCCTCGAGAAGATCAACGAGGTGCTGGAGCCTCATCTCTTCCCGGTGACGCCGGAGGATCCGGAGCCGCGGCGCTGCAAGAACTGCGGTACGGGCCGACTCTCGCTCCGTACCGCCCGTTCTGGCGGCGCCTTCATCGGCTGTTCGAACTATCCCGAATGCCGCTATACGCGACCGCTTGCCGGGGAGACCGAGGCAGGCGACATCGCGAGCCCCGACGGGCGGCTCCTCGGCCATGATCCGAATGGTGCCGCCGTCACCCTGCGCAAGGGCCCCTATGGGCTCTATGTCCAGCTCGGAGAGGCGGAGGGCAGCCAGAAGCCCAAACGCGCCTCGCTGCCCAAGGGGATGGATCCCGATTCGGTCGATCTCGACCGCGCCCTGCAGCTCCTTTCACTGCCGCGCCCGATCGGTCCGCATCCCGATGACGGCGAGATGATCGAGGCAGGCATCGGACGGTTCGGCCCCTATGTGCGGCACGGAAAGACATATGCCAGCATCAAGGATGCCGAGGAGGTGTTCACCATCGGCATGAACCGCGCCGTCGAGCTCATCGCGCAGAAGAACGCACGCGGCGCGGGGCGGACGGCGGCAAAGCCGCTTCGCGAGCTGGGCGATCATCCCGAGGGCGGAAGCGTTGCGGTCTATTCGGGGCGTTACGGGCCGTACGTGAAGTGGGAGAAGGTGAACGCCACGCTCCCCAAGGAGATCACGCCCGAGGCGGTAACGCTCGAACAGGCGCTCGAGCTCATCGAGGCCAAGAAGCCCGCGAAGAAGACCGCGGCGAAGGGCACGAAGGCAGCGGCGAAGAAGAAGCCGGCCGCGAAGAAGACCACCTCCAGGACCGCGGCGGCCAGGAAGGCCGCCAGGGAGCCCTCCGCCGATGACCTTGGCGAGGATCCGCCCCGGAAGGCCGCCAATGGCTGAGCGGCCATCTCCGGTGGGAAGGATCGTCTCATGAGCCGCCTGCCCGACCGCGACACGCTCCTCGCCTTCCTGCGTGAGCATCCCGACCAGACGGGCAAGCGGGACATCGCCCGCGCCTTCGGCCTCAAGGGCAGGGAGCGCGTGGAGCTCAAGCGCATGCTCGCCGACATGGCCGAGGAAGGACTGATCGAGAAGCGAAAGCGGCGGCATCGGCCGGCGGGCGCGCTGCCGCCGGTACTTGTGCTGCGCGTGACCCACGTCGATGCCGACGGCGACCTCTGGGCCGAGCCGGCGGAGCCGGCCGAGACCGGAGCCGAGCCACCGAAGGTCCTCGTCCATCCCCGTCGCGGCGATCCGGCCCTCGGTCCCGGCGACCGGCTGCTCGGCCGCCTGATGCCGCCTGCGGAGGACGGAACGCTCCAGGCGAGCGTCATCCGTCGCATCGGCCTCGGGCCGCGCCGCATCCTCGGCATCTATCATGCGGGCGAGGAGACTGGCCGGATCGCGCCGGTCGACAGGAAGTCGGATCGCGACTGGCTCGTCCCGCACGGGGAGCGCGGCGGCGCGCGGGAGGGAGAACTGGTCGAGGCCGAGCAGATCGGCCGCACGCCGGCCTATGGCCTGCCGAAGGCGCGAGTCATCGCGCGGCTCGGCGATCCCGGAGCGCCGAAGTCGATCTCGCTCATCGCGATCCATGAACACGGCATCCCCGACGAGTTCCCTGCCGCCGTGATCGAGGAGGCGGCCAGGGCCGCGCCCGCAAGCCTCGGCAGCCGCGAGGACCTTCGCGATCTCCCCTTCGTCACCATCGATCCTTCGGATGCGCGTGATCATGACGACGCCGTGTTTGCCCAGGCTGACGACGATCCGAAGAACCCGGGTGGCCACGTCATCTGGGTGGCGATCGCCGATGTGGCCCATTACGTGCGCCCCGGCAGCGCCATCGACCGCGAGGCGCGCAGGCGCGGCAACTCGACCTATTTTCCCGATCGGGTCGTCCCGATGCTGCCGGACGAACTCTCGGGCGACCTCTGCTCGCTCCACGAGGGGGCGGACCGGCCCTGCATCGCGGTCCGCATCGTTCTGGACAGGACGGGGAAGAAGATCGGCCACCGTTTCACGCGCGGCCTGATGCGATCGGCCGCGTCGCTGACCTACGGACAGGTGCAGGCCGCCATCAACGGCCGCCCCGACGAGAAGACGGCGCCACTGCTCGAGCCCATCGTCCGCCCGCTCTGGGCGGCCTGGCGCGCGGCCGGCATAGCCCGTGAACTGCGCGCGCCGCTGCATCTCGACCTGCCCGAGCGGCGGATCGTCCTCTCGGACGAGGGCAAGGTGCTCTCGGTTGCCTTCCGCGAACGACTCGATGCGCACCGGGTGATCGAGGATTTCATGATCCTCGCCAATGTCGCCGCGGCCGAGACGCTGGAGGCCAAGCGCCTGCCGCTCCTTTACCGCGTCCACGAGGAGCCCGACCCCGAGAAGCTTGATGCGCTCCGCGAGACCGTCGAGACGGTGGGGCTCACCCTCGCCAAGGGCCAGCATCTCAAGACCGCCCATCTCAACCGGCTGCTTGATGGCGTTGCCGGCACCGAACACGCCGAGATGATCAACATGAGCGTGCTCAGGGCGATGACCCAGGCCTACTATGCGCCGGAGAATTTCGGGCATTTCGGTCTGAACCTGCCACGCTACGGCCATTTCACCTCGCCGATCCGGCGTTATGCCGATCTTGTCGTCCACCGTGCCCTGATCCGGGCCCATCGCTGGGGCGACGACGGGCTGACACGCGAGGATGAGGCGAAGCTTGCCGAGATCGGCGAACATATCTCGATGACGGAACGGCGTTCGATGATGGCCGAGCGCGATACCATCGACCGCTATCTCGCCGCCTATCTTGCCGACCGGGTCGGCACCGAGTTCACCGGAACGGTGTCCGGCATCGCCCGGTTCGGCCTGTTCGTGAAGCTCGACGAGACGGGGGCCGACGGGCTCGTTCCGATCTCCTCGCTCGGGCGCGAGTATTTCCGTTATGACCCTGACGCCCAGACCCTCACGGGCGACCGTTCCCGCCGGGTGATCGGGCTCGGCCAGAACGTGACCGTCCGGCTGAAGGAGGCGACGCCGATCACGGGCGGGCTGCTTTTCGAGCTCCTCGAAATCGAAGGGGCGCCGGTTGCACGCACCGGCCGGAGCAATGCGCGCCCGACTCCGAGGCGCAAGCTCGCGCGCGCCCGCCGACGCGAACGCCTTCCCCGGTGAGGGGAGGCGCTTGCACCGGCGCATGGCTTTCCCTAACTAGGTTTCACGGTGACCGGGCCCCTCTGGCGAGAGTCTGCGGCGCTCTCGTGATGTCGGAACCGCGTGCAAACGCCGCCTCGGATCCCGTTCCTCATGACCCACACCGCTGCAAGCGAACGCGAGCATCGTCCCACCCTCTCCTATTTCCGCTGGGCCTTCATCGTCACGATCCTCGGCCTCGCCCTCGGAGCTCTGCTCGGCTGGCAGACCACCGGCACCGTCGGCGGCACCCTGACGATCTTCTTCGTGGTCGCCGTCCTCGCGGTGCTCGAGATCTCGCTCTCCTTCGACAATGCCATCGTCAATGCCAACAAGCTCAAGGACATGCGCCACGAGTGGCAGCGCCGGTTCCTGACCTGGGGCATACTGATCGCCGTGTTCGGCATGCGGATCATCTTTCCGCTGCTGATCGTGGTGATCGCGGCGAATATCGGCCCGATCGAGGCGATGGTCCTCGCCGCCGTGAACCCGGACCGCTATGCCGAGATCATGCACGACGCGCATCTGCCGATCGCGGCCTTCGGCGGCACCTTCCTGATGATGGTGGGGCTCACCTTCTTCTTCGACGAGAAGAAGGACGTGCACTGGGTCAAGTGGCTGGAGCGCCGTGCTGCCTATTACGCGACCATCCGCGGCATCGAGGTGGCCTTCGTGCTGGTGCTGATCCTCGCCTTCTCGCGCATCCTCGAACCGGCAGAGGCGACGACCTTCTTCCATGCCGCGATCTGGGGCCTTCTGACATTCCTCCTCGTCGAGGTGATCGGTGGCCTCCTCGACAGCACCCAGCAGGCCCTGCACACCGCTGCGAAGGGCGGGCTCGGCGCCTTCCTCTATCTCGAGGTGCTCGATGCGTCCTTCTCGTTCGACGGGGTGATCGGCGCCTTCGCACTTTCGAAGAATCTCTACGTGATCGCGATCGGCCTCGGCATCGGAGCGATGTATGTGCGGTCGATGACGATCATGCTTGTCGAGAAGGGCACGCTTGCCCAGTACCGGTTCCTCGAACACGGCGCCTTCTACGCCATCCTCGCGCTTTCGGTGATCATGTATCTGCAGTCGATCATCCACATCCCCGAGGTCGTCACCGGCCTTGGCGGCGCAGCGCTGATCGGCGTGTCGCTGTGGTCGTCGATCCTCTGGAACCGGCGCAACGGGATCAAGGAGGGAGAACCCGGAACCCTGCCCTGGGGGGATGCCGGCGGAGGCGACCGGAGGGCCGCGCTGAGGCCGGAGCCGACCGTGGGCCCCACGGCGCCCACGCGTGAAAACCCGATCAAGTAGTTGATTCGGAACAGGAACAGGATCCTACCTCGCAGTTAACGACATCCCCGCCGGGCGGATGTACGCCCGTGATACGTCAACCGCGTCTGCGGCTCGGCGCCATGCCCGGCGGCCTTGCCGCCCACCGCTCGTTCCCGGCCGGGGCCGGGAGCGAGAAGGAGACTCCGGCCCCGGAACGGGGCCTCCGCAAGGCTGCCGCCCGGAACGGTCCACGGAAGGAAGGCCGGGCGCGTGAGCCCCTCACGGGCCGCGCGAACCCCGGAGATGATCGCGGAATTCCCGGAACACGGCGTCATAAATGTCGCGCTTGAAGGAGACGATGCGGCTGACGAGATCGTCGGGCGACATCCATGCCCAGCGACTGAACTCCGGCGTCTCCCGGCGGATGTCGATCAGCGAGTCCGGTCCGTGGAACCGCAGGAGATACCACATCTGTTCCTGGCCGCGGTAGCGTCCGCCCCAGATCCTCGGCACGAGATCCGCGGGCAGATCGTAGCGCAGCCAGCCGGGCGTCTCGGCGACCAGTTCGACTGCCTCCTCCGGGATGCCGGTCTCCTCGTCGAGTTCACGGAAGGCGGCGCGAAGCGGCGTCTCGTCGTCGTCGATCCCGCCCTGCGGCATCTGCCAGGCGGGACCCGGATTGTCGATGCGCTGGCCGGCAAAGACGAGCCCCGAAGGGTTGAGGACGACGAGCCCGACGCCGCGGCGGTACGGCAGGGAAGCGATGTCCTCCGTCGCCGCCGCCATGTCAGTTCGAGGCACCGTTGAGGAAGGCCAGCCCCTGCAGGATGTCGAGGGCATAGGCGAGCTGGTAATCCTCGGCCCGGCGCGCGGCGATCTCCTCCTTGCGCTTCTGCTCGGCCTCGAGCTGCTCGCGCTCGTCATCCGTGAGCCAGTCGTTCTGGAGCGAACCGCGCAGTTCGCGCTCCGACCGCAGCGGCGGGATGATCGGCGATTCAGTGCCCTCCTCCGCCTCCTCGGGCGACTGGTCCTCGAACCGCTGCTCGACGATGACGTCGGGTGCGACGCCGAGCGCCTGGATCGAGCGCCCCGACGGCGTGTAGTAGCGCGCGGTCGTGAGTCGCATGGCACCGTCATCCTGCACCGGGATGATCGTCTGCACCGATCCCTTGCCGAAGCTCTGGGTGCCGACGACGATCGCCCGCCGGTGGTCCTGCAGGGCGCCGGCGACGATCTCCGAGGCCGAGGCGGAACCGCTGTTGATCAGCACGACGATCGGCTTGCCGCTGGCAAGATCGCCCGGCGTCGCGTTGTAGCGGTCGGCATCGCGCGGATCGCGGCCCCGGGTCGAGACGATCTCGCCCGAATCGAGGAAGGCGTCCGTCACCTGGATGGCCTGATCGAGGAGGCCTCCCGGGTTGTTGCGCAGGTCGAGGATGAATCCCTTGACCTTGTCGATGCCGCCCGCCTCCTCGATGCGTTCGGCGATCTGCTCCTCGAGGCTCGGATAGGTCTGTTCGTTGAAGGTGGTGATCCGGAGCACGACCGCATCATCCTCGAGATGGGAGCGGACGGCCTGGATCGTGATTGTCTCGCGCGTGATCGTGACGTCGAAGGGCTCGGTCTCTCCCTCCCGAAGCACGGTGATCTTGATGTCCGTGCCTACCGGCCCGCGCATGAGATCGACCGCCTCGTTGAGGGTGAGGCCGAGGACCGACTCGCCGTCGACATGGGTGATGAGGTCGTTGGGCTGCAGGCCGGCGCGGTCGGCGGGCGTGCCCTCGATCGGCGCCACCACCTTCACGAAGCCGTTCTCCTGCGTCACCTCGATGCCGAGGCCGCCGAATTCGCCCTTGGTCTGCACCCGCATGTCGTCGAAATCGTCGGGCGGCAGGTAACCCGAATGCGGGTCGAGCGACGAGAGCATGCCGTTGATCGCAGCGCGGATCAGGTCGGCCTCCGACACTTCCTCCACATAGCCCACACGGATGCGTTCGAAGATGTCGCCGAAGAGGTCGAGCTGCTCGTAGATGGCGGCGCGGTCCTCGTTCTCCTGCGCGAGGATCGGCACGGCGAATTGCGAGGTCACGATCACCCCGGCGAGGGCACCGCCGACACCGGCGAGCACGGTCTTCTTCATCTGGCGCATCCTATCCGTTCCGGGAACCGGGATCGAGGCCGAGCAAGGGGCCCGGATCGATCGCCTTACCTCCCCGCCACAGCTCCATATAAAGGGTTTCCGCGCCGGGCGCGTCACTTCCTTGCCGGGTCGGCATCAAAAATTCTTGGGATTCCGCCGCGCGCCCGCCGAGAAAGCCCAGGGGTGTCCCGAGCGGGACGAGATCGCCGGGCGCCACGAGGGTCTCGGTGAGGCCGGCGAGGACGATGACGGTGTCGTCGGCGGGCGCGATCGCGACCACGGTCTGATAGTCGAGGAAGGGGCCGACATAGCGCACCTCGCCGCCCGCCGGCGCGGTGACGACGCTGCGCGGGGCCGCGGCGAGGGTCAGTCCCTGGCGGATCGCGCCGCCCGCGTCGCGCTCGCCGAAGCCGAGGGCGACGCTGCCCGAGACCGGCATCTCGAGGAGGAGCGCCCCCTCGCCGAGATTGCGCGAGGACCGGGTGATGCGGACGCCATCCGTGGCGGCGATTCCCTCGGCCGAGGCGACGGTGACCTCGGAGAGGTTCCTGACGGCACGCGGCACCGGAGCAGCAAGTCCGCGAGCAAGCGCACCGAGGCTGTCGCTGTCGCGGGCGAGCGCGGCAAGGCGCGTGCGCGGATCGGGAGGTCCGGGATCGGCCGGCGGCGCATCGGCAAAGGCGGCAAGTCGCAGCGCGTCGCCGGCGTCGGCCAGGGTTCCGACCCCCTCGGCGAGGATCGTCTCGGCTTCCTCGCGCAACTCCTGCGCCGCGGCGAGGGCGCGCAGCCGCCCGCCGAGCGCCGCGGCGTGGCGGACGAGCTCGGATTCGGCGGATGCGAGAAGCGCCGCCGCCCGCGCCGCCGCGACCGGACCGTCGGGATGAATGCGCGAGGGTTCCGCAAGTCCCGCCCGCGAGGCGGAAATCAGGGCGGCGATGAGGCGCTTGTTGTCGGAATCCTGGGTGCGGATCTGCCACTCCACCTTCTTCGCCTCGTCTCGCGCCGCAGCGATCTCACCGCCAAGATTGGCGATTGCGCGTTCGAGGTCGCGCAGGGCGCGGACGAAACCCGCCTGGTCGGCCCCGGGATCGAGCGCATCGAGCCGCTCGCGCGCCCGCTCGAGATTGGCAGTGGCGGCGAATTCGGGAGGGCCATCGGCCCGTGCCGGCGCCGCCGCCTGGACCCCGGTCGCAGCCGGGCGGTCCGCGGCCGGTTCGGGATCACCCGACAACCCGAAGCCGAGGGCGAGCGCCGCGGGGCCGAGCGCGAAGGCAAGCGTCGCGAGCCTCATGGCGTCTCTCCCGTGATCAGGCTCCTGCCCGTCATCTCCGGCGGCTTGTCGAGCCCCATGAGCTCGAGGAGCGTCGGCGCGAGATCGGCAAGCCGACCCTCCCGGAGCCGCGCGCCCGGCGGCCCGCCGACGAGGATCACCGGCACCGGGTTCAGCGTGTGCGCGGTATGGGGTTCGCCGGTTTCGGGATCGACCATGGTCTCGCAATTGCCGTGATCGGCTGTGACGATCATTGCACCGCCCACATCCTCGACCGCGGCAAGCGCGGCGCCGAGCCCCTGGTCCACGGCCTCGCAGGCGCGGATCGCCGCCTCGAGCACGCCGGTGTGGCCCACCATGTCGGGATTGGCGAAGTTGACGACGATGAGATCGTGGTGGCCGGAGCGGATCGCCGAGACGAGATGCCCGGTCACCTCCGGCGCCGACATCTCCGGCTGGAGATCGTAGGTACGGACCTTCGGACTCGGCGCCATGTAGCGATCCTCGCCCGGATAGGGCGTCTCGATGCCGCCGTTCAGGAAAAAGGTGACATGGGGATATTTCTCGGTCTCGGCGAGGCGGAACTGGCGCCGCCCCTTGCCTGCCACCCAGGCGCCGAGCGTGTTCTCCAGATCCTCGGCCGGGAACATCACGCTCATGCGCCGGGTCAGCTCGGCCGAATAGGGGATCATGCCGACGACCGCGACGAAATCCGGAGGCGTGCCGCGTTCGAAGTCGGTGAAATCGGGCTCGAGCAGCGCGCTGAGGATCTGGCGCGCGCGATCGGCACGGAAATTGGTGAAGAGGAGGCCGTCCCCTGCCCCGACGCCACGATAGTCGCCGATCACGGCGGGAGAGACGAATTCATCTGTTTCTCCCCGCTCGTAGGCGGCGACGATGGCGGCGTCGGCGGTATCGGCCGGCGTTCCCTCGCCGGCGACGATCGCGCGGTAGGCTGCCTCGACCCGCTCCCAGCGCCGGTCGCGGTCCATGGCATAGAAACGGCCGATCACGGTCCCGATGCGCGCATTCTCCGGCAGCCGCGCCTCGATGCTCGCCACCTGCTCGCGCGCGGACTGGGGCGGCACGTCGCGGCCGTCGAGAAAGGCATGGACCACCACCGGGATGCCGGCGGTGGTCAGGACCTCGGCGGCGCGGACCATGTGGCGGTCGTGGGCATGTACCCCGCCCGGCGAGGCAAGCCCCGCGACATGGGCGCGCCCGCCCGAGCGTTTCAGCGTCGCGACAAGGTCCTGAAGCGCCGGCGTGCGCTCGAATCTCCCCTCCGCGATCGCCTTGTCGATCCGTGGCAGATCCATCCAGACGATCCGGCCGGCGCCGATGTTCATGTGGCCGACCTCGGAATTGCCCATCTGTCCCTCGGGCAGGCCGACATCCGGACCGTGTGCGCGGAGGGTCGCGTGCGGGCAAGCCTCCCATATCCGGTCGAAATTGGGCGTGTCGGCGAGGGCGACGGCATTGGCCTCACGCTCCGGCCGCAATCCCCAGCCATCGAGAATGCATAATACGACCGGCTTTCGCCCGTTCATAACCATCTGCTCCAACTGCCTGCCTCGGTATTCTTTTTTTCGATGGTTACTCGCGTATCGGGCCTCATGCAAACAATCTGCGCATCCGGGGCGGCGGGATGGCGAAAAACCTTGACGGAAGCCGCCGCGCCGGAACCTTCGGCGGCCCTGGCGCCTTCCTCCGGAGAGCAATGGAGGAGCCGGATCGATGGCGGAGATACAGGCGCAGGGACGGCCCCGGATCGTGATCATCGGCGCGGGATTCGCGGGGATCGAGGTCGCGAAGGCAGTCGGGCGGGCAGGGCTCGCGGCGACGGTCGTGGACCGGCAGAACCATCACCTGTTCCAGCCCCTGCTCTACCAGGTCGCCACCGCCGCCCTCTCCGCCCCCGACATCGCCTCTCCGATCCGGTCGATCCTGCGGCCCTATCCGTCGGTCACCGT
>JAJUJF010000052.1 GCA_029265455.1 Paracoccaceae bacterium | reverse complement strand
TTCTCGAAGCCGCGGAGCCTCCTCCCGGGCCGCCGCCTCATCCTGATGACCGCCTGCCTTGTTGATGGCGTGTTCGTTCATCTGCACCTCGAACTCATGGTCGTGACACGCCCAGCTTCGCCAGGAAGCTGGCCAGGTGCCGGCGAGGATCCGCGATGGCACCACACCGCGGAAATGGCTCGGCTGCCCGTGATCCCATGACGCCTGCGCCGCCAACCTCGCCACTCTGCTCGACAAATGAACCTGTCGACAGCCGCGAGCCGGGCAAGCTCTGTTACGGGATCACGGCAAGGATGCTACGTGTGATCCCGCTTCAGAACAGGAGGTGATCCTGGACCGTCTGGCTTGCGATCGGATGTTCGCCGCAGTCCTGGAAGCAGGGAGCTTCACCGCCGCCGCCGCACGTCTCGGGACGAGTTCGGGGCAGGCGTCGAAGCTCGTTTCCCGGCTTGAGGCAGAGCTTGGGGTGCGGCTTCTCGACCGCACGACGCGGGCAGTTGCCCCGACCGAGGCCGGGCAGGCCTATTGGGAGCGGTTGCGGCCGCTGCTCGACGAATATGACAATCTTGACCTCTCGATCCGCAACGTCTCGCAGGCGCCGCGCGGCCGTCTGCGGCTGACTGCCCCGCTCTCCTTCGGGGTGATGGAACTGGTGCCGGCGCTCAACGAGTTCGCGCTGCGCTATCCCGAGATCGACCTTGACGTGAGTTTCTCCGACCGGGCCGCCAATCTGGTGGACGAAGGTTTCGACCTGGCGGTACGTATCGGGCGTCCTGCCGATTCAAGTCTCGTTGCGCGCAAGCTCTGCGAGGTGCGGATCGTGGTGGTCGGGGCCAATGCGTATCTCGAACGGCGCGGCGAGCCCCGTGCCGTCGAGGATCTTGCGGAACATGACTGCATCATGGACGCGAATTTCCGTGAGCCGAACCGTTGGCCGCTTCGCGGTCCCGGAGGGGAGGCGATGACGATCCCGGTCAGGGGCCGCATCCGCTATTCCAATGCGGAAGCCTGCCTCTCCGCCGCCGAGGCCGGGCTGGGTCTTGCCTGCGTGCCCGGTTTCGTGGCCGCAGCGTCGCTCCGTGCCGGGCGGGTTCGTCGCGTCCTCGAGAATTTCGAACCCGTGCCTTACTCTGTTCACGCACTCTATCCGCATAGCCGGTATCTGGCGGTCAAGGTGCGTGTGCTTGTCGATTTTCTGGCGGGACGGTACCGCGACACGCCGTCCTGGGAGAAGGGCTGGTAGCCACTTCTTCCACATCAGAAGCAATCCTCTTCCATGTGCCCGGATTATCATCTGGAAGCGAGAGGTTATGTTCCTCGCGACAGCAGCGCGAACGGTCCTGCAAGCAGAGCCCGCGCCTCCTGAACCCCGCCCTGGCGCGCCGCTGCGCCTGATCGGGCGGGATCGAAAAAAACACCGCCTGAGGATCATGGAGAAGGAACAGATCATGATTGATTCACCCGATGGCTACGGAATTGTCTCCAGGTTCTTCCACTGGCTGATGACGTTGCTGATCGGCTGGCAGTTGCTGAAGTTCGGGGACCGGATCGCCGAAGGCGAGCATTGGGTGGGGCAGACGCTGGTACCCTTTCATGTGTCCATTGGCGTCCTGCTGCTGGTCCTGGCGATCGCACGGCTCGGATGGGCCTTCAGCCAGAGCCACCAGCGCCCGGTTCATGATCCGGCCACTGCCTTCTTCGTCAGGGCCGGCCATGGCCTGCTCTATGCCGGAATGATCCTGATGCCGCTGACCGGCATCATGGTGATGCTGGGCGGCGGTTACGGCGTCACCGTCTTCGGCGTCGAACTGATTCCCGAAGCCGAGGAAATCGCCTGGGCCGAGGCGCTCGGCAGTCTGCACTCGCCGCTGGCATGGCTGCTCACGGCCCTGATCCTTGGCCACATTTTCATGGCCCTGTTCCATCATTTCATCAGGCGGGACGACACGCTGGTGCGGATGGCCTGACAGCAGGGCGGGGGCAGCGTCACCAATCGGAGGGGAGATGAAATGCTGGTGAACGGACAATGGGTAGCCGACTGGCAACCGGTGCAGGCCACGGACGATAAGGGCGGCTTCGTCCGCCAGACCTCGAGCTTTCGCAACTGGATCACGCCGGACGGCCGCGCAGGTCCTACAGGTGAAGGCGGCTTCGCCGCCGAGGCGGGGCGCTATCATCTCTATGTTGCGCTGATCTGCCCCTGGGCCTCACGCACCCTGATCGGCCGCAAGCTCAAGAAGCTCGAGGACGTGATCTCGGTCTCGGTGGTCGAGCCCGTGCTGACGGATCAGGGCTGGCGCTTCGGCAATTTTCCCGGGGCCGACACGGACAGGGTGAACGGAGCCACCTATCTCCACGAGATCTACACACGTGCCGATCCCGCCATCTCGGGACGGGCCACGGTGCCGGTTCTCTGGGACAGGAAGCGCGGCACGATCGTGAACAACGAATCCGCCGACATCCTGCGGATGATGAACGACGGCTTTGGCGATCTCGCGGACCCGGCCTTCGACCTCTATCCGGAGGAATTGCGCGAGGAGATCGACGCGCTGAACGACCGTGTCTACCCGCGCCTCAACAACGGCGTCTACCGGGCGGGCTTCGCCACGACCCAGCTTGCCTACGAGGAGGCCTTCCACGAGGTCTCCGGCATGCTCGATGAACTCGAGGGCCGTCTCGGCGACGGGCGCGAATTCCTGTTCGGCGAAACCTTCACCGAAGCGGACATCCGCCTCTTCGTGACGATCGTGCGGTTCGATGCCGCCTATTACGGCCTCTTCAAGTGCAACCTGCGCCGCATTGCCGACTACCCGTTCCTGAGCAGCTACCTGGAGCGGATCCTTGTCCTTCCGGGGGTACGGGAAACGGTCGATCTCGAGCACATCAAGCGGGGCTACTACTCGATCAAGGCGCTAAATCCGGCAGGCATCGTGCCGCTCGGGCCTCACCTGACCTGGGCTGTCTGACCGCGATCCACCTGCCGGGTGGGCCCTGGAGGAAGGCCCGAGTGTCCGGGCGAGGGCCAATTCAACGACCGAGCCGTACTTGCGGGAACAAGACCGGCGGATGGACTGTGTCCGTCCGGAGAATCTCACGGGGAGCAGACGCTTGTGCCGGAGTTCTGGTGCCCGAGGCCGGACTCGAACCGGCATGCCTCGCGGCGGCGGATTTTGAATCCGCTGCGTCTACCATTCCGCCACTCGGGCGAGCGACCGCTGCACCCTAATCCACGGCACGGTGTTCGACAACAGGCTGGCGGTGAAGCGAATCCCGGGGTGACACCCGCTCCGCGATACGCCATGGTCGCCGAAATCCACAGCCTGAGAAGCGGATGACGGAGAGCGCCGTCAATATCGAAAAGAGCGGAGACCGGACCCTGGTAGCCTTGGCAGGGCGGGTGGTGATCCACCGCATCGAATCGCTTGAGCAGGTGCTGAAGCCGATCCGGGGCGGCGGCACAATTACGATTGATCTATCGGAGGTTGAGGCACTCGATACTGCTGGTGCCTGGCTGATCGTGACGGTGTGCGACCGGCTTGCTGCAGAGGGCGCGGACGTGCAGTTGAAAGGCGCAACCGAGCCGCAGCGGCAGTTGATCGAGACGGTGGCGAACAGTCTGCCGGAAGAGCGTGCGGAGACGAAGGCACCGCATGGCCTCATGGTCTGGCTCGAGAGCGTCGGGCGGCATGTCGCTGCCAACGGAACGCTTGCACTCGAGCTTCTATCGTTTCTTGGCGAAACGATGGCGCGTCTTGGCGGCACGATCCTGCGGCCGTGGCGGCTCAGGCTGACATCCCTTGTCGCGCAGATGCAGGAAACCGGGTGGAATGCCGTACCGATCGTGGTGCTGCTGACGTTCCTCATCGGCGTTGTCCTTGGCTACCAGGGCGCCTCTCAACTCCAGCAGTTCGGCGCGGAAGTCTTCGTCGTCGACCTCGTGGCAATATCTGTGCTGCGCGAACTCGGGGTGCTGCTTACCGCGATCATTGTCGCCGGCCGTTCCGGTTCGGCCTTCACCTCGGCAATCGGCTCCATGAAGATGCAGGAGGAGATCGACGCCATGCGCACTCTCGGCCTTGACCCGATCGAGGTGCTGGTGGTGCCGCGTCTCCTCGCGCTGCTCCTGATGCTGCCGGCACTCGCCTTCCTCGGCAACATGGCCGGATTGCTGGGCGGGATGCTCATGTCGTGGATCGAGCTCAACATTTCCCCCACCCAGTTCTTTGCCCGCCTGCTCGATGGCACGGATGTCAGTCATTTCCTCGTCGGCATGGTCAAGGCGCCGTTCTTTGCCGTCATCATCGCGGTTGTCGGCGCATTCCAGGGCATGAAGGTGGAGATGGATGCAGCTTCCCTGGGCCGACGCACGTCCATCTCGGTGGTGCTCGCGATCTTCCTCGTGATCGTCGTCGACGCGATCTTCTCCGTGTTTTTCGCGATCCTGGGAATCTGAGAATGACACCGGAGGAGAAGCGCGAGGCGGTCATCGAGGTGCGCGGCCTCGTCACCCGATTTGGCGACCACGTCGTGCATGACGGTCTCGACCTCGATGTCTATCGTGGCGAAGTACTCGGGGTCGTTGGCGGCTCGGGGACCGGCAAATCGGTATTGCTCAGGACGATCTGCGGCCTGAACCGCCCGGCAGCAGGGACGATCAGAGTGTTCGGCACTGACATCCTTGCCGCGTCATCCGCCGAGCGGCGAAGCCTCGAAAACCGCTGGGGCGTGATGTTTCAGGACGGCGCGCTGTTTTCGTCGCTGACGGTGCGCGAGAACGTCGAGGCGCCGATGCGCGAGCGGCTGGACCTCTCGCCAGAGCTCATGCGACGGCTTGCGGAACTCAAGGTCGCCCTCGTCGGTCTCCCGTCGCATGCCAACGACAAGTACCCGGCCGAACTCTCGGGGGGGATGCGCAAGCGGGCGGGCCTTGCGCGGGCGCTTGCGCTCGATCCGGAGATCGTCTTCCTCGACGAGCCGACGGCGGGCCTGGATCCGATCGGCGCCACCGCCTTCGACGAACTCATCCGGTCGCTTCAGCGCGCACTCGGGCTGACGGTCTTCCTCGTCACCCATGACCTCGACACGCTTCATGCAACATGTGATCGCATTGCGGTGCTTGCGGAGAAAAAGGTGCTGGTGACCGGGACCATGGCCGATATGCTTAAAGTAGAGCACCCTTGGGTGCGGGAGTATTTTCACGGGCCGCGCGCGCGGGCGGCACAACCGACGGCCTGAGGAGCGGGCATGGAAACCCGGGCGAACTATGTCCTGATCGGCGTCTTCACGGTTCTGAGTCTGCTCGGAGGCCTCGGGTTCCTGCTGTGGCTCGCACAGTTCGAACTCGACCGGCAGTTCAGCTACTACGACATCCTGTTCGACAATGTGTCCGGTCTCAGCCGCGGCGGCGAGGTGCGCTACAACGGCGTGGCCGTGGGTCAGGTCGTCTCGTTCAGCCTCAACGAGGATGACCCGAGTCTGATCCGCATCCGGATCGAGGTTCAATCCAACACCCCGATAACGACGGCAACCGAGGCCCGGCTCGCGCTTCAGGGGGTGACCGGCGTTTCCTATGTCGCCCTGACCAACCGTGACTCCAGTGCGCCGCTCCTCTCCGAGGTATCGGAGGAAGACGTGCCGATCATCCGGGGCAGCCCGTCAACCTTCGACGTGCTGATCGAAGAGGCTCCCGACATCCTGACCGAGACACTGAGCCTTCTGAAGGAGCTTGGCGAGTTCGTCGGTCCCGAGAACCAGGAGGCGGTGGCGCAGATCCTCACGAACGTGGCCGGCGCGACCGGGCGTCTCGACGAGGCGCTCGACGATTTCAGCCAGGTCAGCGAGCAGATCAGGAACGCGACACAGGTGCTCGCCAGTTTCACCGAGGAGCTCGGCCCGCTGACGGATGAGGTACGCCGGGTTGCCGTCGCCACTGAAGGCGCGATGAGCGCTGCGGAAAGCGCATTGACTGCAGCAGCGTCGGCAATCGGCGAAGCCGAGTCGCTGCTCGAGACCGAGGTGCGGGATCTGGTTGCGCGGGCCGACGACACGCTCGCGGTGATCTCGGAAGGCACCGATACGGTGGCGGCAAGCATCAGGGCAACGGCAGCAGTGGCGGTTGCGCGGCTGGAACAGGCCGAGGTGGCGATCGCCCGCGGGGCAGCGGCGCTCGAGGGCGGGACGGAGATGCTCGCTGCGGTGCGCGACGCGGCTGAAGCGGTGGGCAGTCTCACCGCCGGTGAGGGTACGGCTTTCGTGGTGGAGGCCCGCGATGCCGCTGCGATGGCCGCCGAACGGCTGCGCCAGCTCGAGCCGGCATTAGCGCAAGCCACCGTGGCGCTGACGGAGGGAGCCGAGACATTGGCCGTGACCCGACGTGCGGCTGCAAGTGTCGACGCGCTCGTAACCGGCGAGGGCGCCGCGATGGTCGCGGAAGGACGGGCGGCGGCAGCGGCGGCGGCGGCCCGGCTCCAGCAGCTCGAGACATCGATCGCCAAGGCCGATGCGACCCTGGACCAGGGTACGGTGACACTTCGCGCCATAGAGGACACCGCGACTACCGCGGACACGCTTCTCGCTGGCGACGGGGCGGCGCTGGTCGCGGAGGCGCGTCGCGCCCTCACTGCAGCGAACGAGGTGCTCGCCGGTCTCGAGGTTGTCGCGGCGGAGGATCTTCCCAGGATCGTCGCGGATGTGCGGAGCGCGGCGACAACTGTCAACACCGTCGCGACGCAGGTAGGCGAGGAGATCGATCGGATCGGGCCCAACGTCTCCGACTTCACCGGTCGGCTTCCGGGGCTCGCCGTACAGGCAGAAGGCGCGATCGTCGCCGCTACCGAAACCTTCCGCAACGCCAACGAAAGCCTCGGTGCGGTCGAGGGCACGCTCGCCACGGCCGACCGGACGCTCGTGGCAGCGGAGCAGACCTTCACTGGCGCCAACCAGGTCATCAACGAGGATCTCGACGGCATCCTTGGCGACCTTCGCCGCGTTGCGACCTCGCTCCAGACCGCGATCGAGGATGTCACGGCGGATCTGCCCGAGATTGCCGCCGAGTTGCGTGAGGCAATGGAGAACGCCAACGCCGCCATGGCCCTGGTCGAGGCCAGCGTGGCCGATGCCGCGCCAGCCGTTCGGAACTTCGCCCGGAGCGGGCTGCCGCAGTTCAACCGTCTTGCCCAGGAGGCGCGCGCCCTCGTCGCCAGCCTCGAGCGGCTGACTGCGCGGATCGAGCGCGATCCGGCGCGGTTCTTCCTCGGCTCGCCCTCCGAATTCAGGAGATAATTGCCCATGCAGCCCCTTCGCCGCCTCTTGATTGTCGGCATTCCAGCACTGATGACGCTCCCAGGCTGCGCCGCGGTCGGCGCGATCCGCGGCGCAGCCGAGCCTCTCGATTCCTACACGCTGACACCCGCCTCGCTCGCGACACCGATGAGGCCGACGGCGCGTCATATCGTGGTGCAGACGCCGGTCGCATCGGGTGCGCTCAACAGTGACCGGATCGTGGTGATGCCCAGCCGCCTGCAGGTCCAGTATCTCGCCGGTGCCCGCTGGGTCGATCCGGTCCCGGATCTCGTGCAATCGCTGCTGACCGAGTCTCTCGGCAATACCGGGGCGTTCCGCTTCGTCGGACGCACGACGACCGGGCCCCTCCCGGACTACACGATCCTGACGGAAATTCATGACTTCCAGGCAGAAACGACCGGAAACGAGGCGGCGCCGATCGTCGCTCGGGTCAAGCTGTCGCTCGCGCTCATGCGGGAGTCGGACGGGACAATCGTGGCTTCGCGCCGAATCTCCGCGGCCGAGCCAGCCGCGGACGTCGATGCCGCTCAGGTAGTGGCGGCATTCAATGCTGCGACCGACAAGGTGCTGGAGCAGGCAGTCGCGTGGATCCTCTCGACCTTCGGCCTCGCCGGAACCAGTTGACCCGCGCAGTGGTTGCCTCCCCATCAGGGGGACCGGACAAGCAGGGAGACCCTCCAATGGTTGAACGCCTTTCACCGGAAGACCGCAACCGCCTGCTACCCCCCCTTGGCGCGAGCGGCTGGGGCGGCGTCCCGGAGCGGGATGCAATCCGAAAGATCTGGAAGTTCAAGAGCTTCTCGGAAGCCTGGGGGTTCATGTCACGCGCGGCGCTCGCCGCCGAGAAGATGAACCATCACCCGGAATGGACGAACATCTATAACGTGGTGGATGTGACGCTGACCACGCATGCAGCGGATGGACTGAGCGAACTGGATCTCAAGCTCGCGGGTCGGCTGGACAAGCTCGCCGGGGAGGCGGAGGTGCAGCGGGACCATTCCGAGCCGGTCACCTGCCTTTGCGAGCTGCATCACCGGACAGGGGGATCAGAGTGACCGGAACGTCCCCATCAACCGAAGCCTGCGTTCAATGCAACATGCATGCAGAAAGCATGCATATTGCATATGCATAATCCAGTTCAGGTCGCGGCTGAGGCCTTGCGCCCGCGGATCGCGTCAAGCGCTGCGTCAGCGGCGGTCAGGCTGCACTCGGCCGGATTCTCCTCTGCCGCAAGCCACGTGACGACGCCGTCCTCGACCAGCATGCCGTAGCGGTGGGAGCGGCCGAAGAAGCCGGCCGCCGGGCGATCGAAATCCATGCCCACCGCCCGGGTGAAGGAGCCGTCCGCATCGGCAAGCAGCATGATGCCGGCCTCCTTGGCGCCCGAGCCCTCGCCCCAGGCGTCCATCACGAAGGGATCGTTGACGGAAATCACCACGATCCGGTCGATGCCCTCGGCCCTGAACGCATCGGCGGCTCGCACGAGTCCCGGCAGATGCACGCCATCGCAGGTCTTGGTGAAGGCCCCCGGCATGGCGAAGACCGCGGCGCGACCTGCAAAGACTTCGGCGCTCGGCATCTCGACGGGTTGGCCGCTGGATGCATCAAGAAAGACCGCCTCGGGCAGCCGGTCACCAACCTTGAGTTTCATGTTCCCTCCTCTGCTTGCCGGGCACCGGCCCGTCATACAGGGGAAAGACCGCAAGAAACAGCGGATAGTCATCGCGCATGTCGCCGGGGATCGCGTTCAGGCGGGCAGTGCATCCCCGTCGGCACCACGACGGACGAATTCCACGTTCCGCTGACCGCGGACGGGATGTCGCCACGAGGCTGCCGCAGCCAGCCGGCAAGTCGAATGCCGGTCAGGCCGCCGTCACTCGACGATGGCAATCATCCCGGAACCGGTGATCCTCGATCCGGACCGCTCCCGGAATCGGGTCATCGAAGCTCCCGATGATGCTGATCCCTTGCCTGCCCCCAAAACGACACGGATTACCGGGAGCCGAATTCCTCCATCTGCAGCACGGAGCCGACCAGAATGCCGATCCACCCCTGCCTGTCCGCGTTCGGGCCTGACATATAGGAGATTCGGGCAGTTGGCGGAGGAGAGACATGCGCATCGTCGGCGGCCGTTTCCGGGGCACGCGGCTTGCGGCGCCGCCGGGCGGGGAGAGAAAGGTCCGCCCGACGGCGGATCGGGTGAGGGAGAGCATCTTCAATCTTCTTGCCCATCGGCCGGAAGGTGACGTTGTCCAGGGCGCACGCGTGCTCGATCTCTTCGCGGGGACAGGTGCGCTCGGGCTCGAGGCGCTGTCGCGGGGGGCTGCCAGCGCGGTCTTCATCGAGAACGGGAAGGCGGCTGCGCTTGTCGAGGCCAATATTGCCCGGATTGCGGCAGGTGGCGCAACGCGGCTGATCCGGCGGGACGCGACGCGGCTCGGGCCCTGGGCCGAGGCCCCGTTCGATCTCGTTTTCCTCGATCCGCCGTACGGGCAGGGCCTCGGCGAGAAGGCGGTCGCTTCGGCGCTCGCCGGAGGCTGGATCGCGCACGGGGGACTTGTGCTCTGGGAGGAGAACATGCCGGTGACTGCACCCGGCTTGACCCTTCTCGACACGCGCCGGTATGGGGAGGCCATGATCTCCCTCTTCCGGCAGGCATGAACGCGGCGCGGGAACTTCTCGCCCGGGTCTTCGGCTTCCCCGACTTTCGGCCCGGGCAGGCCGAGATCGTCGAGGCGGTTATGGAGGGCCGGGATGTCCTCGCGATCATGCCGACAGGCGGTGGCAAGTCCCTGTGCTACCAGTTGCCGGCGCTGATGCGCGAGGGAGTGACTCTCGTCGTCTCGCCGCTGATCGCACTGATGCGGGATCAGGTGCGGGCACTCCGGGAAGCGGGCATCGCAGCCGGTGCCCTGACATCGGCCGATGACCAGGAGGAGCGTGAGGCGGTCCTCGAAGATCTCCGGGCGGGGCAGTTGAAACTCCTCTACATGGCGCCGGAGCGGCTGGGCTCCGCAGGTGCGGCGAGCTTCCTGCGCCGCGCTGGCGTCGGGCTGATCGCCGTGGACGAAGCGCATTGCGTGAGCCAGTGGGGCCATGATTTCCGCCCGGACTACCTGCGGCTGGGCGCGCTCCGGCAGGCGCTCGACGGGGTGCAGATGGTGGCGCTGACCGCGACCGCGGACGAAGAGACCCGCGCGGAGATCATCGCGCGGCTGTTCGAGGGAACGGCGCCTGCAACCTTCCTGCGCGGCTTCGACCGACCGAACCTCCACCTCGCCTTCCGCCCGAAGGCGGAGCCGCGGCGCCAGCTCCTCGACTTCGTGAATACGCGGCGCGGCCGCTCGGGCATCGTCTACTGCGCGAGCCGGGCGAAGACCGAGTCGCTGGCGCGGGCGCTCGGCGAGGCGGGGCACACGGCACTCGCCTATCACGCCGGGCTCGAGGCGGAGGCGCGACGGGCGGCCGAATGGCGGTTCCAGGCCGAGGATGGCCTTGTCGTCTGCGCGACGATCGCCTTCGGAATGGGAATCGACAAGCCCGACATCCGCTATGTCGTCCATGCCGACCTGCCGAAATCGGTCGAGGGATATTACCAGGAGATCGGACGGGCGGGCCGCGACGGCGCACCGGCCGACACGCTCACCCTCTTTGGCGCCGACGACATCCGCCTCAGACGCGCCCAGATCGACGAGGGAATGGCGCCGGAGGAGAGGAAGACGGCCGATCACCGGCGGCTGAATGCGCTCCTCGGCCTCGCGGAGGCGACAAGCTGCCGCCGGCAGGTGCTGCTGCAGTATTTCGGCGAGGTTCGAGCGGAACCATGCGGAAACTGTGACATCTGCCTCGCGCCGCCAGAGGTCTTCGATGGTACCGAAGCTGCGCAGAAGGCGTTGTCGGCGATCCTCAGGACCGGAGAATGGTTCGGGGCCGAGCACCTGATCGCGATCCTGCGCGGTGAGATGACACGCAAGGTCATGGAGCGGGGGCATGACCGGTTGCCGACCTTCGGGGTCGGAAGCGACCGGCCGAAGGTCTGGTGGCAGGGCGTGTTCCGGCAGATGATGGGGCACGACCTGATCCGGCCCGATCCCGGACGGCACGGGGCGCTTCGACTCACCGAGGCCGCGCGACCGGTGCTGAAGGGCGAGGTGAGGCTCGAGTTGCGGGCGGACATGACGGCACGGACAGGGCCGGAGCGGCGAGCGCCCGCCGCCCTCGTCGCGGAGGAGGACGAGGGGCTGCTTGCGGCGCTGAAGGCGCGGCGGCGCGTACTTGCCACGGCGGCGGGAGTGCCCGCCTACGTCATCTTCAACGACCGGACGCTGATGGAGATGGCAGAGCGGCGTCCGGCAACGCTCGACGACATGCGCGGCATCACCGGCGTCGGCGAGATCAAGCTTGCCCGTTACGGCGCGGAGTTTCTCGAGGTCATCACCGGCGAGGCACCGCCGCCGGTCCATCCGGCACGGCTGAAGCTTGCGGGCAAGCCGGAGGGGGGTCTTTTCGATCGGCTGCAGGCAGCGCAGCTTGCGCTTGTCCGGGGAGAGGACGGGCGGGGGAAGTATCTCAGTTGCACGAGCCGCACCCTCGCCGCCATTGTCCGCGAGCGCCCACGCACGGTCGAGGGGCTTGCACGCATCAAGGGCATGGGGCCGCAGAAGGCCGAGCGGTTCGGAGTGGCGTTCCTCACCCTCCTCGAGGAGGAGGAAGACTGAAGGCGGATCAGCGGGCGGGCCTTGATCCGGGCCGCCGCTCTCGGCTATGCGGACAAGGAGCGCAAAGGGATATTTCCGCCATGCCGACGAGCGATCCGGAGCTTCTTGTATCGACGGAATGGCTCGCCAGCCGGCTCGCCGCGCCTGATATCCGGATCATCGACGGAAGCTGGCACCTTCCCGGGGCGGGACGCGATGCGGCAGCGGAATACGAGGCCGGGCATATTCCGGGCGCACGGTTCTTCGACATCGACGAGATCGCCGACACGCGGTCAACCCTGCCGCACATGGCGCCGCCGGTGGAGAAATTCGTCTCCCGCATGCGGGCGATGGGAATTGGTGATGGTCACCGGATCATCATCTACGATACCCATGGCATCTTCAGCGCGGCCCGGGTCTGGTGGCTTTTCCGGCTCTTCGGCAAGACCGACGTGGCGGTTCTCGACGGCGGGCTGCCGAAATGGAAGGCCGAGGGGCGGCCGCTCGAGTCAGGCCAGCCGATCCTGCGCGAGCGGCACTTCACCGCACGGCAGAACGCGGCACTGGTGCGCGACGTCACCCAGGTCGCGGCGGCCGCAAAGGTCGGCGACGTGCAGATCGTCGATGCTCGCTCGCCCGGGCGGTTCCGCGGCGAGGAGCCGGAGCCGCGGCCGGGGCTGCGACCGGGGCGGATCCCGGGGTCGAAGAACGTCCCCTACGGCCAGCTCCTCAATCCTGACGGCACGATGAAGGCCCCGGACGAACTCCGGCAGGTATTCGAGGCGGCAGGTGTCGACGTGACGCGGCCGGTGATCACCTCCTGTGGCTCGGGGGTGAGTGCGGCAGTTCTCAACCTCGCGCTCGAGCTGCTCGGCAATCGCCGGCATTCGCTGTATGATGGGTCCTGGGCGGAATGGGGCGCCTATCCGGATCTGGGCATCGAAACGGGATGAACCGGCCAACCAGCGAGGGGGTGGAGGTGGTGGTCACCCATCTCGAGATGACGGAGCGGCCGACCTGGCCACGGCCCCCGGTTCCGCCCGGGCCGGTCTCGGCCCTCGTGGCGGCGGATGAGCCGCCGGCATGGTATTTCCTCGCGCTCCATGACGCGGTCGGCCGCGACTATGGCTGGACCGATCGACATGCGCAGCCGCGCGAGGAACTCGAGAGATATCTGGCCGATCGCGCCGTGACACTCTACACGTTCGTGCGCGCCGGCTGGCCGCACGGCTTCTTCGTGCTCGACGGCCGGGCGCCGGGCGTGGTCGATCTTGCCTATTTCGGGCTGGTCCCGGAGGCAATCGGCCGGGGTCTGGGGCGGTTCCTGCTCGGCACCGCGGTCCACATGGCCTGGGACCGGCCGGGCTGCACCCGGCTGACGGTCGATACCAACTCGCTCGACCATCCGCGGGCTCTGCCGCTTTACCAGAAGGCGGGATTCGTGCCTGTCTGGCGCAGGACCGAACGGCGGATGCTCCCGCAGGGATGCGGAGATGTGACCGTCTGAGCCCGTTTCTGCAATGAGGCGCCGGAGGGGCGCCGCCGTATCGAGGGAATTCCATGTTCGAGGTGCTGAACCCGCCGCCGGCCGACAAGATCATCGCGCTGATGGAGCTCTATGCTGCCGATCCGCGTACGGACAAGGTTGATCTCGGGGTCGGAGTCTACAGGGACTCCGAAGGCAACACGCCGGTCATGCGTGCGGTGAAGCGCGCGGAGGAACGGCTCTGGCAGGTACAGACCACCAAGGCCTATGTCGGACTGCTCGGTGACCGCGACTTCGTCGCGGCGATGCGGGAACTCGCGCTCGGGGATGCGGTGCCGGCCGAGCGGGTTGCAGGAGCCCAGACCCCCGGCGGCACCGGGGCGGTCCGCCAGCTCCTCGAACTGATCAGGCGGGCACGGCCGGAGGCGACGGTCTGGTATTCCGACCCGACCTGGCCGAACCATCCGGCGATAATCCAGCATGTCGGCCTCAAGGGCAGGACCTACCGCTACTTCGATGCGGAGACGCGGGGCGTCGATCTCGCGGGAATGCGGGCCGATCTCGAAGGCGTGGCGCCGGGCGACGTCGTGCTCCTGCACGGATGCTGCCACAATCCGACCGGGGCAAGCCTTGCCGATGAGGACTGGGGCTCGCTCACCGAGTTCCTGGGCGAACGCGCCGCGGTGCCGATGATCGACCTTGCCTATCAGGGGTTCGGCGACGGGCTCGAGGCGGACGTGCGCGGCATGCGGGCAATGATCGCGGCGCTCCCCGAGGCATTGATCGCGGCGAGCTGCTCGAAGAACTTCGGCCTCTATCGCGAGTGGGTGGGCGCGGCCTTCGTGGTGGCAGCCGATCCGAAAGTGGCGAAGGTGACTTCCGGCAACCTCGCCGCGCTCAACCGGGTGAATTTCTCCTTCCCCCCTGATCACGGCGCCAAGCTCGTGGCCATGATCCTGCGCGAGCCCGATCTGCGGACGGAGTGGGAGGCGGAACTGGCCGAGATGCGGGAGAGAATGCTCGGGCTGCGGCAGGGCCTTGCCGAGGCGCTGCGCCGGGAGACCAACTCCGACCGTTTCGACTTCGTGCAGGACCACCGGGGCATGTTCTCCCGTCTCGGTCTTGCGCCGGAGAAGGTGGAGGCGCTCCGGGCGGAACATGGCATCTACATGATCGGCGACAGCCGGATCAACGTCGCGGGGCTGCCCGAAGACGGGCTCGACCGGCTTGCCCGGGCGCTGGTTTCGGTCGGGATCTAGGCAGGTGGCGACGATCCCGGTCATCAGTGGGAAGATCGAGGCCCACCTGGACTGGGACCGTCTCGTCGATGCGCTCGCCGAGGGGCACCGGGGTCCCCGCCCCCTCCTCGGCGATCTTTTCCTCGAGCGCGGTGCGGATGCGCTCGTCAGCCGCTCGGCCTGGATCACCGGGCTCGGCATAGGGGTGAAGGCGTTCACGGTGCTGCCGGAGAACACCGGGCGCGGGCTCCCGAGCGTCCAGGGGGCGATGATCCTCTTCGACGATACCGCCGGACGACCGGAGGCAGTGGTCGATTTCGACGTCGTGACCAAGTGGAAGACCGCGGCCGATTCGGTGCTCGGGGCAAAACTCCTGGCACGCGAGGATGCCCGGCGGCTTCTCATCGTGGGTGCGGGACGCGTCGCAAGATCGCTTGCGGAGGCCTACCAGGCGGTGCTCGGGCCGCTCGAGGTCACGGTCTGGAGCCGGACCCGCGCGTCGGCGGAGGCGCTCGCCGCACGGATCGGGGCGCACGTGGCGAATGACCTCGAAGAGGCCGTGGCGGTGGCCGACATCATCACGACGGCCACTCTCGCCCACGAGCCGGTGATCCGTGGGGAATGGCTCAGGCCGGGGCAGCATCTCGACCTGATCGGGGCATTCAAGGCCGACATGCGCGAGACCGACGACACGGCGCTCCGTCGCGGCCGGATCTTCGTCGACAGCCGCGAGACGACCCTCCAGCATATCGGCGAGCTTCTGATTCCGATCCGGGAGGGGGTGATCAGCCCCGAGGACGTGGCGGGCGATCTGGCCGATCTCGTCGCCGGCCGGGCGGGACGGCGCACGGCGGACGAGATCACCATCTACAAGAACGGCGGCGGCGCCCATCTCGACCTGATGACGGCACGCGTCATCCTTGACGTGTGGCAGGAGAACGGGCGCCCGTCCTGACGCTTCCGGCCCGTGGGAGACCGCCCTGGCAGTGAAGCCCCGTCCCCTTACGCGCTTGCCGCTGCACTGACCGGCAACGGACAGCGGAAGCGCGCCGGCGCGATCCGATGCGCTCCTGTCAGCGGACGATCAGGACCGGCACGTTGGAATTGTGCACGACCTCCGCCGCCTGGCTGCCGAGCAGCAGCCGCTGCACGCCGCGACGCCCGTGCGACGCCATCACGATGAGGTCGCAGCCGAGCTTCTTCGCGGTCTCCACGATGGCAGGGGCGGGAGACGTCCAGACTTCGCGAACGAGTTCCACCTCGACCCCGATCTGGTCCGCAGCATTCTTGGCGGCCTGAAGGGCAGCCGCAGTATGTTTCTCCTGCGCCTCGTTCCACGACGCGGGCGTCGCCGCCGTCTGCACCGGATAGGCCTCCGCGACGGTAATGATCGTGACCTTGCTGTTCAGGTGCTTTGCCAGGGACAGACCATGTGAAACGCCGCGCATCGCGAGTTCCGAGCCGTCCGTCGTGATGATGATGTGCTTGTACATTTCGACCTCCCAGTCTGGTTTTTCGGAACGTGACCACGGGACGGCCGAAAAGTCCAACATTTCCTGCGCTTCCGGCTTGCCTGTCCTGCCACGCCGGCCCGGCCCTGTTGCCGCGCGGGGAGCTGCTTCCGCAGGAAGACGAGGCGGTGCGCGAGCCTGAACGGCTCAGGCGTTGAAGAGGAAGTGCATCACGTCGCCGTCGGCCACGCGGTAGCCCTTTCCCTCGGACCTCAGCTTGCCCGCCTCGCGCGCCGCGGCCTCGCCGCCGAGCGAGACGAAATCGTCGTACGAGATCGTCTCCGCGCGGATGAAGCCGCGCTCGAAATCGCCGTGGATGACCCCGGCTGCCTGCGGAGCCAGCGTGCCGACAGGAATGGTCCAGGCCCGTGCCTCCTTCGGTCCCACGGTGAAGTAGGTCTGGAGGCCGAGGAGGCGGTAGCCCTCGCGGATCAGCCGGTCGAGTCCGGGTTCCTCGAGGCCCATCGCCGCCAGGAATTCGGCGCGCTCGGCATCGTCGAGCTGGGCGATCTCCTCCTCGATCTTCGCGGAGATCACCACGCAGCCGGCGCCCTCTGCCTTCGCCATTTCGGCGACGCGGTCGGAGACGGCGTTGCCGGTGGCGGCGGACTCCTCCTCGACATTGCAGACGTAGAGGACCGGCTTGGCGGTCAGGAGCTGGAGCATGTTCCACGCGCGGCGCTCTTCCTCCGCGATCCCGACCGTGCGGGCGGGACGGCCGTCCTCGAGCGCCGCCTTCGCCCGCTCGAGCAGCGCGGCCTGCTCGGCCGCCTCCTTGTCGCCCCCCTTCAGCCGCCGCACGAGACCGGCGAGCCGGCGCTCGATGCTCTCGAGATCGGCAAGCATGAGTTCCGTCGAGATCGTCTCCGCATCCGCCACCGGATCGACCCGGCCCTCGACATGGGTGACATCGGGGTCCTCGAAACAGCGCACCACATGGGCAATGGCATCGCATTCGCGGATATTGGCGAGGAACTGGTTGCCGAGGCCCTCACCCTTCGAGGCGCCGCGCACGAGGCCGGCGATGTCGACGAAGGTCATCCGCGCCGGGATCACCCTGGCGGAGCCGGCGATTTCCGCAACCTTCGCGAGCCGGGGATCGGGCACCGCGACCTCGCCGACATTCGGTTCGATCGTGCAGAAGGGAAAGTTCGCCGCCTGCGCCGCCGCCGTCCGCGTCAGCGCATTGAAGAGCGTCGACTTGCCAACGTTCGGCAGACCCACGATGCCGGTCCTGAAGCCCATCTCGACGCCTCCTCGTCAACCCGGCCGGCATCTATGGTGGCGAAGGGGAGGAGGTCAAGGAAGCAGGGCATCGCCCATCGCCGTGAAGGCCGCAGGCCAGCCACTACCCGCCGGATTGCAGTGAACACCGCGGAGGGAACCTCGGGAGGTCCGATTCCTTGCGCGGCTTGATTTCCGACCGCGGAAGCCGCAAACGGACATCACCGACCGAGGAGAAGCGATGACACGGATCGAACGGACATTCGCGCGGCTGAGAGACGAGGAGCGCAGCGCCTTCATCCCGTTCGTGATGGCGGGAGATCCCGATCCGGAGACCGCCTTCGCGATCCTCGAAGGCCTGCCCGCCGCGGGCGTCGACGTGATCGAGATCGGCATGCCCTTCACCGATCCGATGGCGGACGGACCGGCAATCCAGAAGGCGGGTGCACGCGCGCTTGCCGCGGGACAGACGCTCCGGAAGACCCTCGACATGGTGCGGCGCTTCCGGGAGCGGAACGACACGACCCCGGTCGTGCTCATGGGCTACTACAATCCGATCTATTCGATGGGGGTGGTGACCTTCCTGCGCGAGGCGGTGGCGGCAGGGATCGACGGGCTCATCGTCGTCGATCTGCCCCCCGAAGAGGACGAGGAGCTCTGCCTGCCGGCCCGCGACGCGGGGCTGAACTTCATCCGTCTCGCCACGCCCACGACCGATGATCGCCGCCTGCCGGCAGTGCTCAGGAACACTTCGGGCTTCGTCTACTACGTCTCGATCACCGGCATCACCGGCGCCGCCGCAGCCGATGCGGCCCAGGTC
>JAJUJF010000093.1 GCA_029265455.1 Paracoccaceae bacterium | reverse complement strand
GGAATCGACGCTTCTCAGCCTTTACACCACCTTCATGCATTGGGGCGCCATCATCGTTGCACCGGGCTACACCGATCCATGCCTGTTCGAGACCGGCGGCAATCCCTACGGATTCTCGACGGAAGCGGGCGTATTCGACGACAAAGGCCGGGCGGCGGTCGCCCATCAGGCGAGGCGCCTTGTGACATTCGCTGACAAGATCGCCGCATGAAGGAAACCGGAAGGCGGTGACCAGGCGGCGACGTGGTCCGCCCTCATGGCAGATGGGCCAACGGCTTTGCCATCATTGTCAGCCGCCGGAAGAGAGCTTGCCGCGAGGAAGAAATCCGAATGATCAACAGGCCGAGGGAGCAGAAGAGACGCGCGACCGCCCGTGACGACCGCGCGTCGCTTCACCGGTTCGCTACGCGTGCATACCGGCGTCGCCCATGCCCTCGGCAGGCTCGGGAGCAGTGCTGGCGCGAACCTTCTCCTCGATGCGGCGGCCGATCTCGGGGTCGATGTTCTTCCAGTACTGGAAGGCGCGCCCCAGCACCGGCTCGCGCACTCCGCCGAGCAGACTTCCGGCGACCTGGTCGACCAGCGCCTCACGATCCTTCTCGCTGAAGACTTCGCGTACCAACGTGCCCGGTTGGCTGAAATCGTCGTCATCGGCACGAAGCGTGTAGGCGCTGCGCACCATCTCGCCATCGGCCTCCCAGCCATCGTCCACCGGGCCCGTCTCGTCTGCCCAGCTCCGCCCGCCGCTGTTCGGCGCGTAGACCGGCGCGTTGCCGCTGTGGTGATAGGCCATCGGCCCGTCGAACATGTAGCTCTGCACCGGCACCTTTGGCTGGTTCACCGGGAGCTGGTGGAAGTTCGCGCCGATCCGGTTTCGCTGCGCGTCGTTATAGGCGAAGGCGCGGCCGAGCAGCATCTTGTCCGGTGACAGTCCGATCCCCGGCACGATATTGCCCGGCGAGAACGCGGCCTGCTCGATCTCCGCGTGGAAGTTCGACGGGTTGCGGTTCAGCGTCATCCGGCCAACCCGGTGCAGCGGGTAGTCCGCATGCGGCCAGACCTTGGTCAGGTCGAACGGGTTGAAGCGATAGGTCTTCGCCTCCTCGAAGGGCATGACCTGGACCGAGAGCGTCCAGCTCGGATGTTCGCCCCGCTCGATCGCCTCGAAGAGGTCACGCCGGTGATAATCGGAGTCGGAGCCGGCCATCGCCTTGGCTTCCTCGTTCGTGAAGAACTCCATGCCCTGATCGGTATGGAAGTGGTACTTCACCCAGAAGCGCTCGCCCTTGGCGTTGACCCACATATAGGTGTGCGAGCCATAGCCATTCATGTGCCGCCAGGTGCGCGGCAGGCCGCGCGGCCCCATCAGATAGGTGACCTGGTGGGCCGACTCGGGGTTGTTCGTCCAGAAATCCCACTGCATGTGGTTGTCACGCAGGCCCGAATCCGGCAGGCGTTTCTGGCTGCGGATGAAGTGCGGAAACTTCATCGGGTCGCGCACGAAGAAGATCGGCGTGTTGTTGCCGACGAGGTCGTAATTGCCCTCGCTCGTGTAGAACTTGAGTGAGAAGCCGCGAACGTCACGCCATGTGTCGGGGCTGCCCTGCTCGCCGGCGACGGTCGAGAACCGGGCCAGCATGTCGGTCTTGACGCCTTTCTGGAACAACGCGGCCTTGGTCCAGGCGGAGACGTCCTCGGTCGTCTCGAAGACACCAAAGGCGCCCGAGCCCTTGGCGTGCGGCTGGCGCTCGATCACCTTCTCGCGGTTGAAATGCGCCATCTGCTCCAGGAAGTGGACGTCATGGAGCAGGATGGGCCCATCGGGCCCGATGGTCAGGGAGTTGCGGTCACTCGGCGCCGGGGCACCCGCGCCCGTGGTGGAGCCTGTCTTGCGGCCATGACCCGCGTCGTCTCGCTTCAACATGGTTACAGTTCTCTCCCTTTCTGGTTCGTTGCCGCCGGTAGGGCGGCGGCCTGATCCCCTGATCTGGGCACTATCCCGTCGCCGATTAGCTGGTGCTGCCCGGACGTTCCGTTTCTGCAGACGAAACATTCAGGCCTGATCTCGCGGTCATCATTCTGCCGGAAGTCTCTCTGGCAGAATGGAAGTCTCGCCGACGGCCTCGATCGGACTGTCCGGATCGGGCCGGGGTTGCTCGATCCCTCGCCTCCGCGAAGAGAGGGACTTCCGGCGGGTTTCCTCCCGCTGGTCTCGAAGGGCTCCGGGGAAGTTGCCACCCGGAGCGGCGGCAATGTGCCGAGAACGCCAGGTTCGGGCAGGGTTTCAGGCGTCTGTCCATGCCGCCTTCAGCAGCGTGAGGATCTCGTCCCGCACCAGCGGCCGGGGATTCCAGTAGGACGCTTCCATCACGAGATCGGCGGCGTGGTCGAGATCGTCTTCCTTCATGCCGAGGTCACGCAGTGCCCGCGGCGCCCCGACCTTGTCGGCGAAGGTGGCGAGGGCATGGCCAACATCGTCTTCCCCGAAGAGGTCGCGAACCGGGTCGAGGAGTGCGCCGGCGGCCCTGGCGTTGAAGGCGATCGTATGCGGCAGCATCACCGCATGGGTCTCGGCGTGGGGCAGGCCGAACGAGCCGCCGAGAACATGGCAGAGCTTGTGGTGCAGCGCCATGCCGACCTGTCCGAGCACGGGGCCGCAGAGCCAGGCGCCGTAGAGAGTCTCGCCGCGCGCCTCGAGATCGCCGGGATCCTCGCGAACAGCCGGCAGCGCCGCGCGGAAGGCGCGGAGCCCCTCGACGGCGAAGAGCGTCGAGACCGGGTTGCGATCCCGCGCGTACAGCCCTTCCAGCGCATGCGCCATCGCGTTGAGCGCACTTGCCACGGTGATCGGCACCGGCAGCGAGCGGACGAGTTCAGCGTCGTAGAGGATGACCTGCGGCTGCACCCGCGGGTCGGTCATCGTGGTCTTGCGCCCGCTTTCGGTCTGGCCCAGCACCGGCGTCGCCTCGCTGCCGGCATAGGTGGTGGGAAGCACGATCTGCGGCAGCCCGGTCCTGAGCGCGAGTGCCTTGCCGAGACCGACAGTCGAGCCGCCGCCGATCGCAACGAGGCAATCCGCGCCGATGCGCTTCACTTCGCGTAGTGCCGCCTCGGTCACCGGGACCGGCGTGTGCATTTCCGCGAGCGGCACGATGCCTGCCGCGAGGGCGCCGATGTCGGCGGCGAGCGCCTCGGCCATCGCGGTCTTGCCGGGCGTCGAAAGGATGGCGGCGCGCGCGCAGCCAAGACGCTCGATCTCGGCGCGCGTGTCACGGCGGACCCCGGGTCCGAACCGGACCCGCATGGCGGGCTGGGTGAGCGCAAACCCGGACTGGAAGAACGACATGGGCCTCTCTCCAGGCGTGCCCGGTTCAGAGCGGGCAGGTTTCCTTCACGTAGGTCTCGAAGAAGTCCGAGAACGTCGCCACCTTGAGCGGGAGCCGCTCGTAGGGCGGATAGAAGAGGGTCAGCCAGATCTCCGGGGTGGACCAGTCGGGCAGGACCCGGGTGAGCCGCCCGGCTTCGAGATCGTCCGCGACGATGAAGCGTGGAAGGAGCGCGAGTCCCTCGCCGTTCATCACCAGGCGCGCCAGAAAGTCGACGTTGTTGGCGCTGAAGGCGCCCCTGGCCCGGTGACTGCGACGGCTTGCACCCTTGGCCAATTCCCAGACCTCTTCGCGCGCCTCGGCCGCATAACTGAGACAGGCAAACTCCGCGAGATCGTCCGGGGTCTGCGGCGTGCCTCTGGCGGTCAGGTAATCGGGCGCCGCGACAAGGACGCGCGGCACCCTGCAGATCTTGCGCCAGATCGTCGACTTGTCCGAGGGCGGGCCGGAGATGCGGATTGCAAGGTCGTAATCTTCCTCGACGATGTCGATGAAACTGTCCGACAGGTTGAGCGCCACATGCGTCTGCGGATGCAGCGTCGCGAACTGTGACAGCACCGCCGGCAGTACCTTCAGGCCGAGGGACATCGGCGCGCTGATCCGGATCCGGCCGGAGGTGATGCCTTGCGCTTCCCGGGTCTCTTCGGCTGCTTCGGCAAGGACGCGGGAAAGCGGCGCCACCCGGGCAGCATAGACCGCACCAGCGGAAGTCAGCGACACCTGCCGGGTTGTTCGCACCAGAAGCTGCACGCCGAGGCGGTCCTCGAGGGCGGCGACAGTGCGCGTGACCGAGGCCGGGGTCAGCCCGAGGTGGCGGGCTGCTGCGGCAAAACTTCCGAACTCGGCAACCGCCAGGAAGACCCGAATGGATTCCAGTTCGCCCATGCCGGGATTGTTACGTTTTTTGCAATAGTGAATGCAAGATTATGCCTATTCATGGGAATGACCTCGATCCGTATTTTCCCGGTCAAGGAACGACACCCGAACCCGAGGAGCCCGCCATGATTACGCAGATCAAGGGCCTGCACCACGTCACCTCGATGGCCGCGGATGCGCAGGAGAACAACGCCTTCTTCACCAGGCTGCTCGGCCTGCGCCGGGTCAAGAAGACCGTCAACTTCGACGCGCCGGACGTCTACCACCTCTATTACGGCGACGAGACCGGCTCGGCCGGCACGATCATGACCTACTTCCCCTTCCCGCATATCGTGAAGGGCCGCCCCGGCAGCGGCGAGGTGTCCGAGACCGCCTTCTCGGTACCCGAGGGATCGCTCGGCTACTGGCGCGACCGCCTCACGCTCGCCGGGGTCGGCGGGCTCGAGGAGGTCGAGCAGTTCGGCGAGAAGCGCCTGCGCTTTCTCGGCCCCGACGGCGACGGCTTCGCCCTTGTCGAGACATCCGGTGACCCCCGCGCGCCTTACGCCCGCGGTCCGGTTCCCGCCGAGACGGGCATCCACGGCTTCCGCGGTGTCACTATGCGTCTGCGCGACGGGGCGGCCACGGCCGAGCTGCTGAAGTTCATGGGCTACGAGGAAGTCGCCCGCGAGGGAACGATGACCCGCCTCGCGATCAGGGACGGCAACGGCGCCGATCTCGTCGACCTCGAGGTGCTGCCCGATGCCGCGCCGGCCCGGCAGGGGGCGGGCTCGGTCCACCATGTCGCCTTCGCGGTCGAGGATCGCGCGGCGCAGCTCGCGGTGCGCAAGGCCCTGGTCGATGCGGGCGCGCATGTGACCCCGGTGATCGACCGTGACTATTTCTGGGCGATCTACTTCCGCACGCCGGGCGGGGTCCTGTTCGAGATCGCGACGAACGAGCCCGGGTTCGCCCGCGACGAGGACGTCGCGCATCTCGGCGAGGCGCTGAAGATTCCGGCCCAGCACGCGCATCTGCGCGAACGGATCGAGCAACTCCTTGTCCCGATCACCGACTGAACCCCGTGACCCCGTCGGCCCCGGGCCGGCAGCCCTTCCGGAGGGAGCTCCCATGCCACTGAATGCCTATCATCATTTCACCCGGCAGCCGGCTCCCGGCGCGCCCCTCGTCTTCTCCTTCCATGGCACCGGCGGCGACGAGCATCAGTTCACCGGCCTGATCGGGCAGATCCTGCCCGACGCCGGCATCGTCTCGCCGCGCGGTGATGTCCTGGAGAGGGGTGCCAACCGCTTCTTCCGGCGCCGGGCCGAGGGTGTCTACGACATGGACGACCTTGCCGGCCGCACTGCGAAGATGACAGCGTTCATCCGCGCGCACCGCGAGGCGAACCCCGGCGTTCCGGTTTATGGACTCGGCTACTCGAACGGAGCCAACATCCTCGCCGCCGTTGTCCTGGAAGCGCCGGCGCTCTTCGAGCGGGTGGTGCTGATGCATCCGCTGATCCCGTGGGCACCGGCGCCGAACCCGGCGCTCGGATCACTCGACGTGCTGGTCACTGCAGGCCGGCACGACCCGATCTGCCCGCTGCCGCAGACGGAGGCGCTGGTCCGCCATCTCGAGGCACAGGGCGCCGGCGTGGAACTCGCGCTGCACGACGGCGGCCACGAGATCACGTCATCGGAGCTTGACCGGATCGGGGCCTTCCTGCGCCGCGCCTGACACGCACCGAACCCCACCTCGCGCGCAAGCCGCGCCTCCGGATCATCAAGGATGACCCCATGAACATGCTCAAATCATACCAGCCTTACCTGCTCAGCCTGCTGCGGGCCGTCACCGGCCTCGTCCTCTTCAGCTATGGCACCCAGAAGCTCCTGGGCTTTCCGGCATCGGACGCAATGCCGGCTGCAGGTTCCCTGCCCTGGATCGCGGGCGTGCTGGAACTGATCCTCGGATTCCTGGTCCTGATCGGACTCTGGACGCGCGTCTCGGCCTTCGTGCTTTCAGGACTGATGGCGTTCGCCTATTTCATCGCCCATGCGCCGCAGGGTTTCTATCCCGCGCAGAACGGCGGCGTCGCGGCGATCCTGTTCAGCTTCATCTTCCTGTATCTGGCGGCTGCAGGCTCGGGCCCGGCGGGCCTTGATGCAAGACGCGCTCAGGTCTGACGGGCGCGACAGCGACCATCGAAGTCCTTCCTGCCCTCGGAGCGCGCGTAGCGCCCCTCCTGCCTGAGCACCCAACTTTTCCAACCTGAAACCTGGAGCAACCGCAATGACCAAGATTCTTCGCGTGGAATCCTCGATCAAGGGAGACGCCGCCGTCTCCCGCAGGCTGACCGACCGCATCATCCGTCGCCTGCAGTCCGCCAATCCGGATGTCGAGATCGTCACCCGTGACCTGTCGAAAGGCATGCTTCCGATCGACGGCGACTGGATCAGCGCCGTCTATACCGCGCCCGAAGCACGCAACGATGCCCAGCGGGAGATCTCGGACTATGCCGACACGCTCCTCGCCGAAGTGAAGGCGGCGGACATCCTGGTGATCGCGCTGCCGGTGTACAACTTCGGCCTGCCGGCCCAGCTCAAGGCCTGGATCGACCAGATCGCACGGAAGGGCGAGGCCTTCTACTACACCGAGGAAGGTCCGGTCGGCCTCCTTGCCGGCAAGCGCGCCATCGTGGCCTACACCTCGGACGGCACCCGGCTCGGCTCCGAGGTCGACTTTGCCTCGGGCTACCTGCGCCACGTGCTCGGCTTCTTCGGCATCACCGATGTCGAGTTCGTGGCTGCAGACGCGATGGCCTTCGGGGCGGACGCCGCCATCGCCAAGGGCGAAGCTGAAGTCGACGCGCTCGCTGCCTGATCTCCCGGGAGCAGAACCACCTGAAGCTTCGGCCGGCTGGCCCCGGTGAGCCGCGCCGAGGTGCAGGTGAGCGGGTGATTGTCTGCATGCTTCGCAGGTCCTGCCACCGCAAGACAGCTCTGCCGGAGACTTTCACGCCGGGACTTGCCGAAGTCCCGGCATGTCGTGCGCCTGACGCCATCTCGCAAGGGCCGCCCGTTCCTCTCGCAGATCCCTGCCGTGCGGCGCACGAGGGCGGCGTACGATGGCGCCAACCGGTCACGGTCGAGGCAGACATTGTCGGGAAGTCGCTGGACCCGACCGCCAGCGAAGCCAGTCGGGCCGGAGACCCAGCATGCCATCCCGGCTTCTACCTTTTCGGCTCGGAAGGCCGCCTGCGGCGGGGACCCGCTGCGAGATCCTCATCCGGGGCTGATGTGCACGGGCAGAGGAACGCGCCTTCAGAGAGAGGTCACCAAGTGGATCGCGCGACCATGCGGGTCGCGGGGGCCATAGCCGCGCATGATCTCGGTCAACCATGCGCCACGGAGAGCAGCAACCGGATGCGGAATGTCGGAGCAGTATGGCTCCGGGACGAGGGAGGCGCCATTCCTATTCGACCACGAACCTGCCGAATGCCTCCTGCGGCGGGTCGAGGCTGTCGCGCACATGGATCTGGTAAACTCCACGGCGCATCGGATGGAAGCTGAAACGCGCGGAGCCCGGCTCGTCGCATTCGATGGCGCGGAACGACAGGCCCTGCATGTACATCTCCATGCCGCCCACGCTGACCACACGGAGATGCGCATTGGCGAGAAGATCATCAACCTCGAGATGGAAGCCGGTGAAATCGCCCTTTCCGGCAGGACAGACGAAATTGAACCGGTAGTAGCCGCCGAGCTGCAGCAGGAATTCATCCTCCGAAAGCACCGGCTCTCCACCCGGCCCGGCCGTGACTTCCATGAAGATGTCCTCGGGCGGGCCAGGCACGAGGGCTCCCGGCTCCTGAGCCGCACCGGTGCCGGAGAGGAGGAGCCCGCATGCGATTGCCGCGGCCGCAGTCCATCCATTCATCTACTCTCTCCCGTTTACCGCCTGTCGAGGCGCCCCTCGGCGACAATAGGTCGGCTGCCGGCAAGCGGACAACCCGGCCTGTACCTCCTGACGCCGGCAGCAGCGCGGTGGCTGCGGTGCCGAGCCTCCCCTCCGCGGGAGGGAGGTGGATCATGATCGCCAGCTGCTTCTCTAGTCCCGACGCTCTGAACTCCTGTCCGGAGGCCAGAACTCAAGGGTGGGACGATGCCTTGGGATGTGGAGACCGACCAAGTCGAAGGCGAGGGATCAGCACTGATTCTCGACGCTCGGCAATCCCGTGGCGAGCGCGTACTCAGCGCAGGCTCGCCCTGCCGCGCCCCCGCATCTGACGCTTCTCCACTTGGTGAAGACGCCAAGGCTTCTGCTGGTCCAAGTCAATCCTGCACTATTTGAGCACGACCCGGCCGGGTAGCCACGCCCTCCCCGTTCACCCGCATGCGCGCCGGGCCTTGTTCGCTTCATGGGCCGTCTCTCCTTCAGTCCAGAGCCTACTACTCCTGAAACAGTGGAAGCCCGGGTCATCGAGCAGGACCTGACATTGCTGCTGCAGGAGATGTGCAGCATTGCCTCCGCAACGGCTCCAAGCGAGTCGCGCCTGAGGTGCGTACCTTCCCGCCGATTTCCGTGCGCCGCCCTCGCAAGGCGCCGGAAGATGTCGCGCTATATATTTGATTTAATTGCTGAGTGGCGCACCCGACAGGATTCGAACCTGTGACCTCTGCCTTCGGAGGGCAGCACTCTATCCAGCTGAGCTACGGGTGCCAGCGGCCCTTCTATAAGGAGACTGGCAGTGAGCTGCAACGGGGGAATGCACCGCAGCGAGGTTATGGTGCATCGATCCGTTAACCGACAGCCCTCACGCAACAAAGTTTCTCTGGCCTGATTTTCTGATCTGTTTCATACCTGTATGGGTTAACTGGAGGCAAGTTTACTGCCCCGGGATCCGCCATCGGGGCGGACCCGGCCTCCATCATGTGAAACCGACGAGGAGACCAGGGATGGTTGAAAGAGACCGGAGCGCCCAGGCCTACTGGAGCGCTAACCTTCGCATCATCACCGGCTGCCTGATCGTCTGGGTGATCGTGTCGCTCGGATTCGGCGTCGTGCTCGCGCCATGGCTGAACAATTTCCATATTGCCGGCTATCCGCTCGGCTTCTTCTTCGCGCATCAGGGCGCGATCTACACCTTCATCATCCTGATCTTCTTCTATGCCTGGCGCATGAACCGGCTCGACCGGGAATTTGATGTGGACGAGATCTGAGAGGCACGGAAACAATGGAACTTCAGACCCTCAGCCTCATTGTCGTCGGCATCACCTTCCTCATCTACATCGCCATCGCGATCTGGGCGAAGGCAGGCTCGACCTCCGAATTCTACGTCGCCGGCAAGGGCGTGCATCCGATCGCCAATGGCATGGCGACTGCGGCCGACTGGATGTCGGCAGCCTCCTTCATCTCGATGGCCGGCATCATCGCGTTCCTCGGCTTCACCGGCGGCGCCTACCTCATGGGCTGGACCGGCGGCTACGTGCTGATGGCGCTCCTGCTCGCACCCTATCTGCGCAAGTTCGGCAAGTTCACGGTGCCGCAGTTCATCGGAGACCGCTTCTACTCCACCGGTGCACGCACCCTCGCGGTCATCTGCCTCCTGCTGATCTCGATCACCTACGTGATCGGCCAGATGCGCGGTGTCGGCATCGCATTCGCCAACATCCTCAACCTCTCGGTCGAACTCGGCCTCCTCGTCGGCATGGCGATCGTCTTTGTCTACGCGGTGCTCGGCGGGATGAAAGGGATCACCTACACGCAGATCGCGCAGTATGTGATCATGATCTTCGCCTACACGCTGCCCGCCATCTTCATCTCGCTCCAGCTTACCGGCTGGGTCCTGCCCCAGATCGGCCTCGGCGCGACCCTCAAGGGCGAGGACACCTACCTCCTCGAGGCCCTGAACCAGACAGTGAACGATCTCGGCTTCGGCGACTATACGGAGCCCCGGGGCATGTCGATGCTCAACATGTTCCTGCTGACGATCTCCCTGATGATCGGCACGGCGGGCCTGCCGCACGTCATCGTCCGCTTCTTCACGGTGCCGAAGATGTCGGATGCCCGCTCCTCCGCGGGCTGGGCACTGATCTTCATCGCCCTTCTCTACACCGTCGCTCCGGCAGTCGCGGCGATGGCGCTCTGGAACTTCGTCAACACCGTGCAGCCGGGCGAGGTGGGGACCGAGGAAGGCACGCTTGCCTACGAGGAGATGCCCGGGTGGATGGACCGCTGGGCGGCAACTGGTCTTCTCATCTTCGAGGACAAGAACGGTGACGGCCGCGTCCAGTACTACAACGAGAACAACGAGGAGTTCGTCCGGAACGTCGCGGAGCCAGCGGGCTGGATGGGCAACGAGGTCGTCAAGATCGACAACGACATCATGGTCCTCGCCAATCCCGAGATCGCCGGCCTTCCGAACTGGGTCATCGCCATCGTGGCGGCGGGCGGCATCGCCGCGGCGCTCTCCACTGCAGCCGGGCTCCTGCTCGCCATTTCCTCGGCAATCAGCCACGATCTGCTCAAGGGCATCTTCATGCCGTCGATCTCGCCGCAAGCCGAACTCCTCGCTGCCCGCATCGCGATGGCGGGAGCAATCCTCCTCGCCGGCTATCTCGGGCTCAACCCGCCGGGATTCGCTGCACAGGTGGTGGCGCTTGCCTTCGGTCTGGCAGCGGCAAGCCTGTTCCCGGCGCTCATGATGGGGATCTTCTCGAAGACCATAAACAAGGAGGGTGCAATCGCCGGGATGCTCGTGGGGGTGATTTCGACCTCGATCTACATCTTCCTCTACAACGGCTGGTTCTTCATTCCCGGCACCAACGTGCTGCCCAACAGCCCCGAGGGCTGGATCCTCGGCGTGAGCCCCCTCGGCTTCGGGGTGATCGGCGCGATCCTGAACTTTGCCACGGCCTTCCTCGTCAGCCGGGCAACGGTGGCTCCGCCCGCGCATATTCAGGAACTCGTGGAGAGCGTCCGGGTGCCGCGCGGCGCCAGTGGTCCGGTCAGCGACCACTAGGCAAGGCACCACGACCGACTTTGGACCGGCGGCTGCTCAATCCGCCGCCGGTCCTTGTACGCGGAAGGGCCCTCCGGTCATCGGCAGCCTCTTCCCGAAGACCCCGATCTGACGGGCAACCAGGGCAGCCAGAAACTGCAATGAGGACAGTCCTCAACTGGCAGAAGAATTTCTGAAGATGTTGCTCCTGGAAAACATATCTGCACCCTCCCCCTGACCAATGACAACAAACTGTCGTTACACCCTCAAAAATCGTCGCTTATGTTCATGGGCTATGGTAGCCATGCGGGCGGCGCAAGGCAGACAGCCCTTGCCTGCATGGCAATTTCTGGGAACTTCCTGATGAACGTGATCCAGGTGAGACCGAGTTTCGAGATGCCCTACGAGCGGCACGGGGTTGTGGCGCCGGGGCTGCCGATCCTGCCGCACGGGGTGGAGCGTCATCCGGTGCCGGGCGGCGGTTCGCGCGCGGTGCCGGTGCGGAAGGGTGACGAGATCACGGTGATGGACCGCGAGGGGCTGCAGCCAGGCGAGCTGGTG
>JAJUJF010000071.1 GCA_029265455.1 Paracoccaceae bacterium | reverse complement strand
CCGTGATGTCGAAGCCGTCCTCGGGCATCCGGTGGAAGCCGGGGTCACCCTTGCCTTCGACCGCGCGACGATCGCGAGGATGCGGGCCGCCTTCGCCGGTGGTAGGCTCCGCTCGGGTTGTGCCGGCTGCGGCTGGGGGGCATTCTGCTCGTCCCTTGCCGCCGACGGCTTTCGCGCGGTGCGGCTGCATGCCGCAGACACCCGAACGCGCGGAGCAGTCAGTGTCGGGCGGCGGTGATCGGGACCATGCACTGCCATTGTCCCCATCCCGGCTCCTCCGCGTCGCTGTTTCTCGCATGATCCAGCCCGTCCCTGGAGCGGCTTTTGTCCGCAGGCCGGGCAGTCTAGTCTCCGCGCATGGCCGATCTGTTTGATTCTCTCCCCGAGATTGCTCCCCGCTCTCCGGAGCCCCCGAAACCCTCAAGGCCGGCAGGGCCGCAACCGCTCGCGGAGCGCCTGCGGCCGACGCGGCTCGCCGAGGTGGTGGGACAGGAGCATCTGCTTGGTCCCGAGGGACCGCTCACGCGGATGATTGCGGGAGGGCGGCTGTCCTCCATCGTGTTCTGGGGACCGCCGGGGGTCGGCAAGACCACGATCGCCCGGCTGCTCGCCGCCGAGACCGATCTCAGCTTCGTCCAGATCAGCGCGATCTTCACCGGCGTCGCCGATCTCAAGAAGATCTTCGAGGCGGCGAAACTGCGCCATGCCAACGGCCGCGCCACCCTCCTCTTCGTCGACGAGATCCATCGCTTCAACAAGGCGCAGCAGGACGGCTTCCTGCCGCATATGGAGGACGGGACCATCGTCCTTGTCGGGGCGACAACCGAGAACCCGTCATTCGAACTCAATGCGGCCCTGCTTTCGCGGGCGCAGGTCCTCGTGCTGCGGCGTCTCGACGAGGGGGCGCTTGATGACCTGGTTGCACGGGCGGAGGCCGAACTGGGCCGCCCGCTCGCCCTTACGGCCGAGGGACGGGCGCGTCTGGTCGAACTCGCGGATGGCGATGGCCGTGCGCTCCTCAACCTCGTCGAACAGGTGGCCGATCATGATGGCCCGCCTCTCGATGCGCGGGCAGTGGCGGAACGCGTGAGCCGGCGGGCGGCGGTCTATGACAAGAGCGGCGAGGGGCATTACAACCTGATCTCCGCGCTCCACAAGTCGGTTCGGGGATCCGATCCCGATGCGGCTCTCTACTGGCTGGCACGGATGCTCGAGGGCGGTGAGGATCCGCGCTTCCTCGCCCGCCGAATCCTGCGAATCGCGATCGAGGACATCGGGCTTGCCGATCCCGAGGCGCAGACCCTCTGCCTCGGTGCCTGGCAGAGCTACGAGCGGCTCGGGAGCCCGGAAGGTGAGCTCGCCCTTGCCCAGGCGGTGATCTATCTCGCGCTGGCACCGAAATCGAACGCCGCCTACCGTGCCTATTCCGCCGCCCGCGCAGCCGCGAAGTCGACGGGCTCGCTGATGCCACCCGCGCATATCCTGAACGCGCCGACCAAGCTCATGCGCGAGCAGGGCTATGGCGCAGGCTATGTCTACGATCACGACACTCAGGCCGGTTTCTCCGGACAGGATTATTTTCCGGAGGGGATGGAGAGGCAGAATTTCTACGCCCCTCGGGGCCGCGGCCGGGAGCGCGATCTGAAAGAGAGGCTTGCGCAACTAACGCGATTGCGCGAAGCCTCCACGAGCGACAGCAACAGCGATTAGTGCCGTCGCTCGGCAGGATGTGCAGCCATGGCGGAGCGGACCGACCAGCATGAGGTGTCGGCGGTCGGAGATACGACCCTTCTCCGCCTCGTCTGGGTGAGCCGTGCCGCCGAGCCCCTGTCCGCGCAGGAACTTGACCGGATCGAGGAGCGGTCGCGGTTCCACAACGAGGCCGCCGGTATCACCGGCCTCCTCATCGTCCAGGCACCACATTTCTACGGAATCATGGAGGGTCCGGGGGCCCGTCTGCTTGCGCGGATGGAAGTGATCATCACGGATCCGCGCCACTGCCGGGTCCACATCCTCCGTGAGGAACCGGCCACCACCCGCCGATTCGTCAACTGGCGCCTGTTCCGGCTGCCGGGTGTTGCCTCTCCCCGGCCGGACGGCCCCTCGTCGATAGATTTCATCATCGATCTGTCGCACCGCCTTGGCTGAAAGTCGTAGACGGGCCGATTGCTGTTGACAGATTTCGTGCCCTTTGTTTGGCATGGCGACCATCAACGAAAGGTGATGTCGATGACGGGCGTTTGCGACAGGGATACCGTGCTCGTTGAGTTCCGGTTCAAATCCGTGCTGTGCAACGCCGATGCGGCAGCTGTCACGCGGATGGTGCGGCAGTGCTGGCGGGCCAACCTCCGCTCCGGCGTCACCGGCGAGATGCTGATCGACGGCCGTGAGGTCTCGCAGGTGATCGAGGGCGAGATGGACGTCATCCTGCCGATGGTGGCGCGGATCCTCTCGGACCCCCGGCATACCGAGATCGAGACGGTCACGCTCGGCGCGCTCGACGCCCGCCGCTATTGCGGCTGGCGCGTTCATGGCCTGCCGGATGTCCCCGCCTGTGCCGCGGATGTGGCAACGGGGGCGATCGCGCACTTCCCGGTGGACGATGTGGTCGCCACCAGAATGGCTGGCCGCCGTATGGCCTGATCTCCGGACAAGGCGGGGTGCTTGACATCCTGCGATCCGCACCCCCTCTTGCGCGGCTGAGACAGGAGGGCGAGGAGAGGGGTGAGCGGGGTCCAGCATCTTACCGTGGAGCCGGAGGAGGCCGATCAGCGGCTTGATCGCTGGTTGCGCCGGCGCATGCCCGGCCTCGCGCAGGGGCGTATCGAGCGGCTCTGCCGCAAAGGCGAGATCCGCGTCGATGGCGGCCGGGTCAGGGCTGCGACCCGGCTGGAGGCAGGCCAGACGGTTCGCCTGCCGCCGCTTGCGGAGGATGTAACAGCTCCTGCGCGCGCCCCGTTCCGGCCGAGTGCGGATGATGCGGAAATGATCCGCGCGGCCGTCATCTACCGCGACGAGCATGTCATCGCGCTCAACAAGCCGCCGGGGCTTGCGGTCCAGGGGGGCTCGGGCCAGGTCCGGCATGTCGATGCCCTGGCCGAGGCGCTGCGCTTCGAGCGGGAGGAGAAGCCGAAGCTCGTCCACCGCCTCGACCGCGATACTTCGGGGGTGCTCGTCATGGGCCGCAGCGCCCGGGCGGCCGCGGCGCTCGCGCGGGCCTTCCAGTCCCGCGACGCGCGCAAGGTCTACTGGGCCGCCGTGGCGGGCGCGCCGCATCCTCGCGCCGGCACGATCCGCCTCGGCCTCGTCAAGGCGCCCGGCCATGGCCGTGGCGGCGAGGGCGAGAAGATGCTGCCGGTACCCTTCGAGTCGGTCCCGGACACTCCGGGCGCCCGCCGCGCCACCACGGATTACCGGGTGATCGAGGCGGCAGGCCGCCGCGCTGCCTGGGTCGCGCTTTCGCCGCTTACCGGTCGGACCCACCAGCTGCGCGCGCATATGGCAGCGATCGGGCATCCCATCATTGGCGACGGCAAATACGGCTCGGGGGTCACGATGGAAGGACGCGCCCCGGATCTCGGCGGTGCGGTCAGCCGCAAGCTCCATCTGCATGCACGCTCCCTCGATATCGCACATCCGGTCGGCGGAGCGCGCCTTGTCCTCACCGCGCCCCTGCCGGAACACATGGCGCGGACCTGGGACCTGATGGGCTGGGACCCGAAGGACGCACCCGATGATCCTTTCGCGGAGGACGCATGACCGACCTCCGCCTCGTGGTGTTCGATGTCGACGGCACGCTGATCGACAGCCAGCATCTCATCGTTGCCGCGATGTCCGCCGCCTTCGAGGAGGCCGGATACAGGCCCCCGGCTAAATCCGCGATCCTGTCGATCGTCGGGCTGTCACTGCCGGTGGCAGTGGCCGCACTCGCACCCAAGATCCCGCTCCATGATCGCGCCGTCATCGTCGAGGGCTACCGGCTTCATTTCGCCGCCGCGCGCACCGTGGATGGGGGCGAGGCGACAGCGCCGCTCTATCCGGGAGCGCGGGAGGTGCTGGATGCGCTGGCGGCCGAACCCTCGACGCTCCTGGGTGTCGCGACCGGCAAGGCGCGGCGCGGGCTTGATCATGCCTTTCGCGCTCATGACCTCGGCCGCTATTTCGTCACTGCGCAGACGGCCGACGACCATCCGTCGAAGCCGCATCCCTCGATGCTGGAAGCCGCGCTGGCGGAGACCGGCTGCACGCGCGAACGGGCCGTGATGATCGGTGACACCGAATTCGACATCGTGATGGGGCGGACGGCGGGGTTCGCGACTATCGGTGTCACGTGGGGTTATCATTCCGAGGCGCGACTGCGCGAGGCAGGAGCGCATCAGATCATCCACGGCTTCGAGGCGTTGCCGGCTGCGCTCGCCGTAATCGGGGAAGAGGCACGATGAGCATTCCGAAGCAGCGGCGCTTCTGGAAGGAGGCGGCGGTCAGCGAAGAGGAAGAGGGGTTCGGTGTCCGGCTCGATACCCGTCCGCTGATGACGCCGGCGCGCAGGCCGCTGGTCGTGCCGACCCTGCCGCTCGCCGAAGCGGTCGCCCGCGAGTGGCGCACGGTCGAGGCCGAGGTGCGGCCCGAGACGATGCCGTTCACCCGCACGGTGAACACGAGCATCGATGGCGTTGCCGCCGATCCCGGCGGGGTGGTCGAGATGATCGCGGAATATGGGGGCACCGATCTCCTGTGCTATCGGGCCGAGGGTCCCGACGCACTGCGCAATCGCCAGTTCGCCGCCTGGGATCCGCTGCTTGCCTGGTCGGCGGAGACGCTCGATGCGCCGCTCGTCGCGGTGATGGGAGTGATGTACGCGCCCCAGCCGGCGGCCAGCCTTGCCGCGCTCCGTCGTGCCGTGGCCGCGGAGGACCCGTTCCGGCTGACCGGGCTTGCCGAACTCGTGACGCTTTCCGGTTCGCTGGTGATCGGTCTTGCCGTGGCGCGTGGGGTGCTCGAACCCGATGCGGCGTGGAAGATTTCCCGTATCGACGAGACCTGGCAGGAGGAGCAATGGGGAATCGATGCGGAGGCTGCGGCCCTCGCCGCGGAGCGCCGCCGGAGTTTCCTGTTCGCGGCGGAGTATCTGCGCCTGCTTGACGAGTGATCCCCGGTGGCAGCGGATCGCCCTAGCCGGTAGCCAGGATATGTTTCGGCGTCACGAAGTCGAGGAGCCTGCCCATCCCCCAGTCGAGGCAACTCCAGTCGGCACTCCCGGTCCCGATCACCGCCACGGAAGCGGTGGGGAACTTGCGAAAGTCCGGGTCGGACGGCGCCTGCGCGAGCAGGCGCCGCGCGGTCTCGGCAAGGCCCGGATTGTGGCCGATGACGGCAAGCGCGGGAACCGGCGGCGCCTGGCGGATCCTGCGGAGGATCACCTCGGGCCCGGCCTCGTAGAGCTCGGGTGCTTCCGTCGCGGGGACGGCTCCCCAGATCGAGCAGAGGAGGTCCCAGGTCTCCCGCGTGCGCACCGCACTCGAGACGAGGCCGTGATCGGGCACGAGGCCGTGCTCCGCCATCCAGCGGCCGATCAGCGGCGCGGCCGCGCGGCCCCGGGCGTTGAGGCGTCGGTCATGGTCGGACTGACCCGGAATGTCCCAGCTCGACTTTGCATGGCGGATGAGGATGAGGCGTCCCATCGCTCCTGCGTGCCACGAAACGGCGGCCGGGAAAAGCCGATGCCGTGTTTTCAGCCCTTGATGAGCGTGCCGGCGCCGTGAGCGGTGAATAGTTCGAGAAGGACCGCGTGCGGCGCACGGCCATCGAGGATCACCACGGCGCGGACTCCGCCCTCCATCGCGGCAAGTCCGGTCTCGACCTTCGGGATCATGCCGCCGGCGATCACCCCGGTGGCGATCAGGCGGCGGGCCTCCTCCTGGGTGAGCTCGCTCAGGACCTCGCCGTCCTTGCCCCGGACGCCTGCGACATCGGTGAGGAGGAGGAGGCGGTCGGCCTTCATTCCGGCGGCGACGGCGCCGGCGGCGGTGTCGCCGTTGATGTTGAAGGTCTCGCCCCCCGCGCCCGTGCCGATCGGGGCGACGACCGGAATGAAGTCGGATTCGAGGAAGGTCCGCAGCACGCCCGGATTCACCGCGACCGGGCGGCCGACGAAGCCGAGGTCGACGGTTTCCTCCACGCCGTCCCGCTCCCTCGTCTTCACGTCCTTCTCGCAGACGATGAGGTTGGCGTCCTTGCCCGAAAGGCCGACCGCCTTGCCGCCGGCGGCGTTGATTGCCTGTACGATCCGCTTGTTGATCCGGCCGGAGAGGACCATCTCCACCACCTCGACGGTGGCGGCGTCGGTCACGCGCTTGCCGTCCACGAATTCGGAGCGGATGGCGAGCCGCTCGAGCATCTCGTTGATCATCGGGCCGCCGCCATGGACGATCACGGGATGGACGTTGCACTGTTTCATCAGGACGATGTCGCGGGCGAAGCGGGCCATTTCCGCCTCGTCGCCCATGGCATGGCCGCCGAACTTGATGACGATGGTGGCGCCGTCGTAGCGCTGGAGATAGGGCAGGGCCTCGGAAAGGGTCCGGGCCGCGGCAAGCCAGTCGCGGCTTGCACGGGCATGCTGTTTCGACGGGGCGGGCTTGTCCATCTTGCCTCGCTGCGCGATCATGTGGCCGGGTTCACGTGGGCCGGCGGTGGCGAGCGGGATACTCCGGGCAGCAGGACATGACAAGGAGGCCGCGATGAGGTTGCAAGCGCTGGCAGTGGTGACGGGTGTTCTGGTTGCCTCCGCCTGTGTGGCGCCGCCGGAGGCGGGCGGACCGTCGCGCGGCACGGCCGAGGTCTGCGTGCCGCTGTTCCAGAACTACGACCGCTGGGAGAAATGGGCGGGCGATGGTTCCATGGGCGAGGACAGTCTTGCTGCGCCGCCGGCACTCTGGAAACGGGGCATGCGGCTCATGCGCGCGGGCTGCTTCACCGGTCCCGATGAACTCGACCGCATCGCCACGGCCCCGCGCGACCGGGTGGTGGAGAACGGTCCGCCCATCGACCCGATCGCCATCCACGCCGGGGTCGTCCCCGGCATCGGCAGCGAGGTGCGGGCGCGGAACTATTTCGCCGAGCGCGGGGTGCGGGTGCGGAGCGTGGGGGACATCTCGCTCGGCCGGCGCATCTATCTCGGGCCGTATGCGACCCGGGGCGGGCTCGAGGACGCGATGCAGGCGGCGCGGGATGCGGGTTTCGTCGCCCCCTATCCGAAGCGGTTCTGAACCGTGGGAGGAAGGCGCCCACGCGTGAAAACCCAATCAAGCCATTGATTATGAAGTAAAATCATAGCTTACCCAAGGGTTAACGCAGCGGCGGGGAACGCCGGCCCGGAGGTCAGGCGGAGGCCCCGCAGGGGCCGGATCCCTGGCTCGCTGCCGCCCTCCTCGGGCGACAGCAAGCGGCGGTCGCCAGCGGCAGCGGCGGGACAGGCGGGGGTCGCCTCCGCCGTAGGCGTGGCCGGAACGTTGCCGGGGGCGTCAGATCGCGCACGCAGCTTCGCACAAGGGCCCGGGTCCCGCGCCTGTCCGTTGTCCTGCGCGGGCCGGCGTCCGCCGGCTCCGAGAGACTTCCTGCGGTGAGGCGGTTTGTGGCGTGACCGGCCCGTTCCTGTTCCAGGGAGAGAGGCGCGGCGTCGGCGGCGGGCTCATTCCATGCCGGCGATGATGGCGCGCAGCATGTCGATGCCGGTGCCCTTCTCGGCCGATGTGAGCAGGATCTCCGGATAGGCGGCCGGTTCCTGCTGCAGGCGGTCGCGGACGGCGGCGATCGTCTTCTCGAGCGCGGCCGCGCGGGGCTTGTCGGCCTTGGTCAGCACCAGCTGGAAGGTGACGGCGGCCTGGCCGAGCAGGGCCATGATCTCCTCGTCCGGGCGCTTGATCCCGTGGCGCGCGTCGACGAGCAGGAAGGCGCGGCGCAGGCTCGGGCGGCCGGCGAGATAGGCGCGAAGGAGCGTCTGCCAGCGCCGGACCACCGCCACCGGCGCCTCGGCATAGCCGTAGCCGGGAAGGTCGACCAGATAGAGGCGATCGCCGAGGGCGAAATAGTTGATCTCCTGCGTCCGCCCCGGCGTGTTCGAGGCGCGTGCGAGGCCCTTGCGGCCGGTGAGGGCGTTGATCAGGCTCGACTTGCCAACGTTCGAGCGGCCGGCGAAGCAGATCTCGAGCCGGTCGGCGGGCGGCAGGCCGTCCATGGTGACGACGCCCTTGAGGAAATCGACCGGACCCGCGAAGAGCTTGCGGCCCGCCTCGAGCCGGAGGGGATCGTCTTCGTGAGCAAGGGGAAAGGGAAGCTTCATTCCGCTGCTGCCCGGCTGAGCGCGGCGAGATCGGCCCCGCGGATCGCATCGAGATGGCGCGCGATCCGCTCTGCCGGCCAGTCCCACCAGGCGATGTCGAGAAGGGTGCGGATCGTATCCGCCGGAAAACGGTGGCGCACGACCCGTCCCGGATTGCCGACGACGACCGCATAGGGCGCCACCGATCCCGAGACCACGGCGCGCGCGCCGATGATGGCGCCGGCGCCGATCCGGCTGCCCGGCAGGATCATCGCCTCGTGGCCGATCCAGACGTCGGGGCCGATGACGGTGTCGCCGCGGTTCCCGGATTCGAGTCGTTCCGGATCGTGGACGCTGCCCCAGTCCGCGCCGAAGATGTCGAAGGGATAGGTGGTGAAGCCGTCCATCGCGTGGTTGGCGCCGTTCATGAAGATGCGCGTGCCGGTCGCGATCGCGGTGAAGGCGCCGATGTGGAGATGGTCGCCCATGAAGTCGTAGTGGTGAAGGACATTCCTCTCGAAGAACCGCTCGGGCTCGTCGGGATCGTCATAGTAGCTCCAGCGTCCCACCGTGACATTCGCGCGCCCTTCCGCAAGGGGCTGCAGGAAGACGACACGCGGATGTGCGGGCAGGGGGTGGAGGTTGCGGGGATCGGGGCCGCTCATGTCCCGACCGGGTCCCCGATCGCGACCTCGCCTCCCTCGACCACCACGGCATAGACGCCGAAATCCCTGTGCCCCCAGCCGGATTCAAGGGCGGCCAGCATGTCGAGATCGCGCCGGCCGGTCCCGGGGTCGACGCAGGTCGCCTTGCAGCGGTCGATCGGCTCGCGCACGGCAAGCCGGGCACCGCCGATCCGGATGTCGCGCCCGACCCAGCCGAGTTCCTCCCATGGCCCGAATCCCTCGACGAGGATGTTGGCGCGGAAACGTTCGGCACCGAGGGACGTGCCCACCTGCCGGGAAAGGGCGTCGAGGCTGGCCGCGTTCACGACCGAGATTGATGGCATCGGCGAGTCGGTGAGGCCGCGGTCACCCCGGACGACGAAGGCGGGCCGGGCGCGGTCGGACGCCGAGAGCGGCAGCACCCAGTCGATCAGTCGGACCTGATCGGCGGGATCGTCGGGATCGATCTCGATCGGCACGGCGTCGGGATGGGTGAGGCGCAGGCGGCCGGTGGCCTCGTCGGTCCGGGCGCGGATCGCCATCAGCAGGGGCGATTTCGCTCCCTGGCTGAAATTGGCGCAGGGCGCCCAGTCGCGGCTTCCGGGCGCGATCCGCGCCCTCTCGTGCGCAATGGCCCAGACCCGGTCCCAGGGCATGGTCCGGCCGGTCTCGAGCCGCGTGCGCGTGATAGGCTCGAAACCGTGGGACTTGATCGGGTAGCGCCAGAGGCCGGCGACGCGCCCCAATTCACTCCGCCTTCCGCGTCCGCCGGAAGGTCGCGGCGATGTTGCCGAGGACATCCGGCTTCACCCCCTGGCTGCGCATGATCGTGTATTGCTGGATGAAGGTGATGACGTTGTTCGCCACCCAGTAGATCACGAGGCCCGAGGCGAAGGTGCCGAGCATGAACATGAACACCCAGGGCATCCAGTTGAAGATCATCGCCTGGGTCCTGTCGGCCGGCGTCGGGTTCAGACGTTGCTGCAGCCACATCGAGATGCCGAGCAGGATCGGCCAGACCCCGATCGAGAAGATGAAGAAGAAGGAATCCGGCCCCGGCGCATCCCACGGCAGGAGGCCGAAGAGGTTGAGGATGGAGGTCGGGTCGGGGGCCGAGAGATCCTCGATCCAGCCGAAGAACGGCGCGTGGCGCAGCTCGATGGTGACGAAGATCACCTTGTAGAGCGAGAAGAAGATCGGGATCTGCAGGAGGATCGGCAGGCAGCCGGCGGCGGGATTCACCTTCTCGCGCTTGTAGAGCGCCATCATCTCCTGCTGGAGCTTCGCGCTGTCGCCGCCGGTGCGCTCCTTGATCTTCTCCAGCTCGGGCTGGAGCGCCTTCATCCGCGACATCGATACGTAGGACTTGTAGGCGAGCGGGAAGAGGATGATCTTGATCGCCACCGTGAGGCCGATGATCGCCCAGCCCATGTTGCCGATCAGGGCGTTGAACTGGTGCAGGACCCAGAAGATCGGCTTGGTGAGGAAGAAGAACCAGCCCCAGTCGATCGAATCGACGAACCGGTCGATGCCGAGATTTTCCTGGTAGTCGCGGATCGTCGCCCATTCCTTCGCGCCGGCGAAAAGGCGGGTCGAGGCCTCGGCCGTGGCTCCCGGCGCCACGCTGACGACAGGCAGGCGCGCGTCCGTCTGGAAGGTGTCGGAGACGGGGTTGTACTTGGCGACGGCGCTGAAGGCCTGGCCGCTCGGCGGGATCAGGGTCGACATCCAGTAGTGGTCGGTGAAGCCGAGCCAGCCGTCACTGCTGACGTCGATCACCTCCGCGGGCACGCCCTCGACCTCGTGCTCCGCCATCTTCATCAGGGCGCTGTAGTCGATTTCCGAGAGCGACCCGTCCATGACGCCGACGACGCCCTCGTGGAGGATGAAGAAGCCCATGAGGTCGGGCGGCATGCCGTGGCGGGCGATGATCCCGTAGGGAGCGAGGCGCACCTCGGCATCGGTGGTGTTCTCGACCGTCTGGGTGATCGTGAACATGAACTGCTCGTCCACGGCCACCGTGCGGCGGAATATGAGGCCCGCGCCGTTGTCCCAGCGAAGCGTGACCGGGGTATCGGGGGTGAGCGTCTCGCCGCTCTCGAGCTCCCAGAGCGTGTTCGGCCCCGGCACCGCATCATGGCTCAGGCCGCCCGCCGGCCGCCAGCCGTGCACGGCGTAATAGGCGTGTTCGCTTCCCGCCGGGATGAAGAGTCGCACGTTGGGGGAATCGTCGTCGACGGTGACGCGGTAGTCCCGGAGGCTCAGGTCGTCGATCCGGCCGCCGGCGAGCGAGAGCGAGCCGAAGAGGCTCGGGGTGTCGATCTCGACGCGCGGGATCTCGGCCCGGGCGGGAGCGGGCGCCTCGGGCGCTTCTCCCGATGCCTCGCCCGCGGCCGGCGGAACGGCGAGACCCTCGTCGGCGACGGTCTCCGCGACCTCCGCCTCGGTTACGGCCGGTTCTTCCGGCGGGGGTGGCGGGAACAGGAGGAACCAGACGAGGATGACCGCGAAACTCAGCACCGTGGCCAGGATCAGGTTCCTGCTCTGGTCATCCATGGAAACACGCTCCGACGGTCGGGGAATGGTCAGGGCCGGGTTCAAGCGCCCATGGGCCCAAAGGTCAAGCCGGATTCCGGACAGGCCACGGCGGTATCACAGGCTGCGGAAGTCGAAAAGGCCGGGGTCGAGGAGGTGACTGGGGTTCACCTGCGTCAGCGCCCGGAACAGGATGGCGCGGCGACCGGGCGAGCGGCGCTCCCATTCGTCGACCATGCGCTTGATCTGCTGGCGCTGGAGGCCGTCCTGGCTGCCGCAGAGGTCGCAGGGGATGATCGGGAAGTCCATGGCGGCGGCGAACCGGGCGCAGTCGGCCTCGGCGACATGGGCGAGCGGGCGCAGGACGTGGAGGTCGCCCTCGTCATTCAGAAGCTTGGGCGGCATCGTCGCGAGCCTGCCGCCATGGAAGAGGTTGAGGAGGAAGGTCTCGATGATGTCGTCACGGTGATGGCCGAGGACGACGGCCGAGCAGCCCTCCTCCCGGGCGATGCGGTAGAGATGGCCGCGCCGCAGCCGCGAGCAGAGGGCGCAGTAGGTCTTGTGGGCGGGGACCTTGTCCACCACGACGGAATAGGTGTCCTGGTACTCGATCCGGTGCGGAATGTCGTGCCGCGCGAGGAAATCGGGGAGGACGGTGGCGGGGAAGCCCGGCTGGCCCTGGTCGAGATTGCAGGCGAGGAGTTCGACCGGCAGCAGGCCGCGCCACCTGAGCTCGATCAGGGCCGAGAGAAGCGTGTAGCTGTCCTTGCCGCCCGAAAGGCAGACCAGCCAGCGATCCCCACGCCGCGCCATGCCATAGGTCTCGATCGCGTCGCGGGTCTCGCGGATGATCCGCTTGCGGAGCTTGCGGAACTCCACGGAGTCCGGCGCGCCGGCGAGGATCGGAGGGAGGTCGGCCTCATCAAGCATGGCGGAGGATTAGCGGAGCGGTGCGGGCCGCACAACGGGTCCGGAGAGAAGGCAGTCGGGCAGGGAAGGGGGCCGCGCCGGTCATTCCCGCCGCGGCGGCACGGGGTCGTGACCGGCGCCGCCGAAGGGGTGGCAGCGCAGGATGCGGCGGAGCGCAAGCCAGCCGCCGCGCAGGGCGCCGTGAATCTCGAGCGCCTCGAGCGCGTAGGCGGAGCAGCTTGGCTGGAACCGGCAGCCATGCCCGAGGAGCGGCGAGAGGACGAGCCGGTAGAACCGGACAGGCAGGGCGAGAATGCGGGCGGCCGGGCTCACTTGCGCCGCCCTTCATGGACGGCGGCGAGCGCGGAGCGCAGGTCGCGGACCATCGCGTCGAAGGGGCGGGTCGCCGTCACGTCGGCGCGGCCGACGAGGACGTAGTCCCAGCCGGGGCGGGCCGCTTCGGGCAGGACCTCGCGCGCCAGTGCCCGCAGCCGCCTTTTCGCCCGGTTGCGGGCGACGGCGTTGCCGACCTTGCGCGAACAGGTGTAGCCGACGCGGACGAGGCCGGGCGCCTCGGCATCCTCGCGGCGGCGCGCCTGGAGGGTGAAGGCAGGGCGCGAGACCCGGCGGCCGCGGGCGGCGGCAAGGAAATCGCGCCGGTGGCGCAGGGTCTCGATCGCGCTCACCACGTGCCCCGGTACAGGCGACGTGCCGGCAGCGGGAAGGCCGCGGCCGTGGCTCAGGCCGTCAGGCGCTTGCGGCCCTGTGCCCGGCGACGGTTGATGATCTTGCGGCCGTTCTTCGTCGCCATCCGCGCACGGAAGCCGTGGCGGCGCTTGCGCACGAGCTCGCTCGGCTGATAGGTGCGTTTCATCGCTCATCTCCTGGTCGCGCCACGGGGCGCCTTGTTCTTGCAGAGGTCGTTTCGGCAACTGCCCGCGCCCTGAACGCGCGCATGCGGGCCGGAGACGGGCATATAGGGCATGGCGCGGAGCGGAGTCAATTCGCGGACCGACCGCGCGGACGATTGCCCACGCGCGGCAATTGCAACCGTGGCGCGGAGTGACCTCCTGCGGCATTTCCTCCCGGAAGAGGCAGGCAGCGCTGCCGCATCATGCGGATCGCCGCGGCGGGGCTGGAGCGATATTGACACGCTCCGTGGCGGAGGGCCGCGCGGAATCGGCCACTGCTTGTGAGGGGGTGCCCGTGCCCGTAGGTTACATGCGCACAACAACTTTCGGCGATGCGCGTGCGGCAGTCGATCTTCAACACGCTCTCGGGGCGCATTCTCGGGCTGATGGCAATCTTCGTGCTGGTCGCGGAGGTCCTGATCTTCGTGCCGTCGGTGGCGCGGTTCCGGGTCGAGCATCTGCAGAGCCGGCTCGAGCTTGCCCAGCTCGGCGCGCTGGCACTGCTCGCCGCGCCGGATGCAATCGTCGGGCCGGATCTCGAGCGCGAGCTGCTGGCGACGGCGGGGGTCTACAACGTCGTCCTGCGGCGCGAGGACGTGCGCGAGCTGGTGCTTTCGAGCGACACCATTCCTTCGGTCGCCGCGGTCTACGACCTGCGGACGGCGTCGAATCTCGCACTCATGCGTGACGCGATGGCGGTCTTCTTCGGTCCGGCCGACCGCACGATCACGGTGATCGGCCAGACGGAGCAGGGCGCGCGCAGCCCGATCGAGATCACCATGGCCGAGGAGCCGCTGCGCGAGGCGATGGTCGATTACGGCCTCAGGATCCTCGTGAACTCCTTCCTCTTCATCCTGCCGCTGGCGGCGCTGATCTTCATCGCGATCCGCCATCTGATCGTGCGGCCGATCGACCGGGTGGTGGCGCACATGCTTGCCTATCAGGACAACCCGGAGGATGCGCGGCGGATCATCGTGCCGCAGGGAGGCGCGCGCGAGATCGAGGAGGCGGAGCGGGCGCTGCGCGACCTGCAGCTGCGCCTGACGGGCTCGCTGAAGCAGAAGGAGCGGCTCGCGGCGCTCGGCAGCGCGGTGGCAAAGATCAGTCACGACCTGCGCAACATGCTCGCCACGGCGCAGATCCTCGCCGACCGGCTGGAGGCGAGCGACGATCCGGCGGTTCGGCGCAACTCCCCGAAACTCGTCGCCTCGCTCTCGCGGGCGGTCAGCCTCTGCGAGCGGACGCTGGCCTTCGGGCGGGCCGAGGAGCCGCCGCCCGAGATCGCGCGGATTCCCCTCGCGCCGCTCGTCGAGGAGGTGATCGAGGTCGTGCAGCTTTCGGCGACCGAGGGGGCGGAGGTGCGTTTCATCGCCGCGCTGCCGCCGGAGCTTGCCGTCAATGCCGACCGCGAGCAGCTGTTCCGGGTGCTCGCCAATCTCGTGCGCAACGCGGCCCAGGCAATCGGTGCGAGCGGTACCCCGGGCGAGGTGCGGATCGAGGCGCAGCCGGTCGAGGGGGGCGTCGAGATCCGGGTCGTCGATACCGGCCCCGGCCTGCCGCAGAAGGCGCGGGAGAATCTTTTCCAGCCGTTTCGCGGCGGTGCCCGCCGGGGCGGCAGCGGTCTCGGCCTCGCCATCGCCGCCGATCTCGTCCGCGGTCACGGAGGCACGCTCGAACTGGTGGAAACCGGTCCGGGAGGTACGAGCTTCCGGATAGTCCTGCCCGGCTGAGCGGAAGCGGTCGCTTTCGCCCTTGCAATGAACCGTCACGGCGGTTAAGTCCCGCGCCCAGACGGACTCGTAGCTCAGTTGGATAGAGCGCTTGACTACGAATCAAGAGGTCGGGGGTTCGAATCCTCCCGAGTCCGCCACTCATGCAGGATCGGGGTGGTCTCTTCGTGGCTCTGGCCGATCGCCCGCCTGTCTGCCCGCCAAGCTGAAAATGCCTGATCGCCGGACCGGTCGAGTCGAGCGAGATCTCCGGCCGCGCCATTGTGGATGATGGAGAGCCGTCGGGCGAGGCGCGGAGGCCGGACACCGGGGCGTTGCTGGACCTGACACAGCACCAGGATCAACCTTCTTCCGGAGTGCGTGTGGCGGAGGAGCATCCCCGGGCCTGAACCTCGCTGCAGGGGGTTGAGGCAAGGTTGAAGCAGGGGACCTCGAATCT
>JAJUJF010000209.1 GCA_029265455.1 Paracoccaceae bacterium | reverse complement strand
TTACGAGGAAGGTCCGGACGGGGTGCCGCGCATCCTCTCGATCGATCATGCCGATCCGGAGAAGGCGGATGTCTATGCCGACCCGCTCCTCCTGCCCCGGGCCGACTGGCGCGACGTCTACGATCACGATGCCGAGGGACAGCTCACCGGCTGGCGGCGGTTCCGGGACGGGAGCGAGAGCGGAAACTTCACTGCCGACGGCCGGCGCATCGAGACGGGGCGAGAGGCTGCGGACGAGGCCCGTCCCGTCACCCATGCGCTCGTGCCCGGCCCCCGCAACACGCTTCGCATCGAGGAACGGCCGGCGCCCTGATCCCCCGGTTCCGCGCGCGGAAAATCAGCGGATTCCCGCAAGCAGCAGCGGCGCGCCGCCTGTCGTCCTTGACCCCCCTCCCCCGCCACGGGGTAGATCGCCCCATCCTTGCTGCTCGAAAGGCGACAACCCGATGGATGCCCTCCCCTCCCGCACCCGTGGTGGTCCGTCCGGCCGGCCGATCCTTGTCACCGGCTCACACCGTTCCGGCTCGACTTGGGTCGGTCATGTGCTCGCGCTGGCGGCGGGGACCGGCTACATCCACGAGCCCTTCAACCGGAACACCAGCCCCGGCATCTGCCGCGCCCGGTTCCCGGCCAATCTCACCTATGTCACCGAGGCGAACGAGGCGCCCTATCTCGCCGGCCTGCGCGACACCCTCGCCTGGCGCTACGACCTCGGAGCGGCACTGCCCACGATGCGCCGGCCGCTCGACCTTGCCCGCATCGCCCGTGATTTCGCCTATTTCGAGGGCAAGCGCCGGCGGCGGGCGCGGCCGATCATGAAGGACCCGATCGCCCTCTTCTCGACGGAATGGCTCGCGCGCCGTTTCGACATGCAGGTGGTGGTCATCATCCGCCGGCCGGCCGCCTTTGTCGCGAGCGTCATCGCCGCCGGCTGGTACAGGTATCCCTTCCGGCAGCTGCTCCGCCAGCCGGCACTGATGGAGGACTGTCTGGCGCCCTTCCGATCCGAGATCGAGGCTGCCGCCGCCGAGCAGCCCGACCCGGTGCGGACGGGCACGCTGCTCTGGCTGATCACCCATCATCACATCGAGACGCTGCGCCAGCGCCATCCCGACTGGATCTTCGTCCGGCACGAGGATCTCGTCCAGGACCCCGAGACCGGCTTCCGCGCCATCTATGAACCCCTCGGCCTCGAATTCACACCGGAGGTCGCCGCGGGGATCCGCGCCCTCTCCGCTCCGAAGAGGGCACGTCGCCTGCCGAGCCTGTTCCGGAACCGGGCCCGGGTCTCGCGCAATTCGAAGGAAGCCGCCGGCCTCTTCCGCAAACGGCTCTCCGACGAGGAGGTGCGGCGCATCGAACGCATCACCCGCCCGATCGCCGAGCGGTTCTATCCGGCTCCGGCGACGGCCTGAGCGTTCCGCGCGCGGAACGCTTCCCCTGCCGGCCCGGCTCCCGGAACCGGGCCCGGGTCTCGCGCGACTCGAAGGAAGCCGCCGGCCTCTTCCGCAAACGGCTC
>JAJUJF010000153.1 GCA_029265455.1 Paracoccaceae bacterium | reverse complement strand
TCCGGCGTGGGGACGCTGATCCTGGCCCCCACCGTCCAGGTGATGATCGACAGCATGGGCTGGCGGCCTTCCTATGCCGTGATGGGCGGGGCGATCCTCGCGATGGTGCTGGTGATCCGCTTGATGCCGTGGCGGCTGATCGAGGCGGGGCGGCCGGCCGATCCCGCCCCCGTTTCGAAGGGGATGCCCGCACCGGCAGCGGCGATGACGCTCAGGCAGGCACTCCGCACCCGCACCTTCTGGGCGATGTTCGTGGTGAACTTCCTGACGGCGGTCGGCATGTTCGCCGTGAACCCGCAGATCGTCGCGTTTCTCGTCGAGACCGGCTTTCCGCCCCTGACGGCCGCCAGCGCGTTCGGCGCCGCCGGGATCGCCGCGACGGCAGGGCTGCTCGTGTTCGGCTGGCTTGCCGACCGGCTCGGGCGGCTGGTCTCGATCTCGATCAGCTACAGCATGACGCTCGCCGGCATGGTGATCCTCCATTTTCTGGAGGCGGCGCCCGTCTACTGGCTGCTCGTGCTTTTCGTCGTCGTCTACGGCCCTTCCTTCGGCTCGCGCGGCCCGATCATCGCCTCGATGGCCGCCAGCATCTTCGGCCGCGGCCGGGAGCTCGGCTCGATCATGGGAGCCGTGCAGATGGGGATGGGCGTCGGCGCGGCGGTGGGCGCCACCGCAGGCGGCCTGCTCCACGACTGGACCGGCGGCTACGACTGGGTGCTCGTGTTCGCTTTCGTCAATTGCTTGATTCCGGTGGCGATTTTCTGGACGGTGCCGGATTTCCGGCGCCGCTAGCGGCCGGGAGGCGGCGCCTCCAGATCAGGTGCGACAGCCATGAGGCGAGCATCACGACGAGAAAGATCCGCCCGACGTGATGGACGGCGACGAACGGTACCTCGATGCCGAGCGACAGGGCGATCAGCGTCATCTCGGCGAAACCGCCAGGCCCATAGGCGAGAATGATCGCCCGGAAGTCGATGCCGGTGATCGCGCTCATCAGCAGCGCGAACAGCGTGGCCGAGATCAGCAGCCCGGAGGTCGAGATCAACGACAGTGCCACCGGCCGGGTCAACTCGCGGAAGCTGACACCCGCGAACCGCACGCCGGCGCCGCAGCCGATGATCACCTGCGCGGCCGCGATGAGCTCGAACGGCGGCCGGGCGGTCGTGACCCCGGCGATGTGAATGGCGGCGCTCGCGAGCATCGGTCCGGTCATCTGGTAGGCCGGGAACCTGAGTGCCCGTGCGACGACGAACCCGCCGACCGCGGCGAGCGCCAGCATGCCGAGATCGACCGGGTCGATGTCGAGCAGACCCGCCGTGGCACCGAGATTCGCAGGAGGGACGTAGCCGCCGAAGATGCGGAACGCGGGCGGGATGATCATCATGACCATGACGATCCGCGTCGCGTGGACCAGCGTGATCTGGCGCTCGTCGCCGCCCATCATCGGTCCCAGCACCGCCATCTCGCTGAGGCCGCCGGGAGCTGCGGCGAAGAAGGAGGTCACCGGGTCGAGGCGCCCTATGCGCTGGAAGAACCACATCGCCAGTCCGGCGCTGACGACGATGTAGGTGACCATTCCCGCGAGCGTGGCGAACCAGCGAACGACGTGATCGAAGATGTCGGCGTGGAAGGCGCTGCCCAGCATCACCCCGAGGACGGTGATCATGATGCGTCGCAATTGCTGCGGCAGCTCGAGCGGCGTTCCGGCCAGCGCCAGGCAGGTGGTGACGAACAGCGCGCCCAGCATCCAGGGCAGCGGCGTGTTCAGCCACGCGAACACGGCGCCGCCGAGCGCGCCGGCCAGCAGCGTCCCCGCAAGGCGCAGGTATCTGTCGGAACGCGTCCCCGTTTGCGCCATCAGGTCAGGAACTGCTCCTTGAGGACACGCTCCTCGAGATCGTGCTCGGGGTCGAAAAGCAGGGTCAGCGGCGTCGTCGGATCCTCGCGTACGTCGACCCGCACGACGTCGCGCACCTCCGTATAGTCCGCGACGGCGCTGACCGGCCGCTTCTCCGCCTCCAGAATCTCGAAGGTGACGCGGGCGGCGTGCGGAAGGATGGCTCCTCGCCATCGGCGCGGCCGAAAGGCACTGATCGGAGTGAGACAGAGGACCTGGGCGCCGATCGGGATGATCGGGCCGTGCGCCGAGAGATTGTAGGCGGTGCTGCCGGCCGGCGTCGCCACCATCACGCCGTCGCAGATCAGCTCTTCGAGGCGGACGACGTCGTCGATCCGGATCCTGATCTTGGCCGTCTGCCGGGTCTCGCGCAGGAGGGAGACCTCGTTGATCGCGCAGGCCTGGACCTCCTCGCCACCGATGGTGCGGGCGGACATCAGGAGCGGGAGCAGGCGAGCCGGTTTGGCGCGCACGATCCGCTCGCACAGGCCGTCGAGGTCGTAGCTGTTCATCAGGAAGCCGACGCTGCCGCGGTGCATGCCGTAGATCGGCGTGCCGATCCCCATGAAGCGGTGCAGCGTTTCGAGCATCAGCCCGTCGCCGCCGAGCGCGACGATAACCTCCGCCTCCTCCGGCGGCACCGAGCCATACCGTTCCTCGAGTTGCGTCTTGGCCAGCTGCGCCGTCTCGGTATCGGAGGCGACGAAGGCGAGCTTCAGGTCGTCTGGGCGGGAGGGGAGCGATGCCCCGCCCGTATCGTCATCCGCCCGCGGCGGATCGATCGTGCTCACCCGCCGGTGACGCTCATGTGCCGCGGCACCGATATCCGGCCTCGGCGGCGGTCGATGACGAAGTCGTGGCCCTTCGGCTTGCGCGAGATCGCCTCGCGGATCGCCTCGTCGAGCGGGGCGTCGGACTCGCTGTTTCGCACGACCTCCCGCAGGTCGGCGGAATCCTGCTGCCCGAGGCACATGTAGAGCGTGCCGGTGCAGGTCATGCGAACGCGATTGCACGACTCGCAGAAATTGTGCGTGAGCGGCGTGATGAAGCCGAGCCGGCCGCCGGTCTCCCGCACGTTGAAGTAGCGGGCCGGGCCGCCGGTGCGGTAGGCGGATTCCTCGAGCGTCCAGGTCTGTGCCAGCCGCGAACGCACCAGCGAGAGCGGCAGATACTGGTCGAGCCGGTCGTCGCCGACGTCGCCCATCGGCATGACCTCGATGAAGGTGAGGTCGAAGCCCTGCTCGCCGCACCATTCGACCATGCGGTCGAGCTCGTCCTCGTTCACGCCCTTGAGGGCGACGGCGTTGATCTTGATGCCGAGGCCCGCCTCCTTCGCCGCCCGCAGGCCATCCATGACCTGACCGAAGCGCCCCCAGCGGGTGATCGCCCGGAACCGGTCGGGATCGAGCGTGTCGAGCGAGACGTTCACGCGCCGCACGCCGGCCTCGTACAACTCGTCGGCATAGCGGGCGAGTTGGCTGCCGTTGGTCGTGACGGTGAGCTCGTCCAGGTCGCCGGACCGCAGATGCCGGCCGAGGTTCCTGAAGAGGTCCATGATGCCGCGGCGCACCAGAGGCTCGCCCCCGGTCAGGCGCAGCTTCCGCACGCCGAGACGCACGAAGGCGCTGCAGACGCGATCCAGCTCCTCCAGCGTCAGCAGATCCTTCCGCGGCAGAAAGGTCATGTCTTCCGACATGCAGTAGACGCAGCGGAAGTCGCAGCGGTCGGTAACGGACACGCGGAGATAGGTGATGCCCCGCCCGAACGGGTCCGAGAGCGGCTGTCGCCGCGCGCCCCCGGGAGAGCTTTCAAGCATGGGGTCCCTCGAGCTCAAATTGCACGTCAGGTGAATATAGGAGCGGGGGCGTGGGTTTGACCACCGGCGAAGCGACGCGGCGCCCTGGGCCGCCAACTTTGCGCGATGGCGTGGCTCGGCATAGACTGCAACCTGAAAGCATGGCGCCCACTCCGAAACGCGGGGCAGAAATTGCCGGAAAACGTCGAGATGGCGGTGCTAGAGCTGCTCTGCTCCCGCCTTTGCCACGATCTTGTCGGCCCGGTCGGCGCGGTCAACAACGGTCTGGAACTGGTCGAGGAGGATCCGTCCTCGCTCGACGACATCATGCCGCTGCTGACGAGCAGCGCGCGACAGGCGTGGAAGCGGCTCGACTTTTTCCGCATAGCATTCGGCTTCGGCGGCGGGCGATCGTCCTGGCCCTACGCGGAGCTGCGGCGGGTGTCGGACGGATATCTCGAAGAGAGCAAGGCGAAGCTCGACTGGCAGCTGCATGGACAGGACCTGGCCGAGGCCGAGGGCCGGCGCGGCAAGCTGCTGCTGAACCTGGTGGCGCTCGGGGCCGAATGCCTGCCGCGCGGCGGCACCGTCTCGGTCGAGGTGCCGCCGTCGACCTCGGGGTGGAGGCTGCTCGTCACCGCCTCGGGCACCGGCGCCAACCTGCACGAGCGGTCGGCACTGGCGATCCGCGGCCGGGTGTCCGTCGAAGACCTCGATGCGCGCGCGGCGCAACCGTACTTCACCTGGCTGCTCGCCGAGCAACTCGGCGGGGGCATCCGCTACGACGAGGCGCCGGACCGGCGCGCCTTCTCGGTCGAGACGCCCTGACCCGACCGCTTTTACGCTCCCTTAAGCACCGCTGCCTATCGTCCCTTCGACCCGGACGACCAGCCTGATCCTCCTGCGCGGGCGTCCCAGCGATCTGGTGCTCAGGAGCGGACATATGGACGATTTGCTCGGCGAATTCCTGACGGAGACCGCCGAAGGGCTGGCGGAGCTCGATCTGGAGCTCGTCAGGCTCGAGCAGAATCCGAACGATCCCGATCTGATCGGCAGCATCTTCCGCATCGTCCACACGATCAAGGGCACCTGCGGCTTCCTCGACCTGCCGCGGCTGGAGACGCTGACGCACGCCGCGGAGAACGTTCTCGGCAAGTTTCGGGACCGGGAGCTGGAGGTGACGCCCCAGGCGGTCACGGTCATCCTGCAGACCCTCGACCAGATCAAGGCAATCCTGGCATCGCTCGAGGAGAACGAACGTGAGCCGGCCGGTGACGACGGCGAGCTGATCGGGCGTCTGGATGCCCTGGCCGCCGGCGAGACCGTGCCGATGACCGCGGGTTTGGCGGGCGCCGATTTACGGGACTCCGGGGGCGAGGTGGACGCGGACGGACTGGCCAGCCGCTTCTTCGAGCGGCTGCTCGGCGAGGCCGAGCTCGCGCCGATGTTGGCCGGGAACATAGCCGAGGTCGAGAAGCGGCTGTTCCGCAACTACATGGCGGAAGCTCTCGCCGGCCGTGTCCCCGCATTCGAGTTCCCCGTCCCCGACGGTTTCGACGAGGCGCAGTTCGACTCCTTCGTCACGCTGCTCGACGAGACGATCCGCGAGATGGGCATCACGGAGCGGGTGATCGACCAGGTCCTGCATGCGGTCGAGGAGGTGCGCGAAGGACATCTGCCCGCGCCGCCGTCGGTGGAAGCGCGGCCGAAACCCGCTGCCGTGCCCGCCCCCGCCGGACCGGTCGTGCCGGCACCC